>NZ_JBHUTX010000004.1:0-391814 GCF_042671245.1 Streptomyces sp. NPDC057099
GGGGGCGCCCGCCCCCCCACCCTCCGCCCCGGGCGGGGGGGGCCCCCCCACTGCAACCGGGGCGGCTGACGGCTCGTAGCCGTCAGCGGCCCTGGGCCACCGTGCGATGTGCCGTCAGCGGCGCACCGGCGAGGGCGACTCGGTCCGGTTGCCGTCCACGGGCGCGGGGACGGTGCCGGCCGCGGGCATCGCACCGAGCCGGCGGCGTACGCCTCCGACGAGCGTCGACGCCGTGAAGGCCGCGCCCTGGACGAAGCGCATGGCCGGGCCGAAGCCCGAGGCCGTCACCAGGCCCGCCAGGAACAGGCCCGGGTGGGAGGACTCGAAGCCGTGCCCGACCAGCGGGGAGCCGTCGGGCAGTGCCGCCAGCGTGCCGCGCAGCTCGGGGGCGAGCAGTCCGAGCCGGTCGCAGCGCGCCCGGAATCCCGTGGCGGCGATGACGTGTTCGGTCTCCAGGCTGCGCGGGGCGCCCGTACGGCTCACCGTGTCCAGCCGGACCCCGCCCGGCACCGCGGAGGCCGCGGCCACCTCATGGCCCGGCAGCAGCTCCACCACACCCTCCACCCGGTCCCGCACCCACCACGCGCCCGCCGGCCCCAGCGCCGTGGTCGCGATGCGGGCCCGGGTCGGCTCCGGCAGCCGCCGGAACAGGCCCGGGCGCTCCGCGTAGAACCAGTTCCGCCAGCCCGGGCCGAGGCCGCTGTGCGGGGAGCGGGCCGACTGCCACCAGGGGCGCTCCCAGGCCGGCGGCACGTCGTTCCAGACCAGCTGTTCCGCCCGGGCCAGCACCCGTACGCGCGTGCCCTGTTCGGCGAGCAGCGCCGCCGTCTCCAGGGCCGCCTGGCCGCCGCCGATCACCGTGACGTCCTTGCCGCGGAAACGGTCGAGGTCGCTGTGGTGGCTGCTGTGCGTCACCAGCGCGGGGTGCAGTCCGCGCAGGGCCTGCGGTACCTCGACGAACGGCATCACCCCGACCGCCAGGGCCACCGCCCGCGCGTGCACCTCCTCCCCGTCCTCGGCGATCGCCGTGAAGCCGCCGGGCCCGGCCGACACGCGGGTCACCGTGCGCTCGTCCACCCCCGGCACGGCGTTGCGCGCGAACCACAGGCCGTACTGCGCGAACGCCTCGACCGGGATCGGCTTCGCGTGCCGTGCCGTCAGCCCCTGCTCCGCGCAGTAGACGTCCAGCCGCCACCGCCCGGCCGGGTCGGAGAGGTTGGACGCCCACGGCTCCGACTTCAGGAACATGCCGCGGGGCATGTTGTCCCGCCAGGACGCCATGGGCCGGCCGAACACGCGCAGGTTCAGCCCGGCGGCCGCCGCGTGGGACGCGATCGACAGGCCGTACGGGCCTGCGCCCACCACCAGAAGGTCGTACACCATCAACTGCTCGCTTTCTCGTTGTCGGTCAGGGAGGGCGAGGCTGCCCGGGGGATCAGCCGAGGCGCCGGCTCCGCCACCGCCGGCGTCGTCGTGCCCAGCCGTTCACGCAGCCGGCGGGACACATGCCGGCACCACAGGGCCCACATGACCCGTCCGGGGGAGCGGTCGTCCCCGGCGTACCAGGCCAGTTCGCGTTCACGTCCGCCCGGCGCCGCGCTCAGCGCGGCCAGCGGCGCGTAGTTCTCCACCACGAAGGTCCGCCCGGCCAGCGGGGACCCGTCCGGCAGCGGACAGCCCGTCATGTCCAGGTGCAGGGCCCGGACGACGTCGAGACCCGCGCTGTCCGCGAAGAGCCGGAACTGGGCGCCGGTGCGCGGGTTGAAGTCGAGCAGGTGGTAGCGGCCCGTCGTGCCGCAGCGGCGGAAGTCGAGGTCGAAAATGCCCCGGTAGCCCAGCGCGTCGACGAGCCGCTCGGCCAGCGCCTGCACCTGGGCGTTGGGCGTCCAGCAGCCCACCGCGGTCAGCCCCGCCCCGCGCGGCCAGGCCAGCTGCTTGCGGCCGGGACCGCCCCCGCGCACGGTCCCCGAGTGGTCGGCGTAGCCGTGGAAGAACCAGTCCCGGTCCGGCCCCGGTGCCAGATACGCCTGGAGCAGCAGCCGGCTGCCCGCTTCGCCGGTGCGCACGAACAGCTCCCGGGCCTGCTGCACGGACCGCACCAGCACCGTGCTGCGCAGTCCGCTGCCCGCGGGCAGCAGCCAGGGCCGGCTCCACTTCGCCACCACCGGCAGCCCGAGCCGCCGCATGGCGTCGGCGACCTCCGCAGGGCTGTCCGGGACCAGCGTCTCCGGGTACGGGACGTCGGTGGCCGCGCACACGGCGGCCAGCTCCGCCTTGTCGGCGACACGCTCCGCCAGGGCGTTCGGCATCGCCGGCAGCAGGTAGGAGGGCGCGAGTTCGTCCCGCATCCGGCTCACGGCGATCGCGGTCGCGTCGTCCATCGGGACCAGGACGGCGGGCCGCCCGATGTGGTCGGCCACGCGGCGCAGCACCGCGAGGATGTCGTCCGGGGAGGCTCCCGGCGGTGGCGGGGAATGCATATGGCGTACATAGCGTGACGCGCCGACGGGACTCCCCGCGGAATCCGCGACGACGTGTACGTCCACGCCCGCTCTGCCGAGTGAACGCGCGGCTCCCAGTGTTCCGTGGTGAAAAGGGTTCCGGTCGATCCGCATTACTACAGCGGGGACGCGGGTATCGAGCAGCGACACGAATTCTCTCTTTCTTTTCGTTCGGCTCACCCGCACGGGCGAGCCCGGCACTCGAAAGCCGCAACGGCGGTGGCGTCACTGGCTTTTCTGTGACTGACTTCGTATGACTGCCCGTCAATAACAAAAGCCGAGGCAGTAGTCCGGACGAGAGCGAAAAAAGGAGCAGGCATGGCCCCACAGCAGAAGCGGGCCGGTGTCCGCCGGTTGGCCCTGGGGGCGGCGGCGGTCGCCGCGTCGGCCGCCCTGGCGTCCGGCCCCGTGGCCGGGGTGGGAGTGGCGCGAGCCGCCGAACCACGGGCTCCGGCACCGACCCCGCCGCCGCCCGTGGCCACGCCCTCGGCCCTCGCACCGCCGGCCGTCCCCGAGCCGTCGACACCGGCCCCGGCCGCCACCACCCCGGCGGCGCGCGAGCCGGCCCCGGCCTTCGGTGTCTTCCTCAAGTCCGACGCCCGCGGCGTGGCCCGGATGCCGCTGTTCAGCCACTGGCTGGGCGGTACGGAGCTGCGCGCCGGCCACACCTATCTGCCGGGCCACCGCTGGCGCGACATCGAGGGCGCTCCCGGGTTCCTGGACGTGTGGGCGCACTGGCGCAACAAGAAGGCCGACCGGATGCTCGTCCTCAACGTCCCCATGCAGGAACGCAACGAGGAGGGCATCTCCGACCACGAGGTCCGGCGGCTGCTGCAACGGGGCGCGGCCGGGGAGTTCGATCACCACTTCCGTGTCCTCGCCGAGCGGCTGGTGGAGTTGAAGGTGCCGGACACGGTCCTCGTGCTCGGCTGGGAGATGAACGGCACCACGTACACCCATCGCTGTGGGCCGGACCCGGAGGCCTGGAAGAAGTACTGGAACAGGATCGTCACCACCATGCGTTCCGTGCCGGGCCAGAATTTTCGGTTCGATTTCACGCCGAGCCGTGGCCGCGACGCCGTTCCCTGGACGAAATGCTATCCGGGGGACGACACGGTGGACATCATTGGCATGGATTCCTACGACCAGCCGGCCGGGATGTCGTTCGAACAACAGGTGAAAGAGCCCTACGGGTTGCAGGACCATGTGGATTTCGCCAAGGCTCACGGCAAGCCCATTTCCTATCCGGAATGGGGGCTCTTCCGCAACGGTGACAATGCCGATTACATGCGGGACATGCTCGCCTGGATGGAGGAGCACAAGCCGCTCTACAACACGCTGACCGACTACTGCCCGCACGGTGTGTGGCAGTGCGGGGCCAACCCGAAGTCGTCCCAGCTCTACCGGTCCGCCCTGTTCGGCCGTACCGACCAGGCGGCCCCGTCCCTCGAGCCCACCCCGAAGCCGACCCCGCCCGGCACGGCGACGCCCCCGGCGGGCTGCACGCCGCTGGACCTCGGCAGCTGGGTGGAGGAGTGGCTCGGCGGGAAGCTCTGCCTGCGCTTGGACTGGTGGTAGTCCGGCTGATCCGCTCGGGCCCGCCGCCGTCACCGTTGTCCGCGGACATCGGCGGCGGCGGCCGGGCTCGGCACCGAGGGGGCCGGGGCGGGTTCGTCCTCCCGGCCGTTCCTCCGCGGCCGCGCCAGCAGGGCCAGGCCGCCCAGCAGACCGCCCGCGCTCGCACCGACCAGACCGGTCACCGCCGTCGACGTGGAGGTCGGCTCGCTCGGCTCCACCGCCCGCGAGAACTGCACGAGCCGCACATGCGTGTTGCCCCGGGTGTCGTCCGCGTGCCGGGTCAGCGAGCGGGTGACCGCGTTGGCCATGTCGACGGCGAGGCCCGGCTTCGAGGAGGTGGCCGAGACGGCGACCATCGGCGCGTCCGGCGATGTCGCCGTGCGCACACTGCGCTGCAGGGTGCGCACCGGCACACCCGCGTACACCTGCGCGTCCCCGAGCACCGCGAGCTGCGTGGCGACCCGGCCGTACGCCTGGGCGAACCCGAGGGCGGCGTCCGGCGAGGACTTCCCCGCGGGCACGGCGATGACGTAGCTGGTGGCCGTGTAGGTCGCGGGGGTGAGCAGGCCGTACGAACCGCCGAGCAGGCCCCCGGCGAGGGTGCCGGCCGCGACCACGGACCACAGGGGCAGCCCCCGCAGACGAGCCAGGGACAGGGGACGCTGACGGATCGGAGTGTCGGTCATGAGGAGTTGGCTCCCGGAGAAGAGGGGGACGTCGAACTGGAGACCGCTGCCGCGTACACGTCCGTGAGACGGGCCGCGCAGTGGGTGATGCTGTAGTGCCGCGCGACCTCCGAGGCCGTACGCGGCCGGGCACCGGCCGCCCGTACCTCGGCGATCGCGCGGGCGTATGCCTCGGGGCCGCCGGTCACCCGCCGGACGCCGATGGCGGCCGGCGGCCGTACGTCCTCGATGGCCGGGCAGGAGGCGTAGAGCACGGGCAGTCCTGCCGCCAGTGCCTCCACGGCCGCCAGGCCGAAGGCCTCCTCGGTGGACGGGGAGGCGAGCAGGTCCATCGCCGAGGTGAGCGAGGGCAGGTCAGGTCCTGACGAACCGTCGGGCACATAGGGACGCTCGCCGGCGAACACGACGCGGCCGGCCACACCGGCCTCCTGGGCCGTGCGGCGCAGGAAGGGCTCCTCGGGGCCGCCGCCCACCAGCAGCAGCCAGTGGTCCTTCGGGAGCAGCGTGAGCGCGCGGACGAGGACATCGAACCGCTTCCCCCGGCTGAGCCGGCCGACACCGCCGACGACCCACGCTCCCTCCGGCAGGCCGAGCTCGCGGCGGGTGCGCTCGCGCCGCTCCGCGTCGAAGCGGAACCGGTCCAGGTCGATGCCGTTCGGGACGACCTCGATGCGCGGCGCGGGCACGCCCCAGCGCTCCAGGCGGCCGGCCACCGTCGAGGAGACGGCGACCGTCGACGAACCGAGCCGCTCGCTGGCGAGGTACAGCCCGCGCACCCCCGCGGTCAGCCTGCGGCCCTCCATCTGCGAGTCGCCCAGGGAGTGCTCGGTGGCGACGACCGCCCGGACCCCGGCGAGGCGTGCGGCGAACCGCCCGTAGACACAGGCCCGGTACAGGTGGGTGTGCACCAGGTCGTAGCCGCCGGCCCGGATCAGCTTGACCAGCCGCGGCAGCGCGCCCAGGTCGCGGTTGCCGCCCATGCCGAGGTGCGTGACGCGGACCCCGTCGGCGGTGAGGCCCTCGGCGACCGCCCCGGGGTTGGTGAGCGTCACGACGTCGCAGTCGACGGGCAGATGACGCAGCAGCAGCCGCAACTGCTGCTCGGCGCCGCCGACGCCGAGGCCGGTGATGATGTGCAGAGCTCTCATCTCACAGGCCCTCCACCGGCCGCCGGCGCAGCCGGTGCAGCCGGTGCTTGAGGTGCAGGCGCATGGCCGTGTCGTTCTGGCCCACGTGCACCCGCGGCAGGGCGTGCGGACCGGTCAGCGGACCCGGGTCGATGGCGCAGGCGTAGGTGTAGCCCGCTTCCCGTACGGCCTCGACGGCGCGGGCGTCGACCGTGCCGTACGGATAGCAGAAGCCGTCGACCCAGGCGCCCGTCAGCTCCGTGAGCAGCGCCCGGCTCTCGCCTACCTCGGCCCTGAGGGTGAGGTTGTCGGCCCGGGTGAGGTCGACGTGCGTCAGTCCGTGCGAGCCGATCTCCACGCCCTCGGCGGCCGCGTGCCGGATGCCGTCCGCGGTCAGCAGCGGCTTGCGCGGGCCGAGCGGGTCCCAGGCGTTGTCGCCGCCGAGCCGCCCGGGCAGCACGAAGAGGGTCGCGCGGCAGTCGTAGCGGCGCAGCAACGGCAGGGCCTCGGTGACGAAGTCGGCGTACCCGTCGTCGAAGGTGAGCCCGACCAGGCCCCGTGCCTCGCCCCGGGCGCGGGCGGCGAGCAGCTCGGCCACGGACACGCCCCGCAGCCCCCGGCGGCGCAGCCACGCCAGCTGCCGGTCGAGCCGCTCGGGTGTGACCGTGATGCGGTACGGGTCGTCCGAGCAGTCGCCCACCGAGTGGTACATCGCCACCCAGGGGACGGGGCCCCTGTGCGGGGCCGGGGGTCTGCCGGTGTCGAGGGAATCAACGGAAGCGGCCATGTGTGAGCCTTCGTGTGACGGCGCGTAGGGAGCGCAGAGCGGACGCGGGGCCCTGGGCACCGAGGGCCCAGGTGAGCGGGACGAAGACGAAGGTCACGGTCAGGAAGCCGGCCGCGAGTCCCGCCGCGGGGGAGTCCGGCAGGCTCGCGGCGAACGCCCCCGCGAGCGTGGCGACGACGGCCGCGCCCACCAGCCTGCTCAGCTCGGCCAGCACCTGCGGGACACGGACCGAGACGCTGTGCGGGCTGTCGCGACGCCCCGTGCGCAGCCCGGCGAGCAGCAGGGCGGCCGTGACGGTGATGCCGAGGGCGTTGGCGGCGGCGATCCCCGCCACGCCCCAGGAGTGCACGCTTGCGGCGCCGATGAAGGACGTCACGGCGATGCCCGCCGTCATCGCGCCCAGCGGATACCAGCTGGCCCGGCCCGCCGAGAAGTAGGAGCGCACGAGGGCGCCCACCAGGGTCTGGCCCAGCAGTCCGAGGGCGTAGACGCGCATGACGTCCGCCGTCGCCGCGGTGTCGCCCGCGGTGAACGCGCCCCGCTGGAAGAGCAGTTCGATCATCTGCGGGGCGCAGGCGATCACCGCGCACATGCCCAGCAGCACCAGGGCGGCGGCGAGCGCCAGATCCCGCTCCACGCGGCTGCGGGCCCGTGCGGTGTCGCCGTCCGCGAGCGCCCGCGCCACCACCGGGAAGGTGACCGTGCACACCATCAGCGACAGCGTCATCGGGATCTGGGCGACCTTCTGCGCGTAGTTCAGGTGCGAGATGGCGCCGGCGGGCAGGCCGGAGGCGAGGAAGCGTTCGGCGAGGACCTGCGACTGGCGGCACAGCGCGAAGAGGAGGACGGCGGCGACCAGGGCGACCTGCATCGGCCGCTCCTCGACGACGGCCCCGGCCTTGGCGAGAGGCCGCGCGGGCGAGGCCAGTCGCCGCCACAGCGCCGGCACCTGCACCGCCACCATCAGACAGCCGCCCGCCGCCACCCCGACCGCGGCGGAGCGCACGCCCCAGCCCTCGCCGAGGAGGAACATCGCGGCGATGATGCCGGTGTTGTAGGCGACGTAGATCGCCGCGGGCGCGAGGAAGCAGCGGTGGGCCCGCAGGGCGGCGCTGCAGTACCCGGCGAGCCCGAAGGCCAGCACGCAGGTCGCCGTGATCCGGGTGCAGTCGACGGCGAGCCGCGGGTCGGGCAGGCCGGGTGCCAGGGCCTGGACCACGTAGGGAGCGGTGCCGGCGAGCAGCGCGGCCACCGCGGTCAGGGCGAGGCACAGCCGGGGCAGGGTGGCGCCGACCAGGGCACGGACCGGATCGCCCGGGGCGCCCCGGGCGCGGCGGGCCAGCGCCATGCTGAACGCCGGGATCAGCGCGATCGCCAGCCCGTCCTCGATGAGCAGCGTGGCGGCGAACTCCGGCACGGTCCAGGCGACCAGGAAGGCGTCCGTGTCGCTCCCGGCGCCGAACAGCCGCGCCAGCGACTGGTCGCGCACCAGGCCGAGCAGCGATCCGGCGATGGACAGCGACGCCGTCACCAGCGCGGCCCTGGCCAGGAAGCTCCCGGAGGCCTGCGCCGACGCCGAGGCGGCCGGGTCGGCACCGTCCCCGGCCTTGACGGCGGCACGCGCCGGGGGCACGGTCGTCGCGCCGTCCGTCTCGGGACCGGGGGTCTGCGAAGGCACCACCGTCATCGCGCCATGGCCTCCTCGGCGCGCTCGCGCACCCCGGCCCGGGGCAGCTCCGCACGCGCGTCGTCGCCGGCCAGCGCCCACCACGCCACGAGCCCCATGCCCACGGCGATCAGCACGGTCGAGGGACCGCCGATGTCTCCGTACACGAAGTCGGTCAGCAGCCAGAGCAGCAGTCCGCAGGCGACGAGCCCGCAGTCGAGTCCCGGGCCGCGGTCGCGGACGCGCAGCAGCCGCCGCACCCCGCACACCAGCAGCGCCAGCCAGCTCCCGGCGAGCGCGAGCAGCCCGATCAGGCCCTGCTCGCTCAGCACCAGCAGGTACATGTTGTGCGGCGACAGCAGCGGCTGCCGCTGGTACGCCATCCCCGCGCCGTCGGTCTCGCTGCCCGACGACAGCGCCAGCGTGGCGTGCCCGTCCCGGTACTCGGGAAAGCCCTTCAGCCCGACGCCGGTCAGCGGGTGCCCACGCCAGATGTCCGTGGCGGACGCCCACAGGGTGTACCGGTCGACGACGGACTGGTCGGGGGTGTCGGCGACCTGGGCGATGCTGTCGATCCGCTGCTGCAGCAGCGCCGAGCCCACGCCGAACCCGCCCACCAGGATCACGCCGGAGGCGACCGCGGCCGCGACCACCTTGAGCGCGCGCCGCCATCCGGTCAGCACCAGCTGCGCGGTGCAGGTCAGGGCGGTCGCGATCCAGGCTCCCCGGCTGAAGGACAGCGCGAGCGGCAGCATCAGCACCAGCGCGCACCCGGCCGCGATGACCCGCTGCCGTACGGATACCCGGCCCAGCGCGATCCCGACCGCGCACACCAGGCCCAGCGAGACCGCCGTCGCCATGCCCATCACGTCCTGCGGCCCGAAGGTGCCCACCGCGCGGATGTTCGCGCCCTGGTAGGAGGCGCCGGTCCGGGTGACGAACTGGTGGACGCCGACGGCCCCCTGGCACAGCCCGAGCCCCACGAAGGACCAGGCCACCAGCCGGAAGCCGGACCGGTCGCGGAGCAGGAGCAGCACGGCCGCCGGGACGAGGACGAAGGTCTGCAGATAGCGGCCGAGGCCGGTGAGCCCGGCCTGGGGTGAGAACGCCCCCATGGCGGCGATCGCGAGCCCCACGACGGGCAGGCCCAGCACCACGGCCGCGGCGGGCGACAGCGGGCGCCGCCGTTCGCGCAGGAGACGGATCACGCAGTAGACCACCACGAGCCCGGAGAGCACGTCGGCGGGCCCGGCGCCGTCCGGTGCCCGCGGCAGGGCCAGCAGGGCGGGTACGGCCACCACGGGAAGCGCCGGCGTCAGCGCGACGACGCGGCGCGGGAGCGGTGTCAGTGCGAGGCTCACCGCTCAGCTCCCCGTCGGACGTACCACCGTGGCCGCGGTGCGCAGCAGGATGCACACGTCCTGCCACAGGGACCAGTCGTCGATGTAGGCGTTGTCGAACCGGCAGCGGTCCTCGATCGAGGTGTCGCCGCGCAGCCCGTGGATCTGGGCGAGACCGGTGATGCCGGTCCGCATCCGGTGGCGGACCGCGTAGCCGGGGTAGGTCTGGCCGAACTGCGCGACGAAATAGGGGCGTTCGGGCCGCGGCCCGACCAGGCTCATGTCGCCCCGGAGCACGTTCCACAGCTGGAGCAGTTCGTCGAGCGAGGTACGCCGCAGCATCCGGCAGAACCAGCGCATCTCGTCCTCGTTCGCCACGCTCCACCGGGTCGCCGACTCGTGCTCGTCGACCGGGCGGTGCGTACGGAACTTCAGCAGCGTGAACGGCTCCCCGTTCCTGCCGATGCGCTCCTGCCGGAACACCACGCCCGGCCCGTCGCTGAGCCGCAGCGCCGCGGCGAAGGCCAGCAGCAGCGGGCCGACCAGAAGCAGCAGTGCCCCCGACACCAGGATGTCGAGGGCCCGCTTGCCGGCGCTGCCGTGCCGCGTGGGGGACAGGTCCAGACGCCGGCAGGAGAACCCGGCCAGCCGCTCCCGCGTCGCGTACGACGGAGAGTCGGCGTCGACTTCCCAGACGACGCAGCCCGATTCGGCCAGCGCCCTCAGCAGCGGCTCCTGTTCGGCGCGCACCGAGGGGTGCACGGCCAGCACCGCCCGCACCCCGTTCTGGATGACCGCCCGCTCGACCTCCTCGGCGGTCGTCAGCACCGGCAGGGTCTCGGTGCCGTCCGACTGCTCGGCGACGATCCCCACCGGCCGTACACCGCACCGCGGTTGACGCAGGACGGCGGCGGCCACGCGCTGCGCGGTCGCGACCGGGCCGAGGACGAGCGCGGTGTGCGGGTGGCGCAGCAGCGCGGCGCGCCGCCGCGCGTGCACGGCCCCGCGCAGCACACAGCCGGCCGTCACCTGCAGCGCGAGCCCCGCCAGCACGGTACGGAGGGACAGCGCGTGCTCCGGCCGGTATGCCGCCAGGAGCGCCGCGAGCGTCAGCCAGGCCACCGCGACGCGGCCGCACACGGCGGGCAGTTCCTCCAGCAGCCCCGGTACCGGCGGCCGCCCGTCGCGCCGGCGCAGCAGCAGGGAGAGGACGATCAGCAGGGTGACGAGCAGCGGCTGGCGCGGGGCCTCGGCGAGCACCGGCGCGCCCGCCAGGGCGGCGACGCCGTCCGCGGCGAGCAGCGGGACGGGCGAGGCCGGCCGGGCCGGGCCCCGCGGGGCGGACAGCCGGAAACCGGTGGCGGTGCCGCGCGGCGGCATGACCGAGACTGGTGAGGATCCGTGCTCCCGTGGCGGTACGCCGGGGGAGGGCACGGTACGTTCGGCGGTCACGAGTGGATGGACTCCCTGTACTCGGTGGGCTCGACGCGCTGCGTCGTCCGGTTCGGTTCGGCGCCACGTCCGGTGTCGAGCCGCTGACCGTGCTCAGCGCCGGGGACGGCGGCGGTCCATGGGCCGAGCAGATCGCGGTAGACGTCCGAGACGGCCTCGGCGGTGTGCCGCACGTCGTGGGTCGACAGCACGTGCCGGCGGCCCTGGTCGCCGAGCGACTCGCGCAGCAGCGGGTCGGTCAGCAGCTCGGTGACGGCCCCGGCCAGCGCCGCCGGGTTCTCCGGCGGGACCAGGCACCGGGCGGAGAAGGAGGGCGGCAGGCTCTCGCGGGCCCCGTCCACGTCCGTGACCACCACGGGCCGCCCGCAGGCCATCGCCTCCAGCGGCGCCAGGGCCATGCCCTCCCAGCGGGACGGCAGGACGACGAGGTCGGCGACCTGGTACCAGGGGGAGGCGTCGGTGACGGCTCCCGCGAACACCACGGATTCCGGGGCGTCCTCGCGCAGCCGGTCGTGGTCCGGCCCGTCGCCGACCAGGACGAGGCGGGCGTCGGGCACCCTGCGCACGATGTCGTCCCAGGCCCGCAGCAGGACGTCCTGCCCCTTCTGCCGGCACAGCCGCCCCACGCACACCACGAGCGGTGCCGCCGGGTGGAGGCCGGCCAGCGGTGCGAGCCCGGAGCGCACGAGGCCGGCGGTGGCCGGGTGGAAGCGCCGCGGATCGATGCCGTTGGGGACGACGGTCCAGCGGCCGGTGATCCTCGCGCCCATGCCGGTCGCCCGCTCCGCCTCGCTCACACACACGGTGCGCGAGGCCCAACGCGCCCCCCAGCGCTCCCACATGAGTGCCAGGGCCGCGGTGCCTCCGCCGACCGCCTCGAACGACCAGGCGTGCGGCTGGAAGACCGTCGGGATCCGCCCGCGTACCGCGAGGCGTCCGGCGAGTCCGGCCTTCGCGCTGTGCGCGTGCACCAGATCGGGGCGCACCTCGTCGATCACCCGTGCCAGATGCCGTACCTCCCGGACGAGCGACGTACCCGGCGACCGCGTCGCGTGCCAGTGCCGTACGCGTGCGCCGAGCGTGCGCAGCCTCGCGGTGAGCACGCTGTCGGGGCAGGCCACGGTGACGTCGAGGCCGTCCGACAGCTGTGCCGCGACCAGGTCCGTCACGACGCGCGCCACCCCGCCGTCCACCGGTTGGGTGAGATGGAGAACTCTGGGATGGGGGGCGGTGGATGGCAGATGCATGTGCGCGGATTCCTCGCTCGCGAAGGCGTTCGGGGCGGACGGCGACGGACTCACCGCCGCGCGTCGACGGCGACGAAGAGCACGCCGGCCCACGCCGCGTCGTGCTGGGACTGGATCCGGAAGGTCGCCTGGTCGCCGCCCTGCTGCAGACCGCTTCCGAGGTCGAACACATCGGAGTCGTAGCCGAGGGTGTTGGCGTGGGAGGGCACACGCGACGCGTCCGCCCCGGGCTCGCTGATGGTGGAGTTGAGGACGTCGTCGCGGGGGTTGGCGTTGTTGCCGAGAGCGGTCGCGGACTGGCCGGTCGCCACGGTGAACGAGTCGCCGCCGGTGCCGCGGTCGCCGTTGTACGTCACCAGGCCCGCCCGGCCCCACGCGCCCGCCGCGAAGCCCAGACCGGTCACACGGACCTCCTGGGATCCGGACCTGAGCGGGGCGAACCCGTCCCAGACCGCGAGGTTCCGCAGCGGCTCCGACGGGTTCTCGTAGGCCACCACGAGCGTCCAGCCGCCCCATGCCCCGGCCGTCGACCTGCCCATGGCGATGTTGATCTGCGCCACGGTGTACAGGCCCGATCCGCCCTCCCGCACCAGCCCCGTCACGTCCGCCGAGGCCTGGAAGGCGTCCATGCCGTCCAGTACGCGGTGGCCGACGATCGTGTCGGCGAGCAACTGCTTGTACTCTCCGCCGGGTTCGGCGATCAGCACCCGCCCGTTGTCCTCCGGCGGCTTCTGCTCGCCCACCCGCAGGTTGCCGCCCCAGTAGAGGCGCGCGTAGGTCACCCGGGAGCCGCTGGGCAGGCGGACCTCGGAGCGGGAGGAGTTGTAGGTGTTGGGGTCGCGGTCGACGTCGACGTAGAACATGTCGAAGTCGCCGTTGGCCGCGACACCGCCCGCCTGCGCGTCCGGGCAGGAGGGCCGCTGGGCCGCGCGGCAGGTGATCGAGGCGTTGGCAGCGCGTACGATGCCGCCGTGCTGGAGTGCGCGGTACCGCTCGGCGAAGGCGAGGCTCTCGGCCTCCGGCGAGGGCGCCGCGGCCGGCGCGGCGGCCGGGGAACTGCTGGCTGCCCACATGGCGGCAAGGGCGAGGACGCCCACGGTCGCGCGGCGAAACAGCGGGCCCAGGGAATGGCGCATGACCGGTCGTTGCCCTTTCGGAACAGGTGGCCGTGGCGGCAGCGCCACGAGTGCGATGTGTCCGCGCTGAGGAGTGCGTCGGGCGGTTCGCAACTCTAGTCATCAATCGGACATAGTCGATGAAATTCGGTGAAGTCTGACAAGTGTGTCGGAATCGTGAAATCGCAAGTGTTTGCTGGTTCCGACCGCCGTCCCGGTGCCGGGCGGTGCCACCGCCCGGCGGGCGCCGGGCCTTTGCTCCATCAGGGGCGAGGGCGGTGCGACCTGACAAAGCGTCTGATCAGGCCGGACGCGGCGAAAGAGGGAATTATGTATTCCCGAAAAGCCTATGAATGCTTGCGGAAAGGCCTTGGATCTTTCACGGTGGGCTCAAGATCCATCGCCGTCGAAAGGAATCCCCATGCGTGCTCTGCCCGCACGGCGCATCGCGTCCAGCGCACTGTGCGCCGCCCTTCTGGTCGGGATCACCGGCCCCGTCGCCATGGCGGCCGACTCGACCCGCGGGCACGGCCATGCGGCCTCCGATGCCCGGCTTCCCGGCGCCGATGTGCGCCTCGTACAGATCCAGAGAATCAACTGGGGCACGCTCACCCCCGTCGCCGACCTGCTGAACGCCGTACTCCGGGACAACGGCCGACTGTCCGCGGCCGAGGCGACGAAGCTCGGTGACGCCGCGAAGACCGCCCTGGCCGAGGCGGCCGCCGAGGACGAGTACACCCTGTCCCCCGTGGCACCCCTGACCCCGGCGCCGGTCGTGCTGCCGGCTCCCGTCCTGCCCGCTCCCGCCCTGGTGCCCGAGCGGCGCGCCGCCGACCCGGTGACCGACCTGCTGGACCTCGTGCTGGGGGCTGTCGACGGCCTCCTGCAAGGGATCACCGGTGGTGCCGGAGGCCTCCTTCCGCTGGTCGACGACCTGCTGGGCGGGGTGGACGAACTCCTCGCCGAACTGACCTCGGGCGAGCCGGTGCTCCAGGACGAGGACGCCGTTCCGGCGGTGACGTCCAGCACCTCGACGACCCCGGCGGCGGAGCCCGACGACTTCTTCGCGCCCGAGGTCTCGGTGCTGACGCCGCTGCTGCCGCCGGCCCCGTGAGCCCGTCCAGTCGTGGTGCCGGCCTCGACGAGCGGCGCCACGACTGATTGTTCTTTTACACCCGGAGGTCCGGTCCTTTAATAGATCTCGTATGAGGTATTGGCAATCTTCGGCAGTTCCGGTTTCCGCCCAGGCCAGGGCTCGTTAGGCACGGCGACAGAAACCACTCCGGCGACGTGCGTTGCCGAAGAAAGGAACACGATGAAGTCTCTGAAGGCTGCCGCAGTCTTTGCCGGGTCCCTGATCGCCGCCGGTTCCGCGACCCCGGCGTTCGCCCAGGACGCCATGGTCGCCCCGAGCGCCCCCGCCGCTCAGAGCGTCCCGGATGTGCAGAGCGCTCCGGTGGCCCAGAGTGCTCCGGCTGCCCCGGTCGCCCAGGCCGCCCCGGTTGCCCAGTCCGCCCCGGCACAGAGCGCTCCGGTCGCTCAGAGCGCTCCGGCCGTGCAGAGTGCCCCGGTCGCCCAGGCCGCCCCTCAGCCCGCTCCGGTCGCTCAGCCCGCCCCGGCTCCCCAGCCCGCTCCGGCTGTGCAGAGCGCTCCGGTTGCTCCGCCGGCTCCGCAGCCCGCTCCGGCCGCTCAGCCCGCCGCCGCCCCCGAGCCCGCTCCGGCCGCTCAGAACTCTCGCGACCTGGCGTCCACCGACCTCACCGGCGGCGTGAGCACCAAGGTCCCGCTCGACGTGACCGCCGAAGGCAAGGAGTCGCTGGTCCACACCGCGAAGAACGCCGCGTCCACCGTCAACGACGCCAAGCCGCTGCACGGCAACCTGTGGTTCTAGGGCTGGAACCACGCCCCGCGGAGGGCCGGTCCTCGGAATGTCCGAGGACCGGCCCTCCGCTTGTGCCCGGCCACTGACGGGTCCCCCTCCCGGCCGGGACGCACATCGGTGATCACTTGTCTGGCCGCGCGGCGGTGACCGCGCGGGTCGTCCGGCGGTTACGGCTACGACACCGGAACCGGACGAGGAGTGGGCCATGGCCGTCAGCATCGACGGAAGACCGGCGGGGGACGGGGCGATGGGCCCGGCGGGTGCCCTGCCGGCGGGCGGTACGCGGGGGGAGGGGATGCGGCGTGAGGTGGCGCGGCGGGAGGTGAGCCGGGGGGAGGTGATGCGGCGCGAGGTGTCGCCGCAGGAGGTGACGCTGCGGGAGGTGTCGCGGCGGGAGGTGTCGCGGCGGGAGGTGGCGCGGCGGCAGGTGAGACGGCGGGAGGTGTCGCGGCGGGAGGTGACGCGTGGCCTGCGGGTCTGCGCCCTCGTCGCGGCCCTGGTGGCCCCGGTGGTCCCGGTGTTCGCGGCCTTGTGGCCGAGACGCCTCGGAAGGGACGCCCCGGGCGGCACCGCCGTCACCGAGACCTACCGAGGCCGTCGCATCGGCGTGGCGTGGACCCCGCCGCACGGCCCGGCCGGGCAGGGCCGGTGGCACGTCACCGTCGACGGCCGCCCGCTGCATCTGATGCGCCGGGCCGACGGCACCTGGCTGAGCATGGTCGACCACTACTGCTCCTACCGGACACCGCTCGAGGCCGCCCGCGCCGCCGTCGACGCACTCGGCCCCGGTCAGCGACTGCGCGCGCCGGGTCCGGGCCAGGGAGGCGCGGGGCACCCGCACACGGAGGCCCGCCGTGGCGTACGTACGTAGGGACGCCGCCACGCTCACCCGGGCCGAGCAGCGCCGGTTCGTCAAGGCGCTGCTGGAGGTCAAACGGCGTGGCGAGTACGACGAGTTCGTCCGGACGCACGTCGAGTACTTCTCCGCGGACGGCGAGCACGGGCTGCGCGCCGCGCACATGGCGCCGTCCTTCCTGCCCTGGCACCGCAGGTTCCTGCTCGACCTGGAACGCGCGCTGCGCCGGGTGGACTCCTCGGTGACGGTGCCGTACTGGGACTGGACGCGGGACCGCACGACCACCTCCGCGCCCTGGACGGACCGTCTCCTCGGGGGCGACGGGCGCCGTTCCGACCACCAGGTGATGACCGGTCCGTTCGCCTACCGGCACGGCAACTGGACCATCAAGGTGAACGTGACCGACCGGGACTTCCTCACCCGGGAGCTCGGACGCCCCCGCAGACCGATGGACCTGCCCACCAAGAGCGAGCTGGCCCGGGCGCTGAAGGACCCTGTCTATGACGTGGCGCCCTGGGACTCGACGGTCACGCGGGGCTTCCGCAACAAGCTGGAGGGCTGGGGCACCGGCCGGGACAACTCGTCCTGGCGCAACCACAACCGGGTGCACGGCTGGGTCGGCGGGGACATGCTCGGCGGCGCCTCCGTCAACGACCCCGTGTTCTGGCTGCACCACGCCTTCATCGACCTGCAGTGGTATCGCTGGCAACGCCGGCACCGAGGTGCCCGCTACCTCCCGGCCACGCCGCCGGGCCGGGACGACCGGCAGCACGGCCGGATCGTGGCCCGACGCCAGAGCCTGCCGCCGTGGGACGTGACGCCGCAGGAGCTGGAGGACGTAGGCCGGATCTACCGCTACGCGTGACCGGATCTGCCGCTACGCGTGAGGGGACATGGGGAGAGCCCCGGCATTCGGGGGGCCGGGGCTCTCGGGTCAAGCGGAGGTCAGTGGCGGTGACCGTGCTTCTTGCCGTGCTTCTTGCTGTCCTTCTTGTTGCCGTCAGTGTTCTTGCACTCGTTGCCGACGGCCGGGTTGAGCGCGCCGATGATGCTCACGGTGTTGCCGCACACGTTGACCGGAACGTGGACCGGCACCTGAACCACGTTGCCGGACAGGACGCCGGGCGAGCCGATGGCCGCGCCCTTGGCGCCGGCGTCCGCCGCGGCGAGACCGGCCCCACTGAGCACCACGGCGCTCGTGCCGAGAGCAACAGCGCCAACCTTCGCGATGCGAGACATCACGTTCTCCCTTACTGACTAGGTAAGTGCGGCAGCAGTACGCGCTGCCGCACTGCCCGTTCAACGCGGCGATGCCCGACCGGTCACGAGAAATCTTCTCCGGATCACCCATCTTGAACAGGGGCTCCGCCAAATGGGTGCTGATGGGCGGCCGTCCGGGTATCCCCGCCCCGCGGCCTGTCTACTGGCCGGGACCGCCGTCTCCGCCGTCTCCGCCGTCTCCGCGCGGGCTACGGGGGCAGGTCCCGCTCGTCGTGAGCGGCGGCCGCTCGAAGGGGAGTTGGGTCGGCGTGGCGGCCCCGGATGGACTACCTGACGGAACCGCCGCAGCGCTGCGACGTGCACTTTCACAAGAAACTCACGCCACGAGGCGTTTCGTGTGGCAAAAGTCCCAAACGCCGCTTATCTTAGCGACTGTCAGTGACCGGACCACTACGGTCTGTGTCGATTCGAGAAATCGGAGAAGTAATGCGCAAGTACCAGAAGGCCGCGGTCGTCGTGGCCATGCTCGGCAGCGTCAGCTTCCTCGGCGCCGGCGTGGGTCACGCTGCGGGCGGGGACGGCAAGTTCAAGCTCGACAACGAGCAGGCCCAGTCCTGTGAGCAGAACGACAGCACCCAGGGTCTGGTCAACGTCGACGACGTCAACGTCAACGTCGCTGCCCTGCTCGGCCTGGCCAACCAGGACAACAGCGAGCGCGAGTCGCTGAACTGCTCGCAGTCCTTCTCGCTGCGCGGCGGCCACTGATCAGATTGATCCAGGCAGGCCCCGGGGCTCGGTCCGAGCCCCGGGGCCTGCCGCCTGGCTAAAGGGGAAAGGTAGATGTTCAACTCGAAGAAGATCGCGGCGGCGGCGGGAATCCTGGGGAGCTTCGCCCTGATCGGCATCGGCGCCGTCCAGGCCTCCGCGCAGGGTCCCGGCCGCTGCGTCCAGGACAGCAAGGGCAACGTCCGCTGCGTGCAGACGAGTGAGTACCAGGTCGTCACGGACACGGCCGGCAACGTCACCGTCGTCAATGACTCGACGCAGACCTGTCCGTCCTCTCACGGCCAGGTCAGCTGTGTCGACACTGTCACGGCCCCCTCTGGGAGGGGCTGACGACTCCGTCGCTCGGCGCGGTCGTACTACAGGTTTTATCCAGAAAATTACGTGATTGGGCGTTTCGCCCAGCGAGAGGCGCATACGCCGCCTAAGGTTGGCAACTGTCGGTGACCAGTCCATTACGGTCTGTGTCAATTCGAGAAATCGGAGAAGTAATGCGCAAGTACCAGAAGGCCGCGGTCGTCGTGGCCATGCTCGGCAGCGTCAGCTTCCTCGGCGCTGGCGTTGGTCACGCTGCGGACGGCGACGAGCAGTTCAAGCTCGACAACAAGCAGGCCCAGTCGTGCGAGCAGAACGACTCGCGTGAGGGACTCATCAACATCGACGACGTGAACGTCAACCTCGCCATCCTGGGTCTCGCCAACCAGGACAACAGCGAGCGCGAGTCTGTGACCTGCTCGCAGACCTTCTCCCTGGGCAAGTAATCACCCCACCAGGTGATACAGGCAGGCCCCGGGGCTCGAACCAGGTGTCCGAGCCGCGGGGCCTGCCTCTTGGCTTCTCAGCCGTATATGCGTCCGGAACGGCTCCTCGCCCAGCGGCGGGGAGCCGACCGCAAAGGAAAAGGTAAATGCTCAACTCGAAGATGATCGCGGCGGCAGCGGGAATTCTGGGGAGCTTCGCTCTGATCGGTGTCGGTGCCGCCCAGGCCTCCGCCCTCGGTGACCCCGGCAAGTGCGTCGACGACGGCAACGGTCAGGTTCGCTGCGTGGAACTGAGCCAGTACACGTACACCACCGACAAGGGTGGCAAGGTCACCGTCACCAACAACTCGTCGCAGGACTGCCCGACGGCGCACAGCCAGGTCTCCTGTGTCAGCAGCGCCGTCGTCCCCGGCAAGAGGGCCTGACTCCCGCCGAGTCCGAGGCGCCTGGTCCGCGGCGGCGCCCCTCGCGAGAGTCCACCCGCGCAGCGGAGGATGGCCGGGACCCGATACCGGGTCCCGGCCATTGTTGTGTCTCAATCTTGTACGGGCGTCAGGGCAGCCGCCGTACGGGCGTGCCCGCGAGGAACGCGCTGATGTCCTCCACCGCCTGGCCGTAGTACGTCGTGTAGTTGGCCTCGGAGACGTAGCCCAGGTGCGGGGTGGCGAGGAGACGGGGGGCCGTGCGCATCGGGTCGTCGGCGGGCAGGGGTTCGACGTCGAAGACGTCGATGCCGGCACCGGCGATCCGGCCCTCGCGCAGGGCGGCGAGGAGGGCCTCCTGGTCGACGATGGCCGCGCGCGAGGTGTTGACCAGATACGCGGTCGGCTTGAGGAGCGCGAGTTCGGCGGGCCCGAGCAGTCCGCGGGTACGGTCGCTCAGCGCGAGGTGGACCGAGACGAAGTCGCTGCTCGCGAGGAGGTCCTCCCGGGAGGACGCGAGTTCGACGCCGACCTCGTCGGCGCGCTCCGCGGTGAGGTTCTGACTCCACGCGCTGACGTGCATGCCGAAGGCCAGTCCGACCCGGGCCACGCGGCTGCCGATCTTCCCGAGCCCCAGAAGCCCGAGGCGACGCCCGTGCAGATCGGCCCCGACGGTGGACTGCCAGGGGCCGCCGGAGCGCAGGGCGTTGCTCTCCTCGACGACACCGCGGGCCAGACCGAGCAGCAGCGCCCAGGTCAACTCCACGGGCGGAGTCGAGGAACTGGCCGTACCGCACACGGTGACGCCATGCTCCTCGGCGGCCGCGTAGTCGATGACCGAGTTGCGCATCCCGGAGGCCACGATCAGCTTCAGCCGGGGCAGGCGCGCGATCAACGACCCGGGGAACGACACGCGCTCGCGCAAGGTCACCACGATGTCGAACTCGGCCAGCGCGGCGGCCAGGGCGTCCTCGCCGTCCAGATGGCTGTCAAACGAAACGACCTCCACCTCACCCGCGATCGCCGACCAGTCGACAACCTCGGTCGCCACCTTCTGAAAGTCGTCCAGCACAGCACAGCGCAGCCGCACGTCGCGCCCCTTCCTCGGCCCAGATCCGGTTCCAGGACCATGATCGGGCCTGGGAGCGGGTGGCGGGAAGACCTCTCTTTTCTGTTCATCTCGATTCGTCTCGGTTCGTCCCTGTTCGCTGAGCCGGATGGTCGGGCGGACGGCGCGCACGTTCCAGCGGGGCGGTCAGGAGACGGCCCTGGCCAGGCCCCCCGGTGTGGCCGCCGCGCTCCGCATGGCCAGGCGACCGGCGACCGTGACCGTGGCGACGGTGACCAGGGTCGCGCCGAAGGCGAGTACGCCCAACGGCCCGCCGGCCAGGGCCGGAACCGCGGAACCGGTCACCGCGATGCTGAGCGGGACCAGCACCGACGCACAGGCCACAGCGGCCAGCAGCAGCGCCACCCCGCAGGTGAGCACGGCCTCCCAGGCGAGCATCCGCAGGACCTGCGCGGACTGTGCGCCGGCGAGGCGCAGCAGGGCGAACTCCTGTCGGCGGCCCGCCGTCGCCATGCTCAGGGTGTTGACGACGGCGATGGCCGTGAACACGTTGATCATGGTCAGCAACAGCAGGACGAACAGGTTGGCGGCCGCACCGGACTCCGCTTGGCGCTCCGTTTGGTTCGCTGTTTGGCTCTCCTCCGCTCCGTCACCGGTCCGCGCGCCCGGGAAATCCGCCGCCAGGGCCTTCAGCTCTCGCTCGACAGCGCTCCGATCGGCTCCGGGGGCGGTCCGTACGAGAACGGTGTCGTCCAGGGGCGCGGCGGCATGCCGGGCCGCCGACGTGCGGGGCAGCAGCGCGTCGGCGAAGTCCCGGTCACGGGAGTAGACGGCCGCGACGCGGTAGGCGTCCCGGCCGCCGTCGTCCCAGTTCACCCGGACGCGGTCGCCCACCGCGACGCCCAGGCTGCGGGCCGCGCTGTCGCCGAGCGCCAGGGACGAGTCACCGAGGCGGTCGAGTGAGCCGGAGCGGACACCGAGGTCCAGAAGGCCGGGCACCGCTTCGGCCCGCATCGCGACCAGGCTTCCGCCGACGACGGACGCTTCGTCGTCCTGGCCCGCGTCCGCGCGGCTCAGCTCCCCGTCCACGGACAACAGCCCGGAGGCCGCCGCCACACCCGGGAGCCGGGCGGCCCGCCCCGCGTAGCCCGGCGCGATACCCGGCCCGGCCGAGGACACGACATGATCGGCGAGCAGACGTTCCCGCTCCGCCTGTTGCGCGCCCTGCGACGTGATCAGCGGCACGCAGAGCAGGGTGCCCGTGAGGGAGAGGGCGAGCACGAGCGGTGTCACGGTGGCGGCCAGCCGTGCGTTCTGCCTGAGGAGATTGCGGACCGCCAGCGCGCCGTCCCTGGGCAGGAACCATGTCACCGGAGCCAGGAACAGCGCGCCGGCCACCCGGCAGATCAGCGGCGCCAGCAACGCCATCCCGATCATCAGCACGAGCACCATGCTCTCGGTCGTCCCGCCGCCACCGTCCAGCCGGCCGACCGCCACCGCGCCGAGACAGCCGCCCGCCCCGGCGAACACCCCCACCCCCAGCAGCACACGCCGCCATCCGAGCTTCGGCGCCGGAGCGGCCGACTCGCGGAGCACCTCCACCGGCCGCACCCGCGAAGCGCGCCGCGCGGCGGCGAACGCCGCGAGCTGCGCCACCACAGCGGCCAGCCCGACGGTCGCCCAGGGCGCGACCGGCCCCACGGACAGGGCGAACGACGGAGGCAGCACGTCCCCGTCCACCAGCACCCGGTGCAGGAGCATGGCCACGCCGATCCCGCCCGGAACACCGAGGAGCGCGGCCGCCACCGTCACCAGCAGGACCTCCACCGCGATCATCCGGCGGATCTGCCCCTTGGTGGCCGCGACGGCCCGCAACAGGCCGATCTCGGTCAGCCGTCCGGCGACCGCGAGCGTCAGAGTGCCGGAGACGACGAAACCCGCGACGAACAGCGACAGCACACCGAACGTCCCCACGAGCGAGGAGAGCATGGTCGCCGGCGACGGCACGTCCCAGAACTCCGCCTCCGCCCGCCCGCCACCGGAGGCAACCACCAGTGACGGGGCCGCATCCCCGTACAACACCGTGACGGCCTTCTCCACCTCCCGCCGAAGCGCCGCCGAGTCCGTCGTCTCCTTCCCCAGTACGCCCACGGCTCGCACCGGCTGGGCCGAGCCGGCGAGCCGCTCCGCCTCGCGCGAGGTGTGGAACGCCGCGTACTGGCGCGCCAGTCGCCGCGGCGGATCGGCGATGCCGGATACCTCATACGGACGCAGCCCGTCCGGGCCGGCCAGCCGTACGGTGTCACCCACCTCGGCGTCGAGGCGCCCGGCCAAGGCGCCGTCGAGCACGACTTCGGAATCGCCGGCCGGGGCGCGGCCCTGCCGCAGGGTGAAGGGCCCGAGGACCGCGCTCTCCCACGAGTGCCCCAGCGACGGCCCGTCCCACGGTGCCTCGACCGCCCTGCCCGAGACGTCCACCGCCGTGGTGGGAAAGGACAGTTCGGGAACGGCTCGCTCGACGGACGGCAACCTCTCCAGCGCCGTCCGCAGTTCCCCGTCCCGCGGCACGAACGGCTGCCCGGCGACGACCACATCCGTCCCCGCGTAGCGCTCGACGGCCGATGCGTCGCGGGCGCTCGACTCCAACAGCACGGCACACGCCGTCGTCATGACCAGCGCCAGAACGAGGACCACGAAACCGGCCGCCCAGCCTGCCCTGCGTCCCGAAAGGGTCCGCCATGCGAGTCGTAACACGGGTGCCTTTCGAAGCGGGCGAGGACTCCCTCGCCGGGGGCGCTGAAAGGCTATCCAAGTTTGGGTAACGGGTCTGTGCGGAAGGGGGTCTCGGCTTCGGAGGAGGGGCTCGGGCGGAGGAATCCGGCCACGAAAAACGCCCTCCCAAACGGGAGGGCGGAGACTTGCGCCCCCGGCAGGACTCGAACCTGCGGCCAAGCGCTTAGAAGGCGCCTGCTCTATCCACTGAGCTACGGGGGCCGGGTGTGGTGGCCTCTGTCGTGGTGCCCTGGTGTGGGCTGATCCGTGACGTTGCCGGGGACAAGGATAGGGCTCCCGCGTCCTTGTCCCTGTTGCTTCGCCTCCGTGGCTCGATGTGGAGGTTCGGTGAAGCGGTCCTGATAATCGCAGGCAGGTACGAATCGTGCACCGCTTTTGGCGTCAGAGGCATCGGGTGTTGTGCACTCGTTATGCCTGGAGTGTGCCTGTGTCCCAGTCGCCCCTTCCATCCCTTGTGTCCTGTCGGCGCGCAGACATGCTCATATGCTTCAGAATTCCCCTAAAATTGGGCATTCTTCACATGTGGTGACCTTGGACGTAAGGCCTCAGCTGCTCGACGCACTCTCCGCCCTGCGCGACCGTGTCGCCGCCGCACGCTTCCCGCTGCCCCTGGCGGGGGCCCCACGCGCGCGTGCCAACCGCGATGAACTGCTCGCGCAGCTCGACGACTACTTGGTGCCCCGGTTGCGGGAGCCCGAAGCGCCGCTTCTGGCCGTCGTGGGCGGATCGACCGGAGCCGGGAAGTCGACCCTGGTCAATTCCCTCGTAGGGCGTCGGGTCAGCGAGGCGGGCGTGCTGCGGCCGACGACACGGACCCCCGTACTGGTCTGCCATCCGGAGGACCATCACTGGTTCGGCGGGATGAGGGTGCTGCCCGACCTCACGCGCGTGTGGGCGCCCCAGCAGAACGACACGGACGACCTGCTGCTCCCCGGCGAGGACCCCGCGCGCGTGCTGCGCATCGAGAGCGCCGACACGCTGCCGCCCGGCCTCGCCCTGCTCGACGCGCCCGACATCGACTCCCTGGTCTCCGACAACCGCGTCCTGGCCGCCGAGCTCATCTGCGCGGCCGACATCTGGGTCATGGTCACCACGGCCGCCCGCTACGCCGACGCCGTGCCCTGGCACATGCTGCGCACCGCCAAGGAGTACGACGTCACCCTCGTCACCGTGCTCGACCGGGTGCCCCACCAGGTGGTCTCCGAGGTGTCACGGCAGTACGGGGCCCTGCTCACCAAGGCCGGTCTCGGGCACGTGCCGCGCTTCACCGTGCCCGAACTGCCCGAGTCGGCCTTCGGCGGCGGCCTCCTGCCGCTCACCGCCGTCGCCCAGCTGCGCACCTGGCTGATCCACCAGGCCCAGGAGCCGGCGGCCCGGCAGCAGGTCCTGGCGCGTACGGCGTACGGCGTCCTCGACTCGCTCAAGTCCCGGATGCCCGAGCTGGCCGGCGCCGCCGCCGCGCAGTACTCGGCCGCGCTGCGGCTCACCAGCGCCGTCGAGGGGGCGTACGACAGCGAGCACAAACGCGTGCGCGGCCGGTTGCAGACCGGGGCGGTGCTCGCCGGGGACGCGCTGAAACGGTGGCGCGCCTTCCCCCTGGACTGCACCGCCGCTGAACTCCTCGACGCGCTCGTGGAGAGCCTCAGCACGCTCCTGCTGTGCGCCGTCACCGCCGCTGACGAGCGCGTGGACGACGCCTGGCGGCGCGAACCTGCGGCGGCCGCCCCGGAGCTCGCGCCGCGCGATTCCGCGGCCGAGAGCGCCGAGCACCGGATCGGGCTGGCCGTACGGCGGTGGCGGCGGGAGCTCGAGGAGTACGCCGAGGACGAGGTGAGCGAGCTCGAACGGAACGTCGCGCCCGACCCCGAGCTGGTCGCCGCCCTGGTCGCCACCGGCCTGCTGGGCGGCCGCCGAGGCCGGATGGCGGGGGAGGGGCTCGCCGAGCGCCTCGGCGCCCACGGCGCACTGCGGCTGCGCGACCGGGCCGGACGGCTGCTCGCCCAGCACGTCGACCGGGTCCTGTACGCCGAACGTGAGCGCCGGCTCGCCCCGCTCGACGCGCTCGACGTCCACCCCGAACACCAGGCCGAACTCATCGCCGCGCTGTCCGTACTGCAGAAGGAGAGGTGACCGGTGACCGCCGTCACTGACCAGGACCACACCGAGCACGCCGATCAGCCGGACGACGGGGACAAGGCAGGATCCGCCGGAGGCTCCGCCGGGAGTGCCTCGGCACATCCCTCTCAGGTCGCCCAGAACGGCTCCCACGCGCGCGTGCAGGACGCCCGTACGGACTCCACGGGCGCCTGGGACGACGGACTCATCGCGCGCCGCGTCAACGAGACGACCGACGGAAGCCAGTTCGTCCCCACGGACAGCAGGTCCGCCGCCCCGCCCGCGATGAGACCACTGGTGTACGACGGGGCGCTGCGCTCCCGCCTCGAGGCGCTGCGCGAACTGGTCGGGCTCTCCCGTACCCGGCTCGACAGCAGGACGCTGGCGGAGGCGGGCCGGGTGCTCGACGAGGCGTCCGCGCGGCGCAGGCTCTCCGGGCAGCACACCGTCGTCGCCATCGCGGGCGCCACCGGCAGCGGCAAGTCACAGCTGTTCAACGCGCTCGCCGGCGTGGCCATCTCGGAGACCGGAGTGCGCCGTCCCACCACCGCGGCACCCATCGCGTGCAGCTGGAGCGACGGGGCGGCCAACCTCATCGAACGGCTCGGCATCCCGCCCCGGCTGCGCCGCCGGCCGCTGCCGACCGGGGACGCGGAGTCCCGGCTGCAGGGGCTCGTCCTGATCGACCTGCCCGACCACGACTCGGCGGCCGTACAGCACCGCGAGCACGTGGACCGCATCCTTGCGCTCGTCGACGCGGTCATCTGGGTCGTCGACCCGGAGAAGTACGCCGACGCCGTCCTCCATGAGCGCTATCTGCGGCCTATGGCGGCCCACGCGGAGGTCATGTTCGTCGTCCTCAACCAGATCGACCGGCTGCCCGGGGAGGCCGCCGACCAGGTCCTCGACGATCTGCGCCGACTCCTGGACGAGGACGGCATCGCCCTCGGGGAGTACGGCGAACCGGGTACGACCGTGCTCCCGGTGTCCGCGCTCACCGGGGACGGCATCGCGGACCTGCGCGAGGCGCTCGGCCAGTTCGTAGGGGAGCGCGGGGCGCCGGCCCGTCGTGTCTCGGCCGATGTGGACATCGCGGCGGCGCGGCTGTGGCCCGTCTACGCCACCCGGCGGCGGACGGGGCTCAGCGAACAGGCCCGGGAGGAGTTCGCGGACCGGCTCGCCGACGCGGTGGGCGCCACGGCGGCTGGGGAGGCGGCCGAACGGGCATGGCTGCGCAACGCCAACCGCGCGTGCGGAACGCCCTGGCTGCGACTGTGGCGCTGGTACCAGGACCACGGCGAGCCCACCACGGGCCGGCTGCCCTCGCGTACCCAGGCCGACGAGGAGGCGACCGCCAGGCAGCGGGTCGAGCAGGCGGTCCGTACGGTGGCCGACCGGGCCTCGGCCGGGCTGCCCCCGCCCTGGGCTCAGGCGGTGCGCGAGGCGGCCACCCGTGGCTCCCAGGGGCTGCCCGAGGCGCTGGACGAGCTGACCGTGCGTGCGGGCGTGCCGACGGGGCGGCCGCCACGGCCGGGGTGGTGGCCGGTGGCCGTGCTGTCCCAGGCCTCCATGACGATCCTTCAGTTCCTGGGCGGGCTGTGGCTGCTGGGCCAGATCTTCCAGATCATGTCGCCGAACCTGGGCGTGCCGGTGCTGCTGATGGTGATCGGCATCGTCGGCGGTCCGCTGGTCGAGTGGAGCTGCCGGATGGCGGCCCGCGGCCCGGCCCGCCGCTACGGACTGGAGGCGGAACGCCGACTGCGCAAGGCGGCGGCCGGGTGCGGAAGGGCCCGGGTGCTGGATCCGGTGGCAGCGGAACTGCTGCGGTACCTGGAGGTGCGGGAGCAGTACGGGAGGGTGGTGGGGGCCGGGCGATGACGGCGGGGGCGTGGCGGCTGTGACGGGCCGTATGCGCGGGTAGGGCGAGGGCGGCGTCCGTTTCGGGCGTCGCCCTCGCCGTGTCCGTGCCCGTGTCAGCGTCCGTGTGCAGTTGGGCGTGTGGCTGGACGTGCGGCTCGGTGTCACCCGTCGGGGTGGCGGAGTTTTCCACAGGTGGGCGGTGGTCCACAGCGCTCAGCGGGCTCGGCGCGGTCGCGGCAGTCTGGCGGACACAGCCGTACGGGACGGGCCCGTACGGGGCTCGGCCCGGTGTCGGAGTCCGGGCGAGGGAGGGGTTCGCGATGAACGAGACGATGGTCTGCGCGGTCGGCAGGGTGGCGACGCAGCCGGTGTACCGGGAGATGGCGTCAGGACCGTCGGCGAGGTTCCGGCTGGCGGTGACCGCGCGCTACTGGGACCGTGAGAAGAACACGTGGACCGACGGGCACACCAACTTCTTCACAGTGTGGGCCAACCGCCAGCTCGCCACGAACACGGCGGCGTCGCTGACGGTGGGCGAACCCGTGATCGTGCAGGGCAGGCTGAAGGTGCGGACCGATGTACGGGAGGGGCAGAGCTGGACCTCGGCGGACCTCGACGCGGTCGCGATCGGCCACGATCTCGCCTGGGGCACCTCAGCCTTCCGGCGCGGAGGCAAGCCGGAGACGGCGGTCCCGCCGGCATCACCGGAGCCCAACTGGGAAACACCGCCGGACGATTCAGCGGATCCCGCAGAGGCATCGACTCAACGACAGTCAGAGTCAGCTTTGCTGACGTGACGTCAGTCACGGTCGCTCTGTCCGGACTGCGGCTTATCAGTGCGTGCGCACCGTACGGCCAGGGGTGGATTTGTCGATAAGCCCTGCCCGCAAGGGATCTTGGCGATAACGATTCCGAGTCGGATCACTCATCCGACCGTCTGACCGGCGGGCCGGGTCCCACGCCTCCCTAGGATGCCGGGACATGACTCTCGGGGCTCTCGATGCCCGTGAGGCTTCTGATTTCTGCTGGTGGGACCGTACCCCCCACGTCAACGGGTCCTGCTCGAAAGGAAATTTGGTGTTTGCTTCGTTCTCGGCGGTGTTCGTACGCAGGCGACGGGCGGCCCGCCTCGGCGCCGCGACGCTGGTGTCCGGGCTCGTCGCCGCGGGCATGCTGGCCGGTGCCGGCCAGGCGTCCGCCGACGAGACGACACAGAGTGAGGGCGGGGCGACCGCGACCATAGCCGGACTCAAGACGTACGGCACCGCGGTGATACACGGCGGCACCGGGGACCAGCAGGTGTCGGCGGGCCTGTTCGAGATGTCCGTCGAGGGCGGCGGCATGCTGCAGACGTACTGCGTCGACCTCCACAACCCCACGCAGCGGGACGCCAAGTACCACGAGACGTCCTGGGGCGGCACGTCCCTGGGCGCCAACAAGGACGCCGGCCGGATCCGCTGGATCCTGCAGAACTCCTACCCGCAGGTGAACAACCTCGCGGCGCTCGCCCGGAAGGCGGGCGTGCGCGGTGCGCTGACCGAGCAGGACGCGGCGGCCGGCACGCAGGTGGCGATCTGGCGCTACTCGGACGACGTGGCCGTCGACGCCCTTGACCCGCAGGCCGAACAGCTCGCGGACTTCCTGGAGAAGAACGCCCGGGATCTGCCCGAGCCCCGTGCCTCGCTCACGCTCGACCCGCCCGCGGTCTCCGGCCGTCCGGGCGAGCGGCTCGGCCCGGTCACGGTGCACACCAATGCGAGCGGCGTGACGGTGGCGCCGCCCGCGGATGCCGCCACCAGCGGGGTGCGGATCGTCGACAAGCAGGGCAAGGCCATCACGTCCGCGGCCGACGGCGGGCAGGTGTTCTTCGACGTCCCCGAGGACGCGGCGGCCGGTTCGGCCGAACTGACCGTGCAGGCCTCGACCAGCGTGCCGGTCGGCCGGGCCTTCGCCTCCGAGAGCCGGAGCCAGACGCAGATCCTGGCCGGCTCCAGCGAGTCGACGGTGTCCGCGACGGCCGGGGCGACCTGGGCGAAGCAGGGTGCGATACCGGCACTGTCGGCGGCGAAGAACTGCGCCAAGGGCGGTGTGGACATCATCGCGTCCAACAAGGGCGACGAGCCGTTCACCTTCGAACTGGCCGGACTTGAGCACACCATCGCCGCGGGCGAGACCAGGACGGTGACGGTCCCGCTCCAGGAGGACCAGGCCTACGACTTCACGATCCACGGCCCCGGCGGCTTCACCCAGCGCTTCACCGGCATGCTGGACTGCCAGACCCGGAGCAGCGAGACGGGCACGGCTACCCAGACCCTCAGCGAACCGAGCCCGGCCACGGTGGGCGGCACTGCCTCCGACACCAACCTCGCCGAAACCGGCTCCACGAGCGTCACCCCGCTCATCGCGGGCATAGCCCTCGCCCTGGTCGTCATCGGCGGAGCGACCCTGATCGTCCTCCGACGCAAGGCGACCCCGACGAACGACTGACGGGGCCGGACGGGCCTGTGGCAGCCCGACAGGGACGCCACAGGCCTCACCCCGACTCCGGGCTCAGAAGCACCAGCCCTTCGATGGAGTTCAACCGGGCGCTCAGGCCGGGGTCGGGTACCGGCGTGGCAACCAGCACCAGGACTCGGCAGTCCGGGTGTGCGGAATCGTAGGGTTCCTCCTCGTCAGCCCCGGGGGTTCTGCGTCCACCGCTTCTACGAAGCGTGCGGCTTCACAGCCCTGGCGCAAGGGTTTCGCCGCTACGTCGGGTAGCCGCGCGCATCCGCCGGCCGCGCGCATCCGCACACGGAACCGAACCGATCGCCCTGACGTGTTCCTGTGCAGGGGTGGTGGTTCACGCTGCGATCCGATCAAGATCGAGGCAAGGCCGGTGCGGATGTCAGTGTCGGCAGCGATACTTGCGGTGACGGATGACCATGGGGGAGGTCACAGTGACACACCTGCCGAAGAGCAGCCCACCACCACCGGGCCCGAGCCTGCCCATTCTCCCGGCAGTTCCGGCGCAGTCGGCACCTCCGGCCCCGACCCGGCCTCCCGGGAGCGGCCCCGCAGCATCCCCACCCCCCGCGCCCCGCCGCACCGCCTTCGCCGAGGGCCTCGACCAGCTCCGCTCCGCCGCCACCACCGAGCCCGGCCGCCTGCGCATCATCGGTGCTCTCCTGGCCCTGCTCGTCGTCGCCTTCGGTGCCGTCACCGCCTGGCAGATGACCGACCGTGCGGCCGCCGCGGACGACGTCCTCACCAGCAGCCAGCCCCTCAGCTCGGACGCGGCCGACATCTACCGCTCCCTGGCGGACGCCAACACCGCGGCCTCCAGCGGTTTCCTCGCCGGCGGCCAGGAATCGGCTGCCTCCCGAGACCGCTACGAGAAGGACATCCGCACGGCCGCGGACAAACTCGTCAACGCCGCCGCCAACGCCGACCCGGACTCTCCGTCCACCGCGACGATCGCCAAGCTCAACAAGCTCCTCCCGGAGTACAAGGGCCTGGTCGAACGCGCCCGCACCTACAACCGCCAGGGCTTCCCGGTCGGCGGCGCCTATCTCCGCTACGCCAACGAGAAGATGCAACAGCAGATGCTCCCGGCGGCGGAGGACCTGTACAAGAAGGAGAACCAGCGCCTGCGCGCGGACTACGCGGACGCCACGCCCTACCCCTGGGCGGCCATCGCCCTGGGCGTCGCCGCCCTGGCCGCCCTCGCCTGGGCCCAGCACCGCAACTACCGGCGTACGAACCGGGTGTTGAACCAAGGCCTGGTCGCCGCCACCGCCACCGCGACGGTGGTCCTGCTCTGGCTGGTCGTCGGCCACACCATCGCCCGCGCGGGCCTGAACGACTCCTACGACCACGGCGTCCGCTCCTTGAACGTGCTGCACGACGCCCGCATCGCCTCCCTCAAGGCACGGGGCAACGAGAACCTGACCCTGGTGGCCCGCGGCGCCGAGACGAAGAAGGTCGGCGCGCAGACCTTCGACGCCTACGACTACGACTTCCGCACGGACATGGCCGACCTCGGCAAGTACCTGGCGGACGCCGCGAACCTCGCCGACGACACCTCGGGCGAACAGCCCGTCACCGCCGCCGTCGGCAACATGACGGAGTGGAAGAAGCGCCACACCGCCGCCCGCGAGCAGGACGAGAACGGCAACTACCAGCAGGCGCTGGACAGGGTCATCGGCACCGAGGACGCGACCGGCGAGTGCTTCGACAGCGTCGACGAGAACCTGCGCACGGCACTCGCGCACGAGGAGACCGAGTTCAAGCGCGCGGCCGGTGACGGCCGGGACGCCCTGACGGGCCTGTCGGCGGGCGCGGCCGTCCTCGCGGTCCTGGGCGCCGCGGGCGCGGTGCTGGGCATCGGCCGCAGGCTGTCGGAGTACCGATGAACGGGGCACGGGATACAAGGGGAGACGTGAAGGGGGCGTGAGCATGCGAGCACGACGTCTGCGGGCCAGCCTGAAGGGCTGGGGCGGGGTGGCCACGATGGCGGTCGTCTGCGCCCTGGTGGCGGTCTTCGCGCTGTGCGTCCCGCTGTCCGGACCGGGCATCGGCGACGGCCGGGCCGTCACGCAAGCCTCCCAGGCCACGGTCGAGAAGGCCGAAGAGGACTGCGAGGCCCCCGAGAAGCAGACGCTGTCCCCCTCCTCCGCCGACGGCGACACCATCCAGGCGATCAAGGACCGCGAGGGCGAGAAGCGCAAGCTGATTGTCGGCGTCGACCAGAACAGCTACCGCTGGGGCTACCGCAACCCCAACAGTGGTGAGACCGCGGAGCTCGAGGGCTTCGACATCGACCTGGTCCACCGCATCGCCGAGGACATACTCGGCGACCCGGACGCCGTCCAGTTCAAGGCGATCCCCACCGACCAGCGCATCCCGGCGATCCAGGACGGCCGCGTGGACATGGTCGTCCGCACGATGACGATCAACTGCGATCGCATCAAGGACGTCGCCTTCTCCGCGCCCTACTTCAAGACCGGACAGCAGGTCCTGGCCCCGAAGTCCTCACCCGTCAAGGGCTACGACGACACGCTCGCGGACCGCAAGGTCTGCACGGCGGCAGGCTCGACGGCGTACTCCACGCTGGAGGCCGACCAGAAGGACGGCAAACTCCCCGCCAGCACCGACATCTCCACGACCGTCCCGAACCAACTCGACTGCCTGGTAAGGCTCCAGCTCGGCGAGGTCGACGCCGTGGTCACCGACGGCGCCCTCGCCGCGAGCCAGGCGGCACAGGATCCGACGGTCCAGCTCAAGGGCGACGCCTTCACTGCCGAGTACTACGGCGTGGCGATGAAGAAGGACGCCGACGATCTGGTACGCCGGGTCAACAAGATCCTGGTGGACTACCGCGAGGACACCGCGAACGGCTGGCAGGCCTCGTACGAGAAATGGCTGTCGGCGACACTGGGCAAGGATGCGAAGAAGTCGGAACCACCGGCTCCGAAGTACCTCCGCAACACCTGACCGATCGACCGACACCCGGCCCCACAACCCGACCGAACTCCGACCAGCAAGCCGATCCAGACCCAACCGGCACTACCGCAGCGAGAGGTGATCGATGGGCGTCACGGGATCCACCGGGCCGGTGATGGACCGGGACGAGGTGGACCGTGCGCTGGCGCGGCTCGGCGCGGAGCACGAGGCGATCGAGACCTCGCTCCTCGCCCTGCAGGACCACGCGGGCCGCAGACTCCTGGAGGGCGCCGAGCTCACCGGTGTCACCCAGGAGCGCTGGACGTCCACGGAGGCGTCGATCACGCTGCTGTGGACCTACTTCGACGCGTACACGGACGCCCTTCGCACCGCCCGCGACATCCGATCCCGCCGCCGCTGGTCCAGCCGCGAGGACCTGGTGGAGCTGACGGAACTGCTGACCGGCGAGTCCGTCACCGTCGCGGGCAGCGCCACCGCGACGGCCAACGCCCCCACCCTGCACGGCGCCGCGAACAAACTCAGCGAGCGCTACTCGCTCACCACCCTCGTCGACCGGATGAACGAGCTGTACGCGACGAGCCTGGACATGGTCGTCGCCGCCGACGCCGTCTGGTCGGCCCTGCCCGCCCGGATCGACCTGCTGGCGGCCGAACTCCAGCGCACCCGCAGGCTCGCGCACTCGGTGGGCGTGCGCCCCGGAGAGCACCCGGCGGGCGACGATCTGGAGCGCATCACACGCACGCTGACGAAGCTGCGTGAGCAGGTGATCTCGGACCCGCTGGAGTTCTGGCTTGCGGCGGAGGGCAGTTCGGCTCCGGGCGGCGGTCGGCCGGACACGACGGTGTACGACCGTGAGGCGCGCGCCCTGGAGGACGTACGCAGGGAGATCGACGCGGTCCTGACGGTGCGGCAGGACGCCGAGAAGCGGATCGTCAGGCTGCGGGACATCCTCAGCCGCGCGGACCGCACCCTGGCCGAGGCGCGCACCGCCCGCGGCGAGGTCCTCGCGAAGATCGCGGCGACGGAGGTGCCGGTCGTCAGCGGGCCGCCGACGGTGTTGCAGGAGCAGGTGACGGCGGCAGCCGATTACCGCAGGCAGGGCCAGTGGCACCGGCTGTCCCCGCTGCTGGAGTCGCTGGAGCAGAAGGCCGAGGACGAACTGCTGCGCGCCCGGGAGTCGTTGACCGCGGTCACCGCGCCCCTGGCGGTCCGGGCCGAGCTGCGCGGCCGGCTCGACGCGTACAAGGCGAAGGTCGCGCGGCACGGCTTCGCGGAGGACGCGCTGCTGGTGGAGCGGTACGAGAAGGCGCGCCGCATGCTGTGGAGCGCCCCCTGCGATCTGCGCGCCGCCGAAGGGGCCGTGCTGCGCTACCAGCAGGCCGCCCTGGAGCTGCTCGGCGGCCCGCGGGTGCCGGACCAGGGCGCGGTCGAGGACGACCGGAGGGGGCCGGGCGCATGAGCGACAAGGGGGAGTCCATGACCGAGGCACGCACCTGCCAACGCCCCACCTGCACGGGCAGCTACGAAGACGTCGGCGGGGGTGAACTGTACTGCGACACCTGCGGCCTCGCCCCGGTCGTCGCGGCTGGGGGTCCCCCCTCTGGGGGAGGCATGGTCGCCTCGCCCCCCACCGGCATCACCGCCGGCGGCAAGGGAGGCTCGCGCGGCTCGGGCGCCAGCTCGCGTTCCAGCAGCCGCAGTTCCCGTACGTCGTCCCAGTCGTCGAAGTCCCGCCGCTCGGTGTCGGGACGCCTCTCGCGCTCCCTGTCGGGCAAGTCGACGAGCCGCTCGGTGTCGGTGCGCAGCTCCGGCTCGGGCGCAGGCTCCTCGTCCCGGGGCCGGCTGGGCGCCGGGCTGGTGCAGGTGCCGCCGATCCCGCGGCCCGACCCGCGCGAGATGGTCCTGGACAACCCCGAGGTGCCCGAGCGGAAGCGGTTCTGCTCGCGCTCCGACTGCGGCGCCCAGGTGGGCCGGGCGCGCGGTGACCGGCCGGGGCGCACGGAGGGGTTCTGCACCAAGTGCGGGCACCCGTACTCGTTCGTGCCGAAGCTCAAGTCCGGTGACGTCGTGCACGGCCAGTACGAGGTGGTCGGCTGCCTCGCGCACGGCGGCCTGGGCTGGATCTACCTCGCCGTCGACCGGGCGGTCTCGGACCGCTGGGTGGTCCTCAAGGGCCTGCTGGACACCGGCGACCAGGACGCGATGGCCGCGGCGATCTCCGAGCGGCGCTTCCTCGCGGAGATCGAGCACGCCAACATCGTGCGGATCTACAACTTCGTCGAGCACCTGGACCAGCGCACGGGCTCCCTCGACGGCTACATCGTCATGGAGTACGTCGGCGGCAAATCGCTGAAGGAGATCGCCAACGGCCGCCGCACAGCGCAGGGCAGGCGCGATCCGCTGCCGGTGGAGCAGGCCTGCGCGTACGGCATCGAGGCGCTGGAGGCGCTCGGCCATCTGCACAGCCGCAACCTGCTGTACTGCGACTTCAAGGTCGACAACGCGATCCAGACCGAGGACCAGCTCAAGCTGATCGACATGGGCGCGGTGCGCAGGATGGACGACGAGGAGTCGGCCATCTACGGCACGGTGGGCTATCAGGCGCCGGAAGTGGCCGAGGCCGGCCCGTCGGTGGCGAGCGACCTCTTCACCGTCGCCCGCACGCTCGCCGTCCTGACCTTCGACTTCCAGGGCTACACGAACGTCTACGCGGACTCCCTGCCCGACCCGGACCACATCGAGGTCTTCCGGCAGTACGAGTCGTACTACCGCCTGCTGGTCCGCGCCACCGACCCCGATCCGGCCCGCCGGTTCGCCTCCGCGCAGGAGATGACCGAGCAGCTGACGGGCGTCCTGCGGGAGGTCGTCTCCCTGCAGTCGGGTCGCGCCCGGCCCGCCCTGTCCACCCTGTTCGGGCCCGAACTGCGGGTCACGGACACGGAGCTGTTCCCGCGGCTGGACGGTGAGGTGTCCCGGCTGGGGGCGCGGGTGGTGCGGACGCGGCGCGGTTCCCCGACCACCGCCGCGCTGCCCGCCGCCGCTCAGCTCCCCGCAGGCGGTCCGCTTCCCTCCGGCCTCGTCAGACCCGTCGACGCCCCCGCCGCCACCCTCGCCCTGCCCGTTCCCCGGGTCGACCCGACCGACCCCAACGCCGGTTTCCTGGCGGGCCTGATGACCTCCGCGCCGGCCGAGCTGCTCGGAGCCCTCGCCGCGGCCCCGGCCCCGTCGACCGAGACGCGGCTGCGGCAGATCCGGGCCTGGCTGGAGACCGGCGAACCGGCCGCCGCGCTGGAGGCCCTGGTCACGCTGGAGGGCGAGCGGCCCGACGACTGGCGGGTGGTCTGGTACCGGGGCGTGGCCGCGCTGGTCACCGGCGACGACGAGGGCGCCGCGCTGGCCTTCGACGCGATCTACGACGCCTTCCCGGGCGAGATCGCGCCCAAGCTGGCGCTGGCCCTGTGCGCGGAGGTGCTGGGCCAGCTCGACAACGCCGCCGAGTACTACCGGCTGGTGTGGTCGACCGACCCGAGCTATGTCAGCGCCGCGTTCGGACTGGCCCGCGTCCAACTGGCGAGCGGGGACCGGCGCAGCGCCGTGACGACGCTGGAGTCGGTCCCGGAGTCCTCCATCCACTACACGGCCGCGCGCGTGGCGGCCGTACGGGCACGGCTGAGGCAACGCACCGCGGCCGCCTCCGACGTACCGTTCCTGGAGGATCTCACGGCCGCCGCGGCGCAGGTCGAGGCGCTGGACGCGTACGGTCTGGATCCGGCGCGGCGGGAACAACTGTCGGCCGAGGTCCTCGGCAGTGCCCTGGACTGGGTACTCTCCGGGGGCCAGGGTTCCGTCCCTCCCGCCGCCGGGGGACGGACGCTGCTCGGCAGCGGCCTGGACGAGCGGGGCCTGCGTTTCGGCCTGGAACGCTCGTACCGCACGCTGGCCCGGCTGGCGCGGGGCGGCGAGGAGAGGATCGACCTGGTGGAACGTGCCAATCGTTACCGCCCCCGGACGTGGGTGTAGTTGATGTCGCAGATGCCCCAGTTGTCCGCCTGCCCGAGTTGCGAGGAACCCCTCGAATCGGGTGACCGTTTCTGCGGCGCGTGCGGATATGACCTGTCCGCCGTGCCCGAACGGCCGCAGGACAACCCGACCATCACCATGAACGGCTCGGTGCCCGCCCAGGGCGCTCCGGCCGGTGAGTATCCCGAGCGCCCCCCGGCGCCACCCGGCGGCGCGCCCTGGCCCGCCCCGGGGACGGCGGACCCTCAGGCCCCGGCACCGGGTGTCCCCCTGCCACCGGAGGCGCCCCCGGCCACCGGCGTACGGTTCGACCGGAGGCCGCAGCCCGACGGACATGCCGCACCGCCGGAGACGTATCAGACCCAGCCGGATCACAGTCACCCCGATCAGAGCCAGCCCGACGAGTACCTCCTCCAGGCACCGGACCCACGGGTGTCCGCCGAGCCCGCGGCCCCGGCCGCCGGCGCCGGCGGCAAGGTCTGCGTGGCCTGCCGTGCCGGCCGTGTGGACGACGACGGCTACTGCGAGAACTGCGGCCACGCCCAGCCGCGTGAACGGGACCACATGGAGCAGGAGTCCGGCCCGATGGCCGCGGTCAGCGACCGCGGCCTGCGCCACCACCGCAACGAGGACGCGTTCGCCATCGGCACCACCGCGCTGCCCGACGGCACCCCCGCCTCCGTGGCGATCGTCTGCGACGGAGTCTCCTCGGCGACCCGTCCCGACGACGCCTCCCAGGCCGCGTCGAAGGCCGCGAGCGAGGCGGTGCTGGCCGCCCTGCCGCGCGGCACGCACCCGCAGCAGGCGATGCACGACGCGATCGTCGCCGCCTCACGCGCCGTCAACTCGCTCGCCGCCGAGCCCGCCACGGCCCTGGAGCAGGCCCCGCACCAGAACGCCCCCGCGTGCACCATCGTCGGCGCCGTGGTGACGTCGGGCCTGCTGATCGTCGGCTGGGTCGGCGACAGCCGCGCCTACTGGGTCCCGGTCGACCGGAGCGCTCCCCCCGCCCGGCTCACCGAGGACGACTCGTGGGCCGCGCAGATGGTCGCCGCGGGCCTGATGAACGAGGCCGAGGCCTACGCCGACGAGCGCGCGCACGCGATCACCGGCTGGCTCGGCGCGGACGCCTACGAACTGGAACCGCACACCGCCGCGTTCAAGCCCGACCGGCCCGGCGTGGTGGTGGTCTGCACGGACGGCCTGTGGAACTACGCGGAGGCGGCCGAGGAGATGGCCCGGGTCCTCCCGCTCGACGCCGCCGCGCATCCGCTGCACAGCGCCCGGGTGCTCATCGGCCACGCCCTGGACGGTGGGGGCCACGACAACGTAACAGTGGCCCTCGTGCCGTTCCCCGCCGTGCCCCAGGGGGCAGGATCGGCCTGAGGCCACGTACGGGGACGCCTCGGCGGACCGGAGGGGACCGGTCCGCCTACCGTCATCACCCCGCTCAGGTGGGGGCTTTCGAGGGGGATCGAAGCAGGCATGGCCATTTTCTCGAAGTCGAACGTGCCGCAGTTCTCGGTGGACGTGTACCAGAACGAGTACCTGCCGGAAGGCACCGGCGAGGTCAACGCCATCGTCACGGTGACGGCGACCGGCGGCGGCACGATCGGCAGCGCGGTCGCGGCGCCCCACGTCTACTCGCCCGGTGAGGGCCCGTCCGCGGCCGTGGCGGTCATGGTCGACTGCTCGGGGTCGATGGACTACCCGCCGACCAAGATGCGCAACGCCCGGGACGCCACGGCCGCCGCGATCGACACCCTGCGCGACGGCGTGCACTTCGCGGTGATCGGCGGGACGCACGTGGCCAAGGAGGTCTACCCGGGCGGCGGGCGCGTCGCGGTCGCCGACGCCACCACCCGCCAGCAGGCCAAGCAGGCGCTGCGCTCGCTCAGCGCGGGCGGCGGCACGGCCATCGGCACCTGGCTGAAACTCGCCGACCGTCTGCTCTCCTCCGCGGACGTCGCCATCCGGCACGGCATCCTGCTCACCGACGGCCGCAATGAGCACGAATCGTCCGAGGACCTGAAGGCCGCGCTCGACGCGTGTGCCGGGCGTTTCACCTGTGACGCGCGCGGCGTGGGCACGGACTGGGAAGTGAAAGAAGTCACAGGGATCGCCTCCGCCCTGCTCGGGACCGCCGACATCGTCGCCGATCCGGCCGGGCTCGCCGCCGACTTCACACAGATGATGGAAACGGCGATGGGCAAGGAGGTCGCGGACGTCTCCCTGCGGCTGTGGACCCCGGTCGACACCACCGTGAAGTTCGTCAAGCAGGTCGCGCCGACGGTCGAGGAACTGACCGGCAGGCGCACCGAGGCGGGCCCCCGCGCGGGCGACTACCCCCTTGGTTCCTGGGGCGATGAGTCCCGTGACTACCACGTCTGTGTCGAGGTCCCGGCCGCGCACATCGGGCAGGAGATGCTCGCGGCCCGGATCTCGCTGGTCATTCCGCAGCCCGACGGCAGCGTCCAGAACCTCGGCGCGCAGGGCCTGGTGAGGGCCGTGTGGACCGACGACATGGTCGCCTCGACGTCGATCAACCCCCAGGTCGCCCACTACACCGGGCAGGCCGAACTGGCACAGGCCATCCAGCATGGGCTGGACCTTCGCAAAGCGGGAGATATGGACGGAGCAACGGCCAAACTGGGCCGGGCCGTTCAGCTCGCGAGTGCCTCCGGGAACGCCGATACTGCGAAACTGCTTGCGAAGGTGGTGGACGTGGTCGATGCCGCGACCGGTACTGTGCGACTGAAGGCGAAGGTTCAGGAGGCCGACGAGATGACGCTCGAGACCCGGTCCACCAAGACCGTTCGTGTAAAGAAGTGACCTAGAAGAGATCGAAGGAGGGACGGGCCGACATGCCGACCTGCCCGAACGGACACCAGTCGGGTTCCGACGACTGGTGCGAGGTCTGCGGTCACCGCATGGCGGGTGCCGTGCCTCCGCCCCCTCCACCGCCCCCGCCCGGCGGCTACGGCTTCCCGCCCCCCGGCGGCCCGGGTGGACCCGGCGGTCCCGGTGGCCCGCCCGGAGGTCCCGGCGGTCCTGGTGGACGACCTCCGCACCTGTCCGCCGTACCGAACGCCGAGCCGGAGCTCTGCCCGCAGTGCCGTACGCCGCGTGAGGGCGGCGCACCGTTCTGCGAGGAGTGCCGGTGGAACTTCCTGACGAACACGGCGACCTCGTACACCCCTGCGGCCCCGCCCCCGCAGGCGCCCGGCCCGGGCGTACGTTTCCAGCCTCCGGGCCAGCCCGGTCCCGGTCCGTCGGGTCCGTCCTACGGCGGCGGTGACTCGTACGAGTACCAGGGCTCCCGTCCGTCGCAGATGAACCGTCCGGCCGAGCCGATCCCGCCGTTCGGCAACGATCCCTCGGGCCCTCCGCCTCCTCCCGGCGGCGGTTTCCCCGGCCCGGGCGGCCCCGGTGGCCCTGGTGGCCCCGGCGGCTACCCCGGTCCCGGCGGTCCTCCCGGACCTGGTGGTCCTCCCGGCCCCGGCGGTCACCCCGGACCCGGTGGCCCTTCCGGCCCGCCCGGATTCGGTGCCGACCCCTCGCGACCGGTCCCGCCGCCGCCCGGCCCCGGCGGCCCTGGTGGCCCCGGCGCTCCGCAGGCCTTCCAGCAGTCCGGCCCGCCGGCCCCGCCCGGATTCCCGCAGGAGACCCAGCGGCCGCCGCAGCAGGGCGGTCCCTTCGGCGGCGGTGAGGACGACTGGGTGATCTCCCCGCCGACCTCCGGCCCGGGCGGCCCCGGTGGTCCGGGCGGCCCCGGCGGCCCCGGTCCCGGTCCGGGTCAGGGCGGCTACGGCTTCCCCCCGCCCGGCGCGACGCAGGCCCCGCCCGCTCCCGGTCAGGGCGGCGGCTACGGCTTCCCCCAGCCGGGCGCCACTCAGGCACCTCCCGGCCCCGGTCAGGGCGGCGGCTACGGCTACCCGCAGCCGGGCGCGACCCAGGCCCCTCCCGGTCCCGGCCAGGGCGGCTTCCCGCAGCAGCCCCAGGCGCCGCAGGGACCGTCGACCTGGACCGCGACCATCGGCCCGGACCGCGACTACTTCATGGCGATGATGCAGCGCTCCGGCCCCGAGGCCGCGGGCCTGAACCTGCCCGCGTACTCGCCCGAGCAGCAGCGCACGCTCACCGGCAACCAGCTCACGATCGGCCGCCGTCGGCACTCCACCGGCGACACCCCCGACGTCGACCTGGCGGTGCCGCCGGAGGACCCGGGCGTCTCGCACCAGCACGCGGTGCTGGTCCAGCAGCCGGACGGCAGTTGGGCGGTCGTCGACCAGAACTCGACGAACGGCACGACGGTCAACGGCTCGGACGAACCGATCCAGCCGTTCGTCCCCGTCCCGCTGCAGGACGGCGACCGGGTGCACGTGGGCGCCTGGACGACGATCACGATCCGCCGGGGCTGAGCCCCACCAGGATCAAGAGGGGAGGGGCCAGGCGTACGGCCCCTCCGGGTCGTCCAGCCAGGCCCATTCATGCTCGCCGCTGACCGTGATGCCGTAGCGCTCCCGCTGCGGCATGCCCTCCTGCTCCCACAGCGCGTGCGCCTCCTGCGGATCGAGGGTGCCGCGGGTCAGCGTCAGCAGGAAGCGGAACAGGTCGTCCTCCCTGGCCCTGCGCGGCACCCCGCCCAACTGGGCGGGTTCTCCCCAGGGCCGGATCCCGCCGCGCAGCGGCACGAAGTAGGCGGGCGTGTGCAGGAACCGCCCCTCGGCATGCCCGGCGTCGCTCACCGTCAGCACGATCAGGCCGGTGCCGAGCGGCATGAGGATCCGGCCGCCGGGACGGCTCTGCGCGAGCCAGGCGCGCGGCACGGTGTTCAGGGCGCAGGTGGCGATGATCCGGTCGAACGGCGCACGCTCGGGCACGCCCCGGGCACCGTCGCCGGTGACGACGACCGGCCGGTATCCGGCCGCTGCCAGGTGCCGGCGGGCCGACTCGGTGATCTCCGGGTCGAGATCGACGGTGGTCACCTTGTCGTCGCCCAGCCGGTGGGCGAGCAGCGCGGCGTTGTAGCCGGTGCCGGCGCCGATCTCCAGGACCGTGTCCCCGTCCGTCACGCACAGCGCGGCCAGCATGTCCGCCATCAGGGACGGCTGGCTGCTGGAGGAGAGCAGTTCGCCGTCGCGCAGCCGCGTCGCCAGCGGGGTGTCCTCGTAGGCGCCGACCACCCACCGCTCACGCGCCCGGGGGTCGGGGCTCTCGCCCCAGCGCCGTTCGTAGCCGCCGGCGACGCCGACGTAGTAGTACGGCACGAACAGATGGCGGGGGACCGTCGCGAACGCCTCGCGCCACACCGGGTCGGCGGCCCAGGCCCCGCTCGCGTCGATCCGGCGCACCAGTGCCGCCCGCGCGGAGGCGGCGAGGCCGTCCGGTTCCGGTTCCCTGTCGGGAGCATGACCGCCCATACCCCCACAGTAAGGGCAGGGAGGGCGGTCCTAGGCCTTGAGTCCTATGTCCCCGCGTCTGAGAGCATGGAGGGCGTGAATGAGATTCGGCGCGGCACGCTTCAGGAGCAGACCTTCTACGAGCAGGTCGGCGGGGAGGAGACCTTCCGCCGGCTCGTTCACCGTTTCTACGAGGGAGTGGCCGAGGACCCGCTGCTGCGGCCCATGTATCCCGAGGAGGACCTGGGCCCGGCCGAGGAGCGCCTGGTGCTGTTCCTCATCCAGTACTGGGGCGGCCCCACGACGTACAGCGACAACCGCGGCCATCCCCGCCTGCGGATGCGGCACGCGCCCTTCACGGTCGACCGTGCGGCGCACGACGCCTGGCTGAAGCACATGCGGGTCGCCGTCGACGAACTCGGGCTGTCCGAGGAGCACGAGCACACGCTGTGGAACTACCTGACGTACGCGGCGGCCTCGATGGTGAACGCGCCGGGCTGAGGGTGAGAGACGGCGGCGGGTTCAGCGGACGCTGACGTCCAGCGCCCCGAGCCCGGCACGTCGTACGGCGACGGATCCGTACGGCGTGCGCAGCCGGAGCCACGCGCCCGAGGAGAACAGCCCCAGCGGCACTCCCGGCCGCAGGAAGCCCAGCGACTGCGCGGCGTGCACGACCCGCACGGGGAGGCGGGTGTCACCGACCGTACGGGACCAGATGTCCCGCCCGATCCGGTCCAGCTCGGCCCTGGTGCGCCCCTCGGAGGGCAACTCCTGCGTACGGGACCGGAACTCGGCGACCACGGCGGCGACCAGCGACCGCAGGGCGTCCGGCGCCGGCAGCCCCGGCTCGGGCCGCCAGCCGCCGCGCGGCGGCAGTACACCGGCCCACGGCGGCCCGGTCACGGCACCCGGCACGACAGCCGTGGCAGCCTTCTCGTCCACCGACTCCAGCAGCTCACCGGCGGACACGGTCACATCGAGCGTGACGTCCAGCCCGTTCTCGTACGGCTTGGCCAGCCGCACCGCGCGCACGGCCAGCACCTCGAAGGACGGCGGCCGTCCGAAGACGGCCAGTGCGGTGCCCGCCGCCTGCAGGCGCACCGCGGCTCCACGGTCGTAGTGGAGCAGCCGGGAGAGGAAGGCCGCGAGATCCGCCGCCTCCCCCTCGTCGACGAGGTGCAGGACCGTCATGCGGCGACGGCCTCCTCCTCCGCGTCGTCCGTGTACTCCTCGAGGAACTCCCGCTCCTCCGCGGTGATCCGGCGCGGGCGCTGGGCCTCGAAGTCGAACGGCACGACCACCGTCGAGGCCCGTACATAGACCACGTCGTCGTCCTTCACCTCGTAGGTGATGGTGAAGGACGCGGCCCTGATCTCGGTGATCCACAGCTCGATGTCCACCGGGTGGTGCCGGTGGACGAGCTGCCGCTTGTAGTCGATCTCATGGCGTGCCACCACCGACCCCTGCTGGAAATCCTTCTCCGGCCGGAAGAGGAAGTCGATACGGGCTTCCTCCAGGTAGCGCACGAAGACCGCGTTGTTGACATGGCCGTACGCGTCCATGTCCGACCAACGCAGCGGGCAGCGGTAGTTGTGCCGCAAGATCGATCAGCCCCGGGTCAGCTTCTTGTAGGTGGCGCGGTGCGGACGGGTGGCGTCCGGGCCGAGCCGCTCGATCTTGTGCTTCTCGTACGACTCGAAGTTGCCCTCGAACCAGAACCACTTGGACTCGCCCTCGTAGGCGAGGATGTGCGTGGCGACCCGGTCCAGGAACCACCGGTCGTGGGAGACGACCACGGCGCAGCCGGGGAACTCGAGCAGCGCGTTCTCCAGGCTGCTCAGGGTCTCGACGTCCAGGTCGTTGGTCGGCTCGTCGAGGAGCAGCAGGTTGCCGCCCTGCTTGAGGGTGAGCGCGAGGTTCAGCCGGTTGCGCTCACCGCCGGAGAGGACACCGGCCGGCTTCTGCTGGTCCGGGCCCTTGAAGCCGAACGCGGAGACGTAGGCACGGCTGGGCATCTCGACCTGGCCGACGTTGATGTAGTCGAGCTCGTCGGAGACCACGGCCCACAGGGTCTTCTTCGGGTCGATGTTCTCGCGGCTCTGGTCGACGTACGAGATCTTGACGGTGTCGCCGACCTTGATGGAACCGGAGTCCGGCTCCTCCAGGCCCTGGATCATCTTGAACAGGGTCGTCTTACCGGCGCCGTTCGGGCCGATGATGCCGACGATGCCGTTGCGCGGCAGCGTGAAGCTGAGGTCGTCGATGAGGACCTTCTCGCCGAAGGCCTTGCTGAGGTTGTTGATCTCGACGACGACACTGCCCAGACGCGGGCCCGGCGGGATCTGGATCTCCTCGAAGTCCAGCTTCCGCATCTTCTCGGCCTCGGCCGCCATCTCCTCGTAGCGGGCCAGACGCGCCTTGGACTTGACCTGACGGCCCTTGGCGTTGGACCGCACCCACTCGAGCTCTTCCTTCAGACGCTTCTGCCGCTTGGCGTCCTTCTGGCCCTCGACCTTGAGGCGCGCGGCCTTGGTCTCCAGGTACTTCGAGTAGTTGCCCTCGTAGGGGTAGAGGCGGCCGCGGTCGATCTCGCAGATCCACTGGGCGACGTTGTCGAGGAAGTACCGGTCGTGAGTGACCGCGACGACGGTGCCCGGGTACTTGGCCAGGTGCTGCTCCAGCCAGTTCACCGACTCGGCGTCGAGGTGGTTGGTGGGCTCGTCGAGCAGCAGCAGGTCGGGCTGCTCCAGCAGCAGCTTGCACAGCGCGACGCGGCGGCGCTCACCACCGGACAGGTTGGTGACGGGCCAGTCGCCGGGCGGGCAGCCCAGCGCGTCCATCGCCTGCTCCAGCTGCGCCTCGAGGTCCCAGGCGTTGGCGTGGTCGAGCTCCTCCTGGAGCTTGCCCATCTCGTCCATGAGCGCGTCGGTGTAGTCGGTCGCCATCTGTTCGGCGATCTCGTTGAACCGGTCGAGCTTGCCCTTGACCTCGGCGACACCCTCCTGGACGTTCTCCAGGACGGTCTTGTCCTCGGTCAGCGGCGGCTCCTGCAGCAGGATGCCGACGGTGTAACCGGGCGTGAGGAAGGCGTCACCGTTGGACGGCTGCTCCAGACCCGCCATGATCTTCAGGATCGTCGACTTGCCGGCGCCGTTCGGGCCGACGACGCCGATCTTCGCTCCCGGGTAGAAGCTCGTCGTCACGTCGTCGAGGATCACCTTGTCGCCGTGCGCTTTGCGCGCCTTGCGCATGGTGTAAATGAACTCAGCCAAGAGAAACCGTCCGGCAGCTTGAAACTGGCAGTGGGCAGATACACCCCATCTTGCCGTACGGCCAGGCCTTGGCGGAAACGCGTATGGCCGGGGGCGGCTGAACTGGGGGTTCGCGGCTGTCGGCTGGTTGATCTATGAGGTGTGTGTCATCTGAGGTCGATCATCCGTACCGGTTGGCCGGTGGTACGGGCGATGGTCTCGAAGTCCCGGTCGTGGTGCAGCAGCGTGAGTCCGGCCTCTTCGGCAGCGGCGGCCAGGAGCAGATCGACCGGGCCCGCGATGCGGTGCTCGCCCTTGGCTGTGAGCTGCTCCTGCACGACGCGAGAGCGGCGGTAGACGCCGTCCGGCATGGGGCACCAGGCGTAGTGGCCGTCGAGCGCCGCCTTCAACCGCGCACGGTCCGCCGCCGAACGGGCCGAGCAGAGGACCTCGAGCTCGGTGATGTCGCAGATCGCGACGAGGCCGGCGGCGATCCGGTCGTCCCACTCGGCCGTGTTCTGGCCCAGCAGGACGCGCGCCAGTGCGGAGGTGTCGATGAGGTAGTCGGCGACGCTCACGGCCGGTACGTGCTCTTGTCCAGGAGGAGGTCCATGTCCAGCGCACCGTCGGCCACCAGCTCCCGGGCCTCATCGAGCGCGCGCAGCCGCCGGTAGCGGGCGGTGACCTCCCGCAGGGCGGTGTTGATGGTGTCGCGTTTGGTGGTGGTGCCGAGTTCCGCGGCGGCGGCCTCCAGGGCCTCGTCGTCGAGATCGATGACTGTGCGGCTCATGGTGACCTCCTTGTGAATACGGTGGTGTATATCAGTATACAAGATCGAATGTATCTGGCGGGTTTCTGTGGACGGCCGTGCTCGGTGGGTGGGCCGGGCTCGCTTGAACCAGTGGGGAACGCCTGAGTCAGGCCGTAGCGGATCCACTGTCCATGTCCGGGGGCAGCGGGCACATGGGAGTATCCGGGCGTGGAGATCACGGCGGCCCTGCGGCCGATGCTTGGCTCGCTCGCCAAGCCGGACGGCGTCTTCGGCCGTGTTGGGCGAGCTGATGCCGGCACCGTTGAAGAGCATGTCTATGGCCTCGTTCTCGAGGCGCAGGAAGCCTGGGCGCCCTATGCGGTAGCGGGCGCGCAGGGGCCGACTTCGCCTGCCGAGGTGGGCGAGGCATTGAAGAAGACCACTGAGGAACAGGCTGTGGCTCTCATGACCTGTCTGTCTGCGGAGGATCTGGTCTACCCGGGCCGGATGCGTCGTGACCCTGAGCATGCGCGTCGAGCCGCCGAGCGAGTGGTGAGGTTGTTGGGGTGGGACGCGGTCTGGTGGACGAACATCGAACCGTTCGATGGGGGGCATGCGTGGAACCCGGTGAGCCGGCACACCTTTGACGGGGTAGTCGCCGGCGTGGGCAATGGTGCTGTTGTTGCTCTGCTTCAGGTGGGCGATGACTGACGTAGGGAAGCCGTGAACCTGAGCACTGCTTTAGGAGAGCGGGTGTGGTGTCTTGCCGATGACCCGCGGCTCTGTTCGTGGAGCTACCGGGTCAGGTGCGTCCTCCAGGCAGGGAACGGGCTTCGCTCGTCAGTCGGCGGTCGCGCCGGGGCGGGGATCGGCCGACCGGATGCAGTCACCGAGGGCGGGAAAGGGCACTGGTGGACCGGCCGCCGCGCGAACCGCGTTCAGGCTGGCGCTGTCCGTGTCCAGGCTGACGACCACTGGGTGGGGAAGCACGTAGAACTCCCACTGGGCCGTGTCGAGCGGGTTGTAGACAGCGTGTTCACGGGCGGTCTGGACGGCGAAAACGTAGACGTCGGTGTTGTACGACTTCGCCTCGGAGTAGCCGCGATCGGGTGACCACGTGCGAGCGTGGAGCCCAGTGAAGCGGATTTGGGACGGTGCTCGTTGATCCCAGGCTTGCAGGTATGCCCCGGCCTTGACTTCGATGCGCAGTCCGTCGTCGGTCTCGACATCGTGGCTTGCCCATTCCACACGGGGTTTGGTGGAACCGATCGCCTGGTGGACCAGAAATTCGGCGAACAGGCCGCGTGTGTTGTTCATGCGGAGGTCCGGCATGGCGAACCGCCAGAAGTCGACCACGGTCGCGTCCGGGACGCCGACGATTGCCTCGTCGCCGCGGAGCGGGGGCATGGGGCGCGGGGTCAAAGGCAGACGAGCAGACTCCTCCATGGGCCGCAGTCTGCCAGGTCGGTGGGGCATCGACTCTTGCGTGTCTGCTACCGACAGTCCTTGCCAAGGCGCTGGTTGGACCGCATCGAAGGGCGGAGCCGATTCCGCGCTCCGAAGCTCCGCATTTCAGCAAGGGGCAAGGCTCGAAGCTCCACGCGTACGCCAGGGAGTGCGTAGGGCGCCCGGACTCGGTGCGAACGGCCTTGAATGAGACGGAAACTGAGACAGCACAACTGGCTGAGGGACGGGAGTCCTTCGAATCACCCTCGCTCGATGTGTGCTCTGGGTCACACTTGAGTGCTCGGTCGAAGTTGGGGGGATCATGAGTAGTTCACACATCAACGCGCCCATTCGAGCCCGTATGTACGCGAATTCCTGGCACAAGGTCATCTGGGTCGTGGTGGTTGTGCTGTCGGCTGGCCTTCTCGTACCGCCACTGTTCTTCATCGCAGCCAAGAAGCGCGTTGTCAGCATGGCCGTGCCAGCGGTCTACGCAGCCGTCATCTACGGCTCAGCAATCCTGGGATCGTTGCTCGGCAATCCGAAGAACTGGGTGGGCGGTGTACTTTCGATCACGATGATCACCGGTGCTGTGCACGCGGCCATCCTCGACGTCGATTGGAAGCCTGGCCGGTGACCGCCGGGACGGCGGAACGATCTGTTCGGCTCGAGTGAGTGTCATCGCCTGCAGCAGCACTCCTGCTATGTCATCCAATACGCTGAGGCAGACGGCAATGTCGTCGGTGTCCGGGGGTCTGATGGAGCAGCTTCAGAAGCTCGTAGTCCGCTACGGCGATTGCGAACAGGAGCCTGTGCGCTTTCGCCCAGGAACATGGCGCTCATGGCTGGAGCCGCACGGAGCGGCGCGGGTACTCGACATCGGCGTTGGATGTGCCAACGGGCTGAGTGGCGACCGTCTCATCAGCCGGGCTGACTTGGCCGATCTCCGTGACGGCGGTGGTGACGATCCCGACAGTCTGCGTGACCTGTTCGTAGCCGTCATGGTCTGGGGCTCCGGCATCACAAACGGACGCGGGCCGCGGTATACCGAGGCCGCCCTGTCCGACGCCCGCATGCCCGCTGTCCTCCGGAGCACACGCCAAGCGGTCCGAGAAGGCGACCTGAGTGGGGCCTACCGGCAGTTCGTCCTCAACGGGGTGCGGCGATCCTTCTTCACGAAGTGGTTCGCGGCCGTTGACGACCGCAGCGCCACGTGTGACCGAGCCTTGATTCTCGACGATCGGGTCTTTCGTTCATTGAACGCCCTCGGGTGGTCCAGTTGGCAGGCGGCCGGCACTCGCCATTGGCCGACCCGATACGCCACCTACGTCAGCTCCATGCATGGTTGGGCCTCGTCTCTAGGAGTCACAGCGGACTGGCTTGAGTGGCTTCTCTTCCATCTGAACGGCCGCGTGGACGAGCCCTGAGTTTGCCGAGGTGGTCGACGATGCGGTCCGCTGAAGAGCACTATCCAGGACGGCGCCGACGCCGTGATCATTTCACTGCCGACCGCTGAACCTCGGGGCTTCACCCAGGCCTTCTGCCACCTGCGAGCCGCCGACGCCACCAAAGGTCAGAGCGCCACTGCCGACGGTCGGCAAACGGGTCGGGAAGGGTGCGCTTGAGGTACACAGTGTCCAGAGAGACCACTTGGCGCCTCAACTCGGCACGAGCCCGGACAGGAAGCAGTTCCAGGACCAGCTCGAGCACGTCGCGGGCATGCCTCACGTCGTCAAAGGAACAGCCGCGGCACGAGCACTCCGCGGCTTGCGGATAGACAGGCCGACGTCCAGGCGGTTCCAGAAACGCTTGGTAACGCCGCAGCGCACGGTCTGTGGCACCGGGATAGACGTAATAGTCGGCCGACAGCCTCTCTGCTCGATGTATCGCGAGGCTGGTGCGGGCAGAGAGCCCATGGATCCGATCCGGCGGCGGGTCTTCCCAGACGCGAGGACCTTGCTGTTCGAGGCGCAGGGCGCCAGGCCGTCTACGCGGCATCGGCCTTTCGGTATGCAGTCATGAACGTCATCATGCCAGCACCCACGCCCCTGCGGTCAGGAGTAACGGGACAAGCTAAACCGGACCCGTTTGAAACGGCTGCTACTGGCCGTCCTCAGCCTCAATCCAGCCAGACCGAAGGCGCCGTAGCTCGCCCTCCATGATCTCCACGACGAAGAATTGTGCACCGCCATCGACCTCACCACAGCTCGGTGCCCTCAGACCGCGAGATCCTGATAGCGGCAAGGCAACGTCAGCGGTAGTTACTCGAAGACGGTCAATCAGGTGGTGGAGACTTGGCCGCAACGTCGTTCTCGCCCGCTTTGGAGTCCTCCATCAGCTGCGCAACGGCTCTCTGTACCGCCTCTTCGTTGTCAACGTCGCTCACCGTGATTGCGATCGTTTTCCCATTCCGTTCGATAGTGATCGTCGTACTTGCCCTGCGTCCACGGGTTGCCCGCCAAGCTATGATCGCCGCTGCGAAAGATGCTGCGGCGACTCCGCCGGAGAGAGCGCTGCCGATTACTGCGAGAAGTGGGCCCATTACTGCTCCAACTCTGCCACTAGGGCACCGCTAAAGCTGGTGACAAGAGCAGTCGAGAAAAACCACAATGAATAGGTGCACACGAAAGACTCGTCTATTCGCTGCTTGTCGCCCAGGGCTGCAGAAATATCAGCGAACCACAGTGTCGTGAAGACAGCGATCAGGACGTTTCCGCAGCCTAGGAGTCGAGGTATGACTCCGAATCTCGCATGCTTCATAGTGAACGCCTGCCCCGCAGCGGCAGCGGACAGCCCGGTTGCGACGATTAACAACTCGCCGTGGCCGATAAGGTCCGTCAAGGTTCTTTCGCTACCGCGCGTTGCGCCGATGAAGTAGCCGGCAATGATTGGCATGACTGCGAAGACAACGCCGAATGTAAACCAATTGACCATTTTGACGGTCGCCAGCTTCCATTTCGGGTGCGTGGTCGCGCCCGGCGTCGTGTGGCCAGGCGGCGACGCCCCTGCAGTGCTACTCCCAGGCGTACCGGTTGAAGAAGTCGACATGAGCCCCCGTTCTGCGCTCAGTGCAGCGTCGTCTCGTATTTGTAGCGCAGAGCACGGCGGTCAGGCAGGGTTTTCGCGGTCCCGAAGCCAGTCATCATTGACCGCGAGCAATGCTCGAGACTTGTGGATCGAGCTCGGGAAGCGCACGAAGGGCGTATGTTCCCGAGTGAACGACTGATGGTCATCTCGGGGTGCCGCAGGTGGACGCTGTGGCAGGCAGCCCCGTACGTGTCTCGTACTGGTCGGTGCCGATGGGCCCGGCGGCGATGCTTTGTTCCCCGCTTGCCGTCGTCCGGCTGATCGCCGCCGGGCGGCGCAGCGCCGGCCCGGGGGAGGGGGAGTGAGCGAGACCGCGTGCGAGCCGATCCCTGATTCCCCTCAAGTGACGCCCACGCAGACCGCCTTCGTGCGCTTCGCCGATCACTGCGCCACCTGCCGGACGTGCTGCGCCATGGACGACGAGGGAGCCAACCTGAACCTCCCCTGTGCGGAGCAGGACCGGCTGCGCGAGGGGTATCGGCAGGCGGGCCGTGCGGCCGGTCGGGGAGGGGGCCGGTGAGCGGGTTCACGAGTGCGGTGGAGCGGAGGCTGCCGCTCGCCGAGCCGGAGCCCGTGAGCGGCTGTGCGGAGTGCCGGTGGTTCGGCAGTCAGCGGGAGGCTGCCAGGGCAGCGAGAGACAGGTCTCGTGTCTCCGATGGCAAGGTCCGGATTCGTCGTCACCCTCACGGATCGCGCCGTGATCGTCGACGTGCCCGTGTGACGTCTGAATCCGGGGCGAGCGTTATCCCTGGCGGGTAACCGATACAGGCCCGAGGTCCTGACCTGGGGCGACGAACGGCTCGTCCTCTCCGAAGTCCGGGGCCTGGAAGGGGTTCCTGGCCGGCGGGGGCGATGCTGTGGCAGGGGAGCTGGGCGGTCCGTCCGGGGCGGAGAACGGCGAGGTCAGGTCGATGAGAGGTCTCCCTTTGAATCCAAGCCCCCCGTTGGGACCTGGCATGCGGTGAGCGGGTGCTGCGGTCGTACTACAGCTTGGTCATCTTCGCGTACGGGCTCAGGATCCGCTGCTCCACCGAGCCGCCGAAGTTCACGAGCGCCGCGATTCCCTCCTCGATGCCGATCACCCGGCCGAGACCGTAGATGTCGTGGGTGACCTGGTCGCCGACGGCGAAGTGCTTGGGAGCCGGCACGACCGGGGGTTTGAAGGGGCTGGTGGGCAGGTGACGCTTCGCGGAAGGCTTTGTCATTGCCTCAGTATGCGCCCGCGGGTACCCCAGTCACAGCGGCCGTCCACGGAGGCTGTTCGAGCGCACGCCCGCCCACCCCCGTCTCACACCCCGAAATGCGCCCGCAACCGCCCCTGCGCCCCCTCCCTCGACCCCACCCTGTCCAGCCCGAGGAGGGCCGCGCCGAGGACCGGGCCGGCCGTGACCACCTGCGGGATCGCCTTGGGGGCCCGGTCGGCCAGCAAGTTCTGGATCATGGTGTTCAGTTGCGGGTGCTCGGCGGCCAGGACGCCGCCGCCCAGGAGGACCGGGGTCGGTTCGTCCACCAGGTCGAGGCGGGTGAGGGCCACCACGGCCATGGAGACCACCTCCTCCGCCTGACGGTCGACGATCGCGCGGGCGATGGTGTCGCCGTCCGCCGCCGTCGCGAAGAGGACCGGTGTCAGCTCGTGGCGGCGGGATTGCGCTACCTGGCCCAGATGCAGCGCCTCGATGAGCGCGTACATGGATGCCAGGCCGAAGTGGGCGGGGAGGGTCCGGGACAGCGATGTGGCGGGGCCGCGGCCGTCCTCCGCACGTGACGCATGCCACATCGCCTCTTCCGAGAGGCCCCAGCCGCCGCCCCAGTCGCCGGAGACCCTGCCGAGGGCCGGGAAGCGGGCCGTGCGGCCGTCGGGGTGCATGCCGACACAGTTGATCCCGGCGCCGCAGACGACCGCTACGCCCCGGGGTTCCGTCACGCCCGCGCGCAGGATCGCGAACGTGTCGTTGCGGACCACCCCTGTTGTCCCCCACGCTCGTGCGTGCAGCGCCCTCTCCAACTGGTCCTCCTCGGCCGGGAAGTCCGCGTTGGCCAGGCACGCCGAGACGTGGGTGACGGAGGTGAGTCCGGCGGTGGTGAAGGCCCGGGTGACCGTCTCGGCCAGCGTGTTCATCGCCGTCTCCAGGCCGACCGACGGCGGGCGGAAGCCGCCCCCACGCGCCCTGGCCAGGACTTCTCCGTCCGCCGTCACGATCGCCACGTCCGTCTTGCTGTTGCCGGCGTCGATGGCGAGGACGGTCGCGGTCAGGCCCACGCGAGGTGCTCCCGGTTGTGTGCGATCAGTCGGTCCGTGAGTGTCTCGGCGTACTCGTACTGGGCGATGAGGGGGTGGGAGAGGAGCGCCTGGAAGACGCGCCTTCGGCCGCCGTGCAGGGCCGCCTCCAGGGCCAGGTGCTCGTACGCCGTCACGTTCGCCATCAGGCCCGCGTAGAGGGGGTCCACCGGGGCGACGGGGAGGGGGGACGCGCCCTTCGTGCCCACCGCCGCCTGTACCTCGATCACCGCGTCGTCGGGGAGGAACGGGAGCGTGCCCCGGTTGTACGTGTTCACCACCTGGTACGGGGTGCCGGCGCCGCCCAGCAGGGCCGCCGCCAGGTCCACCGCCGCCTCCGAGTAGTACGCGCCGCCCCGTTTCGCGAGCAGCTCCGGCTTTTCGGACAGGGCCGGGTCGGCGTACATCGTCAGCAGTTCCTTCTCCATCGCCGCGACCTCGGCCGCCCTCGACGGCTTCGTCCGCAGTTCTCGGACGACCTCGTCGTGCGCGTAGTAGTAGCGCAGGTAGTACGACGGGATCACACCCAGGCAGTCGAGCAGCGCGCGCGGCAGACGCAGGTCGCTCGCGATCGTGTCGCCGTGGTCCGTCAGGAGCTTGGGCAGGACGTTCTCGGCCTCCGGGCCGCCGAGGCGTACGCCCGTTTCCCAGGTGAGGTGGTTGAGGCCTACGTGGTCCAAGTGGACGTCGGGGGGCTCGACGCCCAGCAGCGCCGCGAACTTGCGCTGGAGACCGATCGCCACGTTGCACAGGCCTACCGCCTTGTGGCCCGCCTCCAGCAGGGCGCGGGTCACGATGCCGACCGGGTTGGTGAAGTCGATGATCCAGGCGTCGGGGTTGGTGCGGCGGACGCGGTCCGCGATGTCGAGGACGACCGGGACCGTGCGGAGGGCCTTCGCGAGGCCGCCGGCGCCGGTTGTCTCCTGGCCCACGCAGCCGCAGTCGAGGGGCCAGGTCTCGTCCTGTTGGCGGGCGGCCTGGCCGCCGACGCGGAGCTGGAGGAGGACCGCGTCCGCGCCGTCGACCGCGCGGTCGAGGTCGGTCGTGGTGGTGATGCGGCCGGGGTGGTCCTGGCGGGCGAAGATGCGGCGGGACAGGCCGCCGACCAGGGCCAGGCGGTCTTCGGCCGGGTCCATCAGGACCAGTTCCTCGATGGGGAGGGTGTCCCTGAGGCGGGCGAAGCCGTCCACGAGTTCGGGGGTGTAGGTCGAGCCTCCGCCGACCACGGTGAGTTTCATCTGCGTCTAACCCTTTACTCCGGTGAGCGTGACACCCTCTACAAACGCCTTCTGGGCGAAGAAGAACACGAGGATCACGGGGGCCATGACCAGCACGGTGGCGGCCATGGTGAGGTTCCAGTCGGTGTGGTGGGCGCCCTTGAACGACTCCAGGCCGTAGGAGAGCGTCCAGGCGCCCGGGTTCTCCGAGGCGTAGATCTGCGGGCCGAAGTAGTCGTTCCACGCGTAGAAGAACTGGAAGAGGGCCACTGCGGCGATGCCCGGTTTCGCCATCGGGAGGACGACCTTGAGCAGGGTGCGCAGGTCGCCGCAGCCGTCGACCCGCGCCGCGTCCAGGTACTCGTCGGGGATCGTGGTGAGGAACTGGCGCAGCAGGAAGATCGAGAACGCGTCGCCGAACGCCATGGGGATGATCAGGGGCCAGAGCGTGCCGGAGAGGTCCAGCTGCTTCGCCCAGAACAGGTACATCGGGATGATGATGACCTGCGGCGGCAGCATCATCATCGAGATGACCAGCATCAGGGCCAGATTGCGGCCTCGGAAGCGGAACTTGGCCAGGGCGTAGGCCACCGGGATCGAGGAGACCACCGTGAGGGCCGTGCCCAGGAACGCGTAGAACAGGGTGTTCTTCCACCAGGTGAGGAAGCCGGGGGTGTCGAAGACCCTGCGGTAGTTGTCCCACTCCCAGGTGTGCGGGATCAGGTCGCGGCTGAGCGCTTGGCTGTCGCTCATGAGCGAGGTGAGGAAGACGAAGACGAAGGGGAGGGTGAAGAAGAGGGCCGCCGCGATGCCCAGGGAGTGGACCGCGATCCACTCCAGCAACGCCCTTCGGTGGGCCGTGCGTTCCGCGGGGGAAGGCGGCGCCTTCACATCCAGGGGTCTGTCGAGCAGTTGCGTCATCGTTCACCTGCGTTGATCAGGCCGCCCTTGCGGCGCATCAGGAGTGCGGTGAAGGCCATGGAGAGGGCGAAGAGCACCAGGGCCACCACACAGGCGGAGCCGTAGTCGAAGCGCTGGAAGCCCAGGTTGTAGACGAGTTGGGGCAGGGTGAGCGTGGACTTGTCCGGGTAGCCGGGCTCGAACTGCGTTCCCGCGCCCTGGATCACGCCCGAGGCGACCTTCCCGGCGATCAGCGGCTGTGTGTAGTACTGCATCGTCTGGATCACGCCCGTGACGACCGCGAACATGACGATCGGGGAGATGTTCGGGAGCGTGACGTAGCGGAAGCGCTGCCAGGGTGTCGCGCCGTCCAGTTCGGCCGCCTCGTACTGCTCCTTCGGTACGTCGAGCAGTGCCGCCATGAAGATGACCATCAGGTCGCCGATGCCCCACAGGGCCAGCAGGGTGAGGGCCGGCTTCGACCAGGCGGGGTCGTTGAACCAGCCGGGGGTGGGGAGTCCGGCCTTCTCCAGGAGGGAGTTGACCGGGCCCGTGCCGGGGTTGAGGAGGAAGGCGAAGGCCATGGTGGCCGCCACGGGCGGGGCCAGGTAGGGCAGGTAGAAGAGGGTGCGGAAGACGCCCGTCGCTGTCTTGATCTTGGTGATCAGCAGGCCCACGCCCAGGCCGAAGGCGACCCGGAGCGTGACCATGATGACGACCAGCCACAGGGTGTTGCGCAGGGCGGGCCAGAAGAAGGGGTAGTGCTCGAAGACGTACGTCCAGTTCTTCGTGCCCGACCAGGCCGGCGGCTTGAAGCCGTCGTACTGCATGAAGGAGAAGTAGACGGTGGAGAGCAGGGGGTAGGCGAAGAAGACCGTGAAGCCGATCAGCCAGGGGGAGAGGAACGCGAGGGTGCGGAGCGTCGAGCGGCGGTGTTTCGCCCGCAACGTATAGGTGCTCATGGTGCTACCGGGGCTCATGATGCTCATGGCTACTTCGCCTGCGCGATGTCCGTGTCGATCTGCGCGGCCGTCTTCTTCAGGCCGGCCTCGAGATCGGTCGTCTTCCCGCTTTCGTAGGCGTAGCCGAACTCCTGGACCGTGGTGAGGTAGACGCCGCCGTTGATGGACGCGGGGGCGGTGGTGGAGTTGGGGTTGGCGGCGATCTCCAGGAACGTCTTGAAGCGCGGGTCGTACTTCAGCTTCGGGGACTTCAGGGCCGCGAGCGTCGAGGGGACGTTGTGGATGGCGTTGGAGAAGTTCACCACCGCGTCCGTGTCCGTGGTCATGTACTTCACCAGCTCCCAGGCGGCGTTCTGCTTCTTGCTGGTCGCCGCGATGCCCGCGATGGTGCCGGTGATGTAGCCCTTGCCGTACTGGTCGGCCTGGTCGTCGGGGACGGGCAGCGGGGCCACGCCGATGTCGAACTTCGGCTTGGTGTCCAGGGCCATGCCGAGGCGCCACTCGCCGTCGAGCTGCATGGCGACCTGGCCGGTGTGGAAGGGGTGCTTGGGGCCCCACTCGTCGCCGAGCTTGGAGCGGTAGGTCTCCAGCTTGCGGTAGCCGCCGAGTTCGTCGACCAGCTTCTTCTGGACCGTGAACGCGGCCTCGAACGCCGGGTCCTTGCCGACGTTCGACTTGCCGTTCTTGTCGAAGTACGTGGGGGAGAACTGGCCGAGGTAGTGCTCGGTGGTGGTCTCCCAGCCGTGGTAGTTCGGCATGAAACCGAGCTGCTCGTAGGTGTCGCCCTGGGTGATCGTCAGCTTCTTGGCGACCCGCTCGAATTCCGACCAGGTCTTCGGCGGGCTGGTGATGCCGGCCTTCTCGAACGCCGTCTTGTTGTAGTAGAGGCCGTACGCGTCGCCGAGGAGGGGGACGGCGCAGCGGTCTCCGTCGAACTGGGTGTACTCGTTCATCGCCTTCGGGAAGGTCTTCTCCGGGTCGACGCCGGACTTCTCGAAGAACGGGTTGAGGTCCACCAGGGCGCCGGAGGAACAGAACTTTCCGACGCTGTTCGTGGTGAAGGACGAGATCACGTCCGGTGCCTTGTCGCCGCCGGTGCGCAGGGCCTGGTTGATCTTGTCGTCGGTCATGTTGCCGACGACGTTGACGTGGATGTTGGGGTGCGCCTTCTCGAAGCCGTCGACCAGGGACTGGACGGCCTTCACCTCGCCCGGCGCGCTCCAGGCGTGCCAGAAGTTGATGGTCGTCTCCTTCGAGGCGTCGTCGCTCGCGGCGGAATCCGACTGGCCGGTGCACGCGGTGGCGAGGAGGGCGAGGGAGGCGGAGGCGGCGAGCGCGAGGGCTGTTTTTCTGGATATTCCGGGCATGGCGGAGCTCCCTGAGGCACGGGGGAAGAGAGGGAAGGAGGGAAAAGCGGGGGGGTGGGGTCAGCGGGAGGTGTCGAAGACCTCGTCGCGCGTCGACGCGAGCGCGCTTTCCAGCGCGCCGCGCAGCACGGGATGTTCACGGACGTCGCCCACGACCAGGCGGGGGCGTGACGCGGCCAGCTCTTCCAGCTCGGCTTGGACGAGGGCGCGCAGTGGCTCGCCGCCCGCGGTGAGGGACGCGCCGCTCAGCACGACGAGCTCGGGGTCGAGGACCGAGACGAGGGAGGCCAGACCGGTGGCAAGCCGGGTCGCGTAGGTCCGGAGGAGGTGGCGGTGGGGTTCGTCGTCGGCCTCCGCCGGCCCGGGCGCCAGGCGTGCGGTGGCCTCGGTTCGCGCCGCCGCCCGGGCCACCAGTTCCGCCGCGGCCTCGGCGTACGGCCCCTGCGGGACGTCCTCGATGCCGAGTTCACGGGCCAGCCGGGGGACGGCCTGGGAGCCGGCCAGCTCCTGGTAGCCGCCGCTGTTGGCCTTGGTGACCTGGCGGACCAGAGGGGTGCCCGGCACCGGCAGGAAGCCGACCTCGCCGGCGCCGCCGCTCCAGCCGCGGTGCAGCCGGCCGCCGAGGACCAGGGCGGCGCCCAGGCCCTCCTGGTTCCACAGCAGCACGAAGTCCGCGTGGCCCCGGGCCGCGCCGAGCCGCTGTTCGGCGAGCGCGACCAGGTTGACGTCGTTCTCGTACTCGAACGGCATCGGCAGGGCGGCGGCGAGCTCGTCCAGGAGGGTGGGGGAGTGCCAGCCGGGGAGGTGGGAGGCGTAGCGCAGACGGCCCGTGGTGGGGTCGAAGGCGCCGGGGGTGCCGATCACGAGACGGTGGATGTCGGCCCGGGCGAGGCCCGCCGCCTTCACCGCGCCGTCCAGGGCGTCGGTGACCTGCTGGACGACCGGGGTGCCGGTGCGCCTGCCGGGGGTGGGCAGTTCGTGCCGGCCGACCGTGCGGCCGGTGATGTCGGAGACCGCGGCGAGTATCCGCTGCGGGGTGACGTCGAGTCCGGCGGCGTATCCGGCGGCCGGGTTGACCTCGTAGAGCTGGGCGTTCGGGCCCGGCCGGCCTTCGGTGGTGCCGGTGGCCAGGACGAGGCCCGCCGCCTCCAGACGGGCCAGCAGCTGCGAGGCGGTCGGCTTGGACAGGCCGGTGAGCTTGCCGATCCGCGTACGGGACAGCTGCCCGTGCTCCAGCAGCAGGTCGAGGGCGGCCCGGTCGTTCATGGCGCGCAGGACGCGTGGGGTGCCCGGCGTGCCGGCGGTTCCTGCCATGCGTGTCCACACCTGCCCTTCGGCTGCTCAGCTTTTCAGTGATCACGGGGAGAAGTCCATCGAGACCCGTCGACCACCGCCGCGGCTACTGTTAGGAAAGTTTCCTATCGGTGGAGAGGAAGCTAGACCCGGCACCTTCGGGAGTCAAGAGGGCATGAAGAAAGGGCGGCACCCGGCCGAGCCGGATGCCGCCCCTTCGGGAGGCTGCTACTTCGTGGTGCTCGTCGGCGCCGATGGCGCGAGCGGGGACGCCGCCGCCGACTGCGGGGACGTGGCGTTCGCGTAGACCGACGGGGCCGCCATCCCCGCCGTCGGGTCGGCGAGCTGCTCCTCGGCCGGGGCCGTGGCGCCGCCGACGATCCGGATGCCCGCCGCGTCGAAGGCCCGCTTGATGCGCCAGCGCAGCTCGCGCTCCACGGTCAGGGACTTGCCGGGCATCGTCTTGGCCGAGACGCGCACGACCATGGAGTCCAGCAGGACGCTGTCCAGGCCGAGCACCTCGATCGGGCCCCACAGCAGCTCGTTCCAGGGCTCCTCGGCGCCCATCTTCTCGGCGACCTCGTCGAGCGTGGCCTTGACCTTGTCCAGGTCCTCACCGGAGTGGACCGTGACGTCGACGTTGGCGGTGGCCCAGCCCTGGGAGAGGTTCCCGATGCGCTTGACCTCGCCGTTGCGGACGTACCAGATCTCGCCGCCGTCGCCGCGCAGCTTGGTCACGCGCAGGCCCACCTCGATCACCTCGCCGGAGGCGACGCCCGCGTCGATCGTGTCGCCGACGCCGTACTGGTCCTCCAGGATCATGAAGACGCCGGACAGGAAGTCCGTGACCAGGTTGCGGGCGCCGAAACCGATCGCCACACCGGCGACACCGGCCGAGGCCAGCAGCGGGGCGAGGTTGATCTGGAAGGTGCCCAGGATCATCAGCGCGGCCGTGCCGATGATCAGGAACGACGCCACCGAGCGCAGCACCGAGCCGATGGCCTGCGAACGCTGCCGACGGCGCTCGACGTTGACCAGCAGCCCGCCGATCGCGCCGCCGTCCAGGGACGGGACGTTGCGGTTCATGCGGTCGATCAGCTTGGTGATCGCCCGCCGCACGACGACCCTCAGCACCACCGCTATCACCACGATGAGCAGCACCCGCAGGCCGATCGCGAGCCATGTCGACCAGTTCTGCTCGATCCAGCCGGCGGCGTTCGTCGCGCTCTCGTGGGCGTCCTGCAGCGAGGGCACTCTCGGGCTCTGCGTATCCGAGGGGGTCGGCGACGGCGTAGGGTCGGCGGCCATCAGAACGGCGTCCGCGGGGGACAGGGACACGGCGGGTACCTCCAGGTGCAGCGGTCTGCCCCGGTGGGGTGGTTCGGGGGTCTTCGGGGGGTCAAGGTCACGACTGGGTCACCGAAGGGGCAGAACCACCACACTAACGGGGCATTGTGTGTTCTCCCGCGGAATGTGTGAAGGAGAGACCGTGCTCACCTGGGCTTGAACAGGTCATGCTCGGGGGGATGAATCAGATGTGGTCGAAAACACTCCCAGCCCGTTACCGGGACATGGTGGCGCTTCCACCAGGCATGAGGAGAGACTGACTACGAATCGTCCCGGCGCGAGCCACGCGCCGCCGGCGTCCAAGGAGGCATCCGTGCCGCATGTCCTGGTCCTCAACGCGTCGTACGAGCCGCTAGGTGTCGTACCGCTCCGCCGCGCGCTCGTCCTCGTCCTCGAGAACAAGGCCGTATGCCTCGAGGAGTCCGGCGCCTTTCTGCACAGCGCGACCGTCACAGTCCCCGCACCCAGCGTGGTCCGGCTCAAGCGATTCGTCCGGGTTCCCTATCGGGGGCCCGTTCCACTGACCCGCCGGGCGCTGTTCGCCCGTGACGGGGGCCGGTGCATGTACTGCGGTGGCGTCGCAACCAGCGTCGACCACGTCATCCCGCGCAGCCGCGGGGGCAAACACGTCTGGGACAACGTGGTGGCGTCCTGCCGCCGCTGCAACCACGTGAAGGCCGACCGACATCTGTTCGAGATCGGCTGGCGGCTGCGCCACAAACCCGCCCCGCCCTCCGGCCTCGCCTGGCGCATCATCGGGACCGGTCACAGGGATCCGCGCTGGATGCCCTACTTGCAGCCGTACGGCGCGGAGGACGCCATGGCCCGGATCGACGGCATTCCTGCCTGACGACGATCCGGGCTTTCGTATTGCCGCGTCGTGCGGCACCGGCAGGCCCGGGGAACCCCCGTTCCCCCGGGCCGGCCTGTCATGAGGTGCGCTTACGCGTACCGCAGCTCCCCCGGGCGCACCGTGCGGCGCAGCAGGGGCAGTGAGGTCGCCGCGGCCAGCAGGCAGGCGGCGTAGACGGCGAGGGGCACCAGGGCGGTCGCCCAGGGCAGCGGACGGTCCGAGAGCAGGGCGTACCAGGTGCCGATGGCCAGGCCGCCGAGACCCGCGAGCAGCACCGCGGGGGCCAGCGGCAGCGCGGTCTCCAGCAGCAGGGCCCGGCCCAGCACCGTGCGCGGAACTCCGGCGGCGGACTGTGCGGCGAGGCCCCGGCGGCGGGTGGCCAGGGACTCGGCGGTGCCGACGGCCAGTCCGGACAGGGTGATCGCGAAGGCGACCGCGATGGCGGCGCCGGTGAGGTCGAGGCCGGTGGTGTAGTAGGTCACGGACTCGGCGAGGTCCTTCCTGGTGCGCACCACGTCCCCGAGCACCTGCCGGATGCCCAGGAAGCCGGTACCGACGACCGTCACCAGCAGCACCGCCGCGTGGGTACGGGCGGCCGACCAGGGGTCGTCGCGCAGCCGCTCGGCGGCGATCAGCGTCGCCGCCGACCGGGCCCGGGCCGAGAGGAGCCGTCCGGCCGCCTTCGCGGCCGCCCCGGAGAATCACACGGCGCCCGCGCCGACCGCGAGGACCGCGCACGCCATCATCAGCGGCGGTCCGCCGTTCGGCCGGTTGGCGGCGGGCGTGGCGGTGGTGGTCACGGCCAGCAGCGCCAGCGCCGCGACGAGCAGCATGCCGCCCAGGAACAGCAGCCCCGGCCCTCGTCCGGAGCGCGGTCCGAACCGGCGCACCCAGCCGAGCGGCGAGGCCACCACCCGGCGCAGCGCCAGCGCGCCCGCCGTCGCGCCCAGCAGCGGTACGGCGACGGCGACCAGGGCGATCCCCGCCCAGGCCAGGGCGGTCGGCCGGTCCCACAGGCGCAGCAGGAGCAGCACCGAGAAGACGGTGGCGACGGCCGAGCCCAGCAGACAGGCGAGCCCGGTCTCCAGCGCGGCGATCCGCCGCACCTGCCAGGGCGTCGCCCCGGCCAGCCGCAGCCCTGCCAGCCGCCGGTCGCGGTGCACCGCCCCGATCCGGGCGCACTGCCCGAGGAACCCGAGCACCGGCACGAGCAGGAGCAGCAGGCTGACGATCACACCGGAGCGGGTGCCGGGCTGGTCCAGCAGTCCGGCGGCGTAGCCCACCTTGTGTTGGCCCCGCAGTGAGGCCAGGGCTACGGCGGTGAGGGCGAAGCCCGTCGCGAGCGCCGCGCCCGCCGCCGTCAGGGTCACCCGCCACCACTCGCCGCGGTCGGAGCCGCGGGTGAGTTCCCAGGCGAGGCGCACATCGGCACGCAGGGAGTGAAAGGAGCGCAGGAAGCGCGAGGGGCGCGAAGACTGTGGGGAGTTCACGCCGCCACTCCCGCCGTCGCCACGCTGCCGTCCAGCAGCTGCACTTCCCGGTCCGCGTAGGCCGCCACCTGGGCGTCGTGGGTGATCAGCAGGACCGCCGTGCCCGACTCGCGGGCCGTGTGCGCCAGGGCCGTCATGACCTGCTCGCCCGCCAGTGAGTCCAGCGCGCCCGTCGGTTCGTCGGCGAAGACCACCTTCGGGCCGGTGACCAGGGCCCGGGCCAGTGCGGCCCGCTGGGCCTGGCCGCCGCTCAGCTCGCCGGGCCGCAGGTCCTGCTGACCGCGCACCCCGAACCGCTCCAGCCACTCACCCGCCCGGGCCCGCGCCCGGGCGCGGTCGGTGCCGGCCAGCAGCAGCGGCAGGGCGACGTTGTCCAGGACCGTCAGCTCGGGGATGAGCTGCCCGAACTGGAACACCACGCCGAACTCGGTGCGGCGCAGCTCGCTCAGCCGCTTCTCGGGCAGGTCGTCGAGGCGCTGTCCGTCGTACGTCACCGAGCCCTCGTCCGGGCGGACGATCCCGGCGAGGCAGTGCAGCAGCGTGGACTTCCCGCTGCCGCTCGCGCCGGTCACGGCGAGGATCTCGCCGGGGAGCAGTTCGACCGACGCGCCGCGCAGGGCGGGTGTCCTGCCGTGCGCCTTGGTGAGGCCACGGGCCGTGAGGAGAGGCACGGGTCTGCTCATGATGCGTCGACCTCCGCGGTCAGGGTGGTGAGCCGGGCCGCCGTGGTGGTCATCCAGCGGAGGTCGGCGTCGAGGTGGTTGACGGCGTAGTCCGCCGAGAGCACGGTCGCCAGGTCCGCGCCCTTGGCGGCCTTGAGCGCCGTCAGTTCCCGCATCCGCTCCATGTGGGCGGCGCGCTGCGCGCTCAGATACCCGGCCGGGTCGCCGCCCGAGAGGATCGCGACGACGACCTTGGCGAAGATCTCGTTCGCCACGAAGGGGGCGGGTGGTGCGATCTCCCCGGCCCAGCGGGCCAGTTCGCCGGCCCCCTCGTCCGTCGCGCGGTACATCGTCCGTTCCGGGCCGCCGTCCGAGTCGGTGCCCTCGACCTCGGCGAGGCCGTCCCGGACGAGGCGCTGGAGGGTCGTGTAGACCTGCCCGTAGGCCAGCGGGCGGGCCTGCGGGAAGCGGTCGTCGTGGCGTCGCTTGAGGTCGTAGCCATGGCTCGGACCCGAGGCGAGCAGGCCCAGCAGGATGTGGCGGGTGCTCATGCCGATCATTATGTACTGAGTACATGTACTGAGTGAATAGTGATCGCCGAAAAGGCCGAAATGATCGCGTGCCGCGTGTGCGCGGCCGCTCACTCCGTGATGGCGTACGCCTCGGCCGACCACAGCGAATACCCGAACCGCGTGGCCCGCTTCTCGCCCTGTACCCGTACGAACCGCACGTCCCGCTCGTCCATGCGGACGCTCTCCCGGCCGCCCCGGCTGTCCCGGACCGTCGCCGCGGTGCGCCAGCGGCGGCCGTCCGCCGACACCTGGACGCGGTACGCCGAGGGGTGGGCGTCCTGCCAGCGCAGCGCGACCTGGCCGAGCCGCGCCGGGCGGGGGAGCTCGACCTGCCACCAGGCGCCGTCGTCGGCCGGGGACGACCAGCGTGTGTCCGGGTCGCCGTCGTTCGCCGCCGACGCCGGGAAGTCGGGCGTCTCGTCGGCCGAGGAACGCGCCGTGCCGGTGCGGGCCAGGTCGGGGCCGCCGGTGGGCGGGTAGGCGTGGACGGTGAGCGTGCGGGTCGCTCCCGCGAAGCCCAGCCGGATGTCGTACGACCGGATCGGGGTGCCGCGCTCGACGGTCACCTCGACCGGGACCTCCACGGTCGAGCCGCGCTTCACGGTCTGCTCGCCCTTCGGCACCCGGACCCGCACGCCCTCGGGCGCCTCGACGGTGAGCCTGCCCCGGGCGTCGGCGGGCCGCAGCGAGCCCAGCCCGGCCGTCAGCCGCAAGGCCCGCCCGGTCTCCGCGTCCACCTCGTCGCGCTCCAGCTCCAGCGAGGTGGCGGGGGAGTCCGTGAACCAGGGGACGAGGTGACGCACCCGGGCCGGAGCGGGGCCGACGACGCGGACGGCGTCCACGGGCGAGTCGACGACCCGCGCGTCGCCGGCGCCCGAATCGACCGGCGCCTCGCGTGAACCGGCCCGGCCGTCGGGGTCCTGGCTCTGAGCCCGCGCGTCGCCGGCGTCCGAACCGCTCCGCGCCTCGCCCGAACCGCCTCGCCTGTCGGCGTCCTGGCCTTGAGCCTGCGCGTCGCCCGCGCCAGAGCCGGCCCGCCTGTCGGCGTCCTGGCCTTGAGCCTGCGCGTCGCCCGCGCCAGAGCCGGCCCGCCTGTCGGCGTCCCGGCCCTGAGCCCCTGCCTCGCCCGCGCCCGGAACGTCACCCCCGTCGGCGCCCTGGTCGCCCCGTGCCCGCACCCGTACCTCCGTCGCCCCCGACCCCGACAGTCGGCCGATCGGCTGCCAGCCCTGGCCGGGGACGTGTGCCTCGACCGTGCCTTCCGTGCCGGGGTCGGTGAGGACCGTCACGGTGGTCAGCGGGCGGGGGCGGGAGAAGCGCAGGGTGCGGTCGTCCGACGGGGCGCCGGGGTTGCGGGGCGGCTCGTGGTCGATGCCCGCCCAGGACGCGTACGCCTTCTGCGCCCGCTGCAGGAAGGGGTCAAGGACGTCCGTGCCGACCTCGACCCGGGCCTGCTCGAGCCCGGCCCGCAGGGCGCCCAGCCTGCGGTACGCCGTCCAGGCCGCCGCCGTGTCCCCGGCGCGCTGCGCGTCCAGCATGTCGAGCGCGGCCGTGCCCGCCTCGCCGTAGCCGGCCAACTGCTCGGACCAGGGGGCGACCTCGGAGGCGAGGGCGGTGTCCGAGAGCCGCCGGGGCAGCTCGCGCAGCACGGTGAAGGCCTCGCGCAGCCGCCGCGCGGCGTCACCGCCCGGGGCACGGTCCCGCCAGTACGCCTCGGTCAGCGGGCGCAGATACGCCGACTCCTCGTCGTCCAGCACCGACGACGCGTCGTTCCCGGCGAGCGCCGCCAGGGCCTGTTCGCGGAGCCGGTCCCCGCCCGCCAGGTCGGCGATCGCGGCGCGCCAGGACTCCCCGGGGCTGTAGGAACGCGGGTTCCACGCGTAGTCGGCGGCGGTGAACAGCGGGATGCGGGACGCCTCCGGCTGCTGCATCGCGTTGGCGAGCAGGGCGGCGGAGCCGGTCGCGACGGCCGGCTCCCGGCCCTGGTAGGGGCCGAGGAAGATACGGCCGGGGTCGTAGTCGTTGACCGGGTAGTTGTCCATCGTGACCAGCGGGTGCCCGAGCGCCTCCCGCGCGCCGGCCAGTTCCCTGCCCGTGATGGTGCGGGGCACCACCCCGACGCCCGTCCACGCCACCTCGACGGCCTTGTCCAGCTCGCTCGCCAGGGCCCGCCGGTAGTCGGTCGTGCCGTCCTCGTAGTACTCCGTCGGCATCAGCGACAGACCGGCGGCGCCGGGGTGCCGCTCCGCGAGGTGCCGGGCGACCGCGTTCGCCACCCGGGACTGCGCCTCGGCCGCCGCCCGCGGGCCGGAGCCGAACCGGTCGGCGTCCGCCTCGCAGTGCCACTCGCTGTAGCTGACGTCCTGGAACTGGAGCTGGAAGGCCCGGAAGCCCAGCGCCCACATCGCGTCGAGCTTGCGCGTCAGCGCCCGCACGTCGGCGTCCGAGGCGAAGCACATCGCCTGGCCCGGGGCCACCGCCCAGCCGAGCTTCACGTGGTTGCCGCGGGCCCGCTCGGCCAGCTCCCGGAACGCGGCCCGCTGCTTCGCCGGGTACGGCTCACGCCAGCGGGCCTGCCGGTAGAGATCGTCGCCCGGGGCGTACAGGTAACGGTTCTGCTTGGTGCGCCCCATGAAGCCGACCTGCGCCATCCGCTGCCGGTGCGTCCACGCGGTGCCGTAGAAACCCTCGGTGATGCCGCGTACGGCGGTGCCGGGCCAGTCGCGTACGACGGCCGCCGCGATCGTGCCGTCGGGACGCAGCAGCTGCCGCAGCGTCTGCACGGCGTGGAACAGCCCGTCCTCGCCGACCCCGGTGAGGGAGACGCCGCCTTGGCCGACGGACAGCTCGTAGCCCCCGGAGGGCAGGGCACGGCGGTCGTTCCGGCGGACGGGCTCCGTCCCCGTCCGCACGACCAGGGCGCCGGGCGCGGCGGAGTCCGTGACGCGGCGGGCCCCGGCCTGGCGCAGCAGCGCGCGCAGGGCCTCGACGGCGTAGGGGTCCGCCGACGGGTCCGTGAGCAGCGCGACCTCGTCGGTGACCTCGACCGGGGCGCCGTTCGCGCGCAGCGACTGCGGGCGCGGCCAGACGGAGGGGTCGGCTCCGGCCGTGTCGGGCGTCGGTGTCGCGGCCTTGCCGGGGGCGGGCGGAGCCGCCACCGCGGCGGGCGGGGCGCCGAGGCTTCCGGCGACGACGGCGACCGCGAGGGCGACTGCCCGCTTTCCACGCCGCAGTCCCACAGGCCCCCTCCAGATGTGTCCGACGGATGTCCGACAGATGCGTCGACCGGGACGACGAGCCCACCACCCGCTTGGTGAAGGTGTCAACGAGAGTGGCCGTTGTGGCCGATTTGCCGGGATCTTGACAGAGTGGAGGGGAGTGGAATGTGAGCAGGAGCACGATGTTCGGGCTGGGACGTCTGTCATCGCGTCGACTGGGTAGGGCTGCGATAACCCGTCGAAAGTTGAACACGACAAGCTCGACTAGGAGGCCCCCGTGGCTGCGATGACTTTCCTTCCGCTCCCGGCCCCGTCCAAACCCGTGGCGGACACGTCCGCCGACCTCGACCCCCACTATGACGATCCGCGCTACGAAGACCCCCACTACTGCGTCTTCAGCTCCGAGAACACCTGCGCCGAGCCCCCGCTCACCAGCGAGCCGCCGCTCCCTGACGCCGAGCCCCTCACCAGCGAGCCGCCGCTCGCCGAATCCGCCCCGCTGACCAGCGAGCCCTCCGCCTTCATCCCGGACTTCCCAGGTATCTAGGGCCTGCCGTTCGGATCACGCCGCAGACGCGGGGTCTGGCACGCACATCTGCCACGTTGTCGTCGGTCGCCGACTCCCCCACGCTCGGCTCCGCTCGCGCGGGAGGGACCCCCATCGCGTCGACTCCCTCCTCCGCCTCGCAGCTGCACGCACCAGACCCCGCTCACCGGCGCTGACGAGAAACCGCCAGTTCCCTGCGACCTGATCCAAACGACAGACCCTAGGGGCCCAGATGACCGCACCGCGGCCGGCCGAACCGCCCTCCGTGGACCTGTCCCGCCTCGCCGTGCTGCACGGCGTAGCGACCTCTTACAGCCCGTCCCCGGACCGTACGGTCGCGGCCTCGGCCACCGCGGTCACCCTGACCCTGGCCGCTCTCGGCGTGGACGCGAGCACGCCCGGCGCCGTCCGCGCCGCGCTCGCCGCCCGGGAGCGGGAACAGGGAGCACGACTGCTGCCGCCCACGGTGGTCGGATGGGGCGTGAGCCCCCCGGCCGCCCTGGCCGCGCTCCCCGAGGGCACCCTGCTGCGCATCGAGGCCGAGCAGGGCGAGACGCGCGACTCGGCCGAGCGGCTCCCGCCCGGCGTCCACCGGCTGACCGCCACGGCCCCCGACGGCCGCACCGCGGACGCCCACCTGATCATCGCCCCGGACCGGCTGCCCACGCCGCCCGGACGCTCGTACGGACTGCTCGTCCAGCTCTACTCGCTCCTCTCCCGCCGCTCCTGGGGCATGGGCGACCTCGGTGACCTCGCCGAACTGGCCGGCTGGGCCGGGAGGTCGCTCGGCGCCGGGTTCGTCCAGGTCAACCCGCTGCACGCGGCCGTGCCCGGAGCCCCCACCGACCCCTCCCCGTACCGCCCCTCCTCGCGCCGCTTCCCCGACCCCGTGCACCTGCGGATCGAGGACATCCCCGAGTCCGCGTACGTCGAGGACCCCCAGCGGCTGCGCGCGCTGCTGGAGAGATCCGGACGGCTGCGCGAAGCGGTGCTGGAGAAGGGCGCGCTGATCGACCGGGACGCCGTGTGGGAGCTCAAGCGGGAGGCGCTCGGGCTGGTGTGCGAGGTGCCGCTCGGCCCCGGCCGACGCGCCGCCTACCGCGACTTCCTCGCCGCGCAGGGCCGCGCCCTGGAGGACCACGCCACCTGGTGCGCGCTCGCCGAGGTGCACGGCCCGGACTGGCATCGCTGGCCGACCGGCCTGCGCGACCCCCGCTCGGCCGACACCGACCGTGCCCGGGGCGGCCTCATGGACCGGGTGGAGTTCTGGTCCCGGCTCGCCTGGCTCACCGACACCCAGCTCACCGCGGCACAGCGCGCGGGCCGCGAGGCCGGCATGCCGGTCGGGATCGTGCACGACCTCGCGGTCGGCGTGCACCCCGTCGGCGCCGACGCCTGGGCCCAGCAGGATTACTTCGCCGCCGGCATGTCGGTGGGCGCGCCCCCGGACGCCTTCAACGCGCGCGGCCAGGACTGGAGCCTGCCGCCCTGGCGCCCCGACCGCCTCGCCGAATCGGGCTACGCCCCCTTCCGCGAGCTGCTCCGCGCCCTGTTCCGCTACGCCGGAGCCCTGCGCATCGACCATGTCATGGGCCTGTTCCGCCTGTGGTGGGTCCCCCAGGGCCATCCGCCCACCGAGGGCACCTACGTCCGCTACGACGCCGAGGCCATGCTCGCCGTCCTCGTCCTGGAGGCCTCCCGGGCCGGGGCGCCGGTGATCGGCGAGGACCTGGGCACGGTGGAGCCCGGCGTCCGCGAGGCGCTGCGCGAGCGCGGGGTGCTGGGCACGTCCGTGCTCTGGTTCGAACGCGACTGGGAGGGCGACGGCCTCCCCCTGCCCCCCGATGGCTGGCGCGCCGACTGCCTGGCCACCGCCACCACCCACGACCTGCCCTCCACGGCCGCCCGCCTCACCGGCGAGCACGTCGAACTCCGCGACAGCCTCGGCCTGCTCGCCCGCCCGCTCGACGAGGAGCGCGCCGAGGCCGCCGCCGACACCGGCGAATGGCTGTCCCTGCTCGCCCGCCTCGGCCTGCTGCACGGCACCGGCGGCGGCACCGACACCTCCTCGGAGGAGGCCGAGATCCAGGCCGTCCACCGCTTCCTGCTGCGCACCCCGGCCCGCATGGTCGGCGTCTGGCTCCCGGACGGGGTCGGCGACCGCCGCCCGCAGAACCTCCCGGGCACCTGGGACCAGTACCCGAACTGGCGGCTCCCGATCGCGGACGCGGGGGGACGCCCCGTGACGCTGGAGGAACTGGCGGCGTCGCCCCGACTGCGTGCCCTCATCGACGTGTTGCGGGAACCGTCCGGCCCGTCCGGCGGCTGAGGGCGACTCTTACGGCACCCCGGGCGCGCGGCCCCGAGGGGCGTTGGATACTTTTGACACCGTGGACAAGAAGAACGCCCTGCGCGCCGGCGCCCTGGCAGCCGGTACGACGCTCATGATGCTGCTCATGTCGTCCCCCGCCTCCGCGGTCAGCCGCGACGACGGTGACGACCCCGGCCCGGGCCTGAGCGTCATCGAGACGCTGGGCCTCTTCGTCGTGGCCCCCATCGTGCTGTACCTGGTCATCCACGCGCTGGTGGTGGTCGGGGACAAGTCGCACAAGAAGAAGGACACGACGAGCTCCAACATCGACACCAAGGCGCAGGCCAAGGCCGACGCCAAGGCCTGATCAGGGGCATCGTGGAGGGGCGGTCCTCACCGCCCGGCCGACCCCTCCGTCCCCGCCAGCAGTTCCCTCAGCAGGCCGGCCAGTTGGCCGGCCTGTTTCTCGTCGAGGGCGGACAGGGCCTCCGTCTGGACGGCCAGTCCCGCGACGGCCGCCTCGTCGATGAGGCGCAGCCCCTCCTCCGTGAGCGTCACCTGAAGCCCCCGCCGGTCGTGCGGATCGGGGGAGCGGCGCAGCAGCCCGGCCCGCTCCAGCTTGTCCAGGCGCCCGGTCATCCCGCCCGTGGTGAGCATCAGCGTCTCCGACAGCCGGCGCGGTGAGAGCGTGTAGGGCTCGCCGGAGCGGCGCAGGGTCGCCAGGACGTCGAACTCGCCGCGGGAGACCCCGAACCGTCCGTAGGTGTCGTCCAGGCGGTCGGTCATCGCGCGGGCGAGCCGGTAGACCCGGCCGAAGACCTCCATCGCCCGGGTGTCGAGCTCGGGGCGGACCGTCGCCCACTGGTCGATGATGGCGTCGACGGGGTCCCTGCGCTGCTCGGGGCGTTCGTTCATGGCACGAGTATCGGCCGCCGCTCGGTCACCCGCAAGAAAGTAGCTTGACGGAAAGTAGCTTAAGGCTAAGCTACTTTCTATCGACCTACTTCGAAGGGTGCCTCCCATGGCCTCCTCCCGTCCCGCGCTCATCGTCCTCACCGCCCTCGCCCCCGTCTCCTGGGGCACGACCTACGCCGTCACCACCGAGTTCCTCCCGGCCGACCGCCCCCTGTTCACCGGGCTGATGCGCGCCCTGCCCGCCGGACTGCTGCTGCTCGCCCTCGCCCGGGTGCTGCCGCGCGGCGCCTGGTGGTGGAAGGCGGCGGTGCTCGGCGCGCTGAACATCGGCGCCTTCTTCCCGCTGCTGTTCCTCTCGGCGTACCGGCTGCCCGGCGGCATGGCGGCGGTCGTCGGCTCGGCCGGGCCGCTCTTCGTGGCCGGCCTCGCCGCGCTGCTGCTCGGGCAGCGGCCGACCCCGCGCACGCTGCTGACCGGGGCCGTGGCCGCGTTCGGCGTCAGCCTCGTCGTCCTGCGCGCGGCCGGGGCACTGGACGCGCTCGGCCTGCTCGCGGCCCTCGCCGCCACCGTCTCCATGTCCGCCGGAACCGTCCTCACCCAGCGGTGGGGGCGCCCCTCCGGCGTCGGCCCGCTCGCCCTCACCGCCTGGCAGCTGACCGCGGGAGGCCTCCTCATCGCACCGCTCGCCCTCTTGGCCGAGGGCGCCCCGCCGGCACTGGACGCCCGGGCGGCCGGCGGCTACCTCTACCTCGCCGTCGCCAACACGGCAGTCGCCTACTGGCTGTGGTTCCGCGGCATCGGCCGCCTCACCGCCACCCAGGTCACCTTCCTCGGCCCGCTCTCCCCGCTGACCGCGGCCGTCATCGGCTGGGCGGCACTCGGACAGACGCTGACGCCCGTGCAACTGGTGGGCATGGGGCTGGCGTTCGGGGCGACGGTGGCGGGGCAGATCGGGGCCCGGCCGACGGCGCCGCGGCGGCAAAGGGTCTTGAAGCGAGGGCCGGCGGAGGGCTGGCCGGTGCGACTGAGGGAGACCGCGGCCGGCCGGGCGCCCGCTCCGGGAACAGCGTCCGGTGACGCGGCTGCCCGCTCGTCACGCCGTCTCAGCCGGGGAGCGGTGCGAGCCGACGGGTGACGGCGCCCCATCCGGGCGGACCGTGAACCTTTCTCCGTCTCCCGGGCAAGTACGGGTGAACACCGACCCGCCCGCCCACGACACCCCACGGACCGTCCATGACTGATGCACCGTGTCGCCCCTCACCGCGGGACGGCGCCCCCGGAGGCGATACCGCGGACGGCGACGCCGCTCTGATCGCGGCGTCCATCGAGGAACCCGAGCTCTTCGCCGTGTTCTTCGACCGGCACGCGCCCGCCATCCACCGGTACGTCGCCCGGCGGCTGGGGCAGGACGCGGCCGACGACGTCACAGCGGAGACGTTTCTGACGGCCTTCCGGATACGCGAGCGGTTCGACGCGGAGCGGGCCGGTGTACGTCCCTGGCTGCACGGGATCGCCGCCAAGCAGATCAGCCGGCACCGCCGCGAGGAGGTCAGGGCCCTGAAGATCCTGGCCCGCACTGGCACCGACCCGGTCGCCGAGAGCTGGACCGACTCCGCGGACGACCGCCTCGCCGCACAGGCCGCGTCCCGGCCGCTGGCCGAGGCCCTGGCCAGGCTGTCAGTGGGGGATCGGCACGTCCTGCTGCTGTTCGCCTGGGCCGACTTCACCTACCAGGAGATAGCCCAGGCCCTCGACATCCCCGTGGGAACCGTACGGTCCCGGCTCAACCGGGCCCGCAGGAAGCTGCGCGCCGTGACCGAGGCGCACGGTCCGGTCCTCGAACCCCGTGTACACGAAGGTGACCCCGCATGAACGAGCTGACCGCGCTCCGTGAACTGCGCGCCGACGCCCCGCTGCCCGACAGCGATCGCCTCGCCCCCGCTCGGGTCCGGCTCACCGAGGTGTTCCGGGAGGAAACCCCGGGCGGCGTGTGGCAGGCCCTCCCGCGTCGCCGGATCGTCCTGGTGGGCGTCGCGGCGACCGCGGCCCTCTCCGTGACCGGCGGCATCGTCGCGACCCTCCCCGGTGACGCCCCCGCCGGCCGTCGGCTCCTGTCGGCGCGGGCCTCCGCCGCCGCCCTCGAACTGGCCGCGGCGACCGTGGAGAAGACACCGGTCGTCGAACCCGGGCCGAAGCAGTGGGTGTACGTAAAGACCACGGTCTTCTTCGAGGGCGAACCGCAGAACTCGGAGTCGTGGACCCGCTGGGACGGCACCGGCCACGCCCGACTGCCCGGCATTCCTCCGTCGGGCCCCGTCTCGGACTTCGACCCGAACGAGCTTCAGGTCTGGTACGGGCCCAACCAGGAGGAGAAATGGAAGAAGGAGGGCTACGACGACCGGTCCCAGCGGCAGTTCTGGCGCTTCCTCGTCACCCTGCCAGGCGACGACCCGGACCGCATGATGCGGCGCATCCGTGAGGAGCACGCCATCGGCGACATCGAGGGCGAGACACCCGCGGAACGCGACTGGCGGGAGATCCACGTCCTCTACCGTTCCGTGCTCATCCCGTCCAACGTCCAGGCGGGGCTGTTCCGGGCACTGGCGAAGATCCCGGACGCCCGCGTGACGAAGGGCGTCAAGGATTCCCTCGGCCGTGCGGCGATCAGCGTCAGCGTCCACTACGCCGAGCGCACTGCGTCGGGCGCCCAGGGCACACAGGAGATCCTCTTCGACCCGAAGACCTACGCCTACCTCGGCGAGGCCGAACACGTCGCGCCGATCGAGCCGCCCAAGGGGCAGACGCTGCCCAGCCCCTCCGGACGCGGCTCCGACACGATGGTCATCGCCCGCGCCGCCTGGGGCGTGGTGAACAAGCCCGGCGCACGCCCCTAGCGGGGGCATTGCGGGGAACGGGCGCCCGGCACGGGGGTGCGGGCGTCCGGCGCACGGAAAGGGGCGCCCGGCAGACCGCCGGGCGCCCCTGAGTCGTGACGGCTGCCTACTGGCCGGCCGCCGCGTCCGCCTGCTGGGCCCGCAGGGCGCGCTCCACGCCCGCGCGGGACTCCGAGACCAGGCGTCGCAGGGCCGCGTTCGGGGCGGCGGCGGTCAGCCAGGCGTCGGTCTTGTCCAGGGTCTCCTGGGAGACCTGGACGGTCGGGTAGAGGCCGACGGCGATCTGCTGGGCCATCTCATGGGAGCGGGACTCCCAGATGTCCTTGACCACCTCGAAGTACCGGTCCGCGTACGGGGCGAGCACCTCACGCTGGTCGGTCTGGACGAAACCGCCGATGACCGCCTCCTGCACGGCGTTCGGCAGCTTGTCGGAGTCGATGACCGACGCCCACGCCTCCGCCTTGGCCTCCTCGGTCGGGCGGGAGGCCCGGGCGGTGGCGGCGTGCCGTTCACCGGCGGCCGTACGGTCACGGTCGTACTCGTTCGCGATCTCCGCCTCGTCGAACCGGCCGACCGCCGCGAGCCGCTGCACGAACGACCACCGCAGCTCCGTGTCGACGACCAGGCCCTCGATGGTCTGCGAGCCGTCCAGCAGCGCGTCCAGCACGTCCAGCTGCTCCGGCGTGCGGGCCGTCGCGGCGAACGCGCGCGCCCACGCCAGCTGGTGGTCGCTGCCCGGCGCCGCCGCCCGCAGATGGGCCAGCGTCGCGTCGGTCCAGCGGGCCAGCAGCGCCTCGCGGGCGGCCGGGTCGGCGTACAGGTCGATCGCCAGCTTCACCTGGCGGTGCAGCGACTGCACCACGCCGATGTCCGACTCCTTGCCGATGCCGGACAGCACCAGGGCCAGGTAGTCGCGCGCCGCGAGTTCGGCGTCACGGGTCATGTCCCAGGCCGACGCCCAGCACAGGGCACGCGGCAGGGAGGACTGGAAGTCGCCGAGGTGCTCCGTGACGACGGCCAGGGACTGCTCGTCCAGGCGGACCTTCGCGTACGACAGGTCGTCGTCGTTGAGCAGGATCACGGCCGGGCGGCGCTTGCCCACCAGCTGCGGTACGGCCGTCAGCTCGCCGTCCACGTCCAGCTCGATGCGCTCCTCGCGGACCAGCTTGCCGCTCTCGTCGTCCAGTTCGTACAGGCCGACGGCGATGCGGTGCGGCCGCAGGGTCGGCTCGCCCTTGGCGCCCGTGGGCAGGGCCGGGGCCTCCTGGCGGATGGCGAAGGACGTGACGACGCCGTCGGCATCCGTCTCGATCCGAGGGCGCAGGACGTTGATGCCGGCCGTCTCCAGCCACGCCTTCGACCAGGCCTTCAGGTCACGCCCCGACGTCTCCTCCAGGGCGCCCAGCAGGTCGGACAGGCGCGTGTTGCCGAACGCGTGCGCCTTGAAGTAGGACTGCACGCCCCGGAAGAACTCGTCCTCGCCGACGTACGCGACGAGCTGCTTCAGAACGGAAGCCCCCTTCGCGTACGTGATGCCGTCGAAGTTGACGAGCACGTCGTCCAGGTCGTTGATCTCGGCCATGATCGGGTGCGTCGACGGCAGCTGGTCCTGGCGGTACGCCCACGTCTTCATGGAGTTGGCGAACGTGGTCCAGGAGTGCGGCCAGCGCGACTCGGGGTGGGCCGACTGGCAGGCGATCGACGTGTACGTGGCGAACGACTCGTTCAGCCACAGGTCGTTCCACCACTCCATCGTCACGAGGTCGCCGAACCACATGTGGGCCAGCTCGTGAAGGATGGTCTCCGCGCGCACCTCGTACGCCGCGTCCGTCACCTTCGACCGGAACACGTACTGGTCGCGGATGGTCACCGCGCCCGCGTTCTCCATCGCGCCCGCGTTGAACTCCGGCACGAACAGCTGGTCGTACTTCTCGAACGGGTACGTGTAGTCGAACTTCTCCTGGAACCACTCGAAGCCCTGCCGGGTCACCTCGAAGATGGCGTCCGAGTCGAGGTACTCGGCGAGCGAGGGACGGCAGTAGATGCCGAGCGGGACGGACTGGCCGTCCTTCTCGTACACGCTGTGCACGGAGTGGTACGGGCCGACGATCAGCGCCGTGATGTACGACGAGATGCGCGGGGTCGGCGCGAACGTCCAGACGCTGTCCTGGGGCTCCGGAGTGGGGGAGTTGGAGATGACCGTCCAGCCCTCCGGCGCCCTCACGGTGAACTGGAAGGTCGCCTTGAGGTCCGGCTGCTCGAAGCTCGCGAACACCCGGCGGGCGTCCGGAACCTCGAACTGGGTGTAGAGGTAGGCCTGGTCGTCGACCGGGTCGACGAACCGGTGCAGGCCCTCGCCGGTGTTGGTGTACGCGCAGTCGGCGACCACCCGGAGGATGTTGCGGCCCTGGAGCAGCTCGGGCAGGGCGATCCGGGAGTCCGCGAAGACCTCGGCGGGGTCGAGGGAGTCCCCGTTCAGGGTCACCTCGTGCACGGCCGGGGCGACGAGGTCGATGAACGACCCGGCACCGTTCTCGGCGGTCACATCGAAGCGCACCGTGGTCACGGACCGGTAGGTGCCGCCCTCCTGCGCGCCGGAGAGATCGAGTTCGATCTCGTACGAGTCAACGGCGAGCAGCTGCGCCCGCTGCTGCGCCTCTTCGCGGGTCAGGTTTGTGCCAGGCACGCGGTCATCTCCTCGTTATGGGTGGGTTGCGCCATCTTTCCACGGCAGCTTCGCATCGGGCGACGACCTGGGCGTCTCCTAGGGATACCCCTCGGGATGCTCCTCGGGCGGCGAGGGTGTGGGCGAACTCCCGTACCGCCGCCGTCTCCCCGTCCCGGTGCCGCACCAAACCGTCGGGAGTACCCGCGAGGGGAGGGCGACGTCCGGAATCCGCCGGTGCTAAGGGCCACGCGCGAGCGAGCCTGATGAGCATGACGACGACGAACCACAGCGCACTGCCCATCGCCCCGCGCGCCCTCAAGGACCTCCGCACGACGGACGACGCGGGCCGCCCCACCACCCCGTTCACCGACACCGAGGGCGGAGCACCGCTCCGCTGCTGCCTGCGCCGCGCCGAACCGGGGGAACGCATCGCCCTGGTCTCCTACGCCCCGCTGCGCCGCTGGGCGTCGGAGCGTGACGTCGACCCGGGCGCCTACGACGAACAGGGCCCGGTCTTCATCCACGCCGAGGAGTGCGGAGGGCCGGACACCGACGCCCTGCCCTTCGCCAACAGCCACCGCACGGTCCGCCGCTACTCCGCCGAGGGCCGCATCCAGGGCGGCCGGCTGGTCGAGGACCCCGCCGCCCTCGACGAGGCCCTCACGGAAGCGCTCGACGACCCGGCCGTGGAACTCGTCCACGTCCGGGCCGTCGAGTACGGGTGCTTCCTCTACGAGGTCCGCAGGGAGGGTGCGGTGCGCGGGGACTAGCCCTTCAGCTCCGCCGCCACCAGCTCCGCGATCTGGATCGCGTTCAGGGCCGCGCCCTTGCGGAGGTTGTCGTTGGAGAGGAACAGGGCCAGGCCGTTGTCCACCGTCTCGTCACGGCGGATGCGGCCGACGTAGGACGGGTCCTGGCCGGCGGCCTGGAGGGGGGTGGGGATGTCGGTGACGACGACGCCCGGGGCGTCCGCCAGCAGCTCCGTCGCCCGCTCGGGGGAGATCGGCCGGGCGAAGCGGGCGTTGACCTGGAGGGAGTGGCCCGAGAAGACCGGGACGCGCACGCAGGTGCCGGAGACCTTCAGGTCGGGGATCTCCAGGATCTTGCGGGACTCGTTGCGGAGCTTCTGCTCCTCGTCGGTCTCGTTCAGGCCGTCGTCGACGATGTTGCCCGCGAGGGGCAGCACGTTGAAGGCGATGGGGCGCTTGTAGACGCCCGGCTCGGGGAAGTCGACCGCCGCGCCGTCATGGGTGAGCTGGTCGGCGTCGGCGACGACCTTCTGCGTCTGGCCGTGCAGCTCGGCCACGCCCGCGAGACCGGAGCCGGAGACCGCCTGGTACGTGGCGACGACCAGGGCCTCCAGGCCCGCCTCGTCGTGCAGCGGACGCAGGACCGGCATCGCGGCCATCGTCGTGCAGTTCGGGTTGGCGATGATGCCCTTGGGGCGGTCCTTGATCGCGTGCGGGTTCACCTCGGAGACGACCAGGGGCACCTCGGGGTGCTTGCGCCACGCGGAGGAGTTGTCGATCACGACGGGGCCCTGGGAAGCGACCTTCTCGGCCAGCGCCTTGGAGGTGGCACCGCCCGCGGAGAACAGCACGATGTCCAGGCCGGTGTAGTCGGCGGTCGCCGCGTCCTCCACCGTCACGCCGTCCAGCTCCGAGCCCGCCGAGCGGGCCGAGGCGAAGAGGCGCAGCTCGGTGACGGGGAAGTTCCGCTCCTTGAGGATCCTGCGCATGACCGTGCCGACCTGTCCGGTGGCTCCGACGATTCCGACCCTCACGGTGACTCCCTCTCCTGCGTCTCTTCACATGCTCGTTGCTTGGCCGAGGCTTTTCCATCATGCGGCCGACCACGGCCCATCTGTCCACTTCTTTCCCCGCGCCGTCCGGTGAGTGGGACGAGGTGTCCCGCTCCTCGGTTGCGGACCTGCGGTGTCAACCGCTCTGAGCTGGAGAAATTCGTTCGACAGGGGTCGTGCGCCGCAAGCTCACCTGCCCCTCCCTCACTCCGCCACACGGGAGTGTGACGTATACCTCTGCCGTTACCTCGGCCGTCCTGCCGGAAATCCCTCGGAGACGGCCGAACGTTCCGGGCCGGACCGGCGTCGTAGGAGAAACACGGCGAGGGGGTGGCTTGTGCTGCTGCGTGGAAGGGCCCGGCGCGGCCGGGGGACGCACGCCGGCGACGATCCGCAGAGCGAGGCTGATCCGCTGGACGCGGCGCAGGAACGCCGGGTGCGGGCGGTGCTCGCGCTGGGCGGGGTGCCGCAGGCGGATCTGCCGGACGGGGTGCAGCAGGTCCGGCTACGGCTGCTGGAGCGGGCCGCGAGCGGACGGGAGGCGCCGCGGGACGTCTCGGCGTGGGCGGCGGTCGTCGCTTCCAACCTGGCCATGGACTGGCACCGGGCCAAGCGCCGCCAGGAGCGGCTCGGGGAGCGGCTGGCCGCCCTGCGTCAGCCGACGGCCCACCCCTCCGGCGAGGACACCAGCGTGCTGTCCGCCGCCGTCGCCCAGGGCCTGGACGAGCTGCCCGACGCCCAGCGTCAGGTCGTCGTCCTGCGCTTCTACGCCGATCTGCCCGTGCGGTCCATCGCCGAGCAGCTCGGCGTCCCGGAGGGCACGGTCAAGAGCAGGTTGCACACGGCGGTACGGGCTCTGCGCGCCCGCCTGCACGAGGACGAGGTGGTGTGACGTGACCGCCCGGAACGACAACAACGAGAACGACGCCGTCCGGCGTGACGGCAGTGACGGCTGTGGCGGTGCCGAGTACGACGGCATGGACGCGCTGATGGCCGCGATCCTCGGCGACCCCGTACCGGAGGCCGCCCGCCGGGACACCGACTACCTGGCCGCCCACCGCGCGGCCGCGACCGACGTCGCCCTGCTGCGGGAGCAGCTCACGCTGCTGGGGGACGCGCTGGCGCACGGCGACGAGGCCCGGGTCGAGGATCGGGGGGAAGCGGCAGATCCGGCGGGGCGAACCGTGGCGGCAGGGCCGACAGCAGGCCCGCGGGGTGCCGCGCACGGCGCCGGGCCGGGGGCGCCCGCCGACTCGGCGGTGAGGGTGCTGCCTGTCAGGGCGCGGCGTGGCCGTCCCCGGCCCGTCTCCATCGCCCTGCGCGGTCTCGTCGCCGCTGCCGCCGCCACGGTCGTCGTGGGCATGGGGTGGCTTGTCGTGCAGGGCGGGGCCGGGAGCGGGGGCGACTCGGAGGGGAGTTCGGCCGCCGATACCGCGGCGGGTACGCAGCACGGCAGCGAGGACGCCAAGCTCAGTGCCGCCGGCTATCTCGCCTGCGCCCGGATCGTCGTCGAGGGCACCGTCGCCGAGGTCGAACCCGTCCCCGGCACCGGACAGGACCGCGTCACCCTCGACGTGGAGCGCTCCTACAAGCCCGCCGAGGGCCAGAAGAGGGTCGTGTTCCCGATGAGCGAGGAGGTCGACCCCCGGCTGCGGCCGGGCGATCACGTCCTCATCGGGATCACGGGCGGGCAGGCCGAACCGGACCACTGGAGCGTCGGAGAGAAGGAGATCGCCCACGACCGGGCCTGGATCACCGCCGCCCTGCCCGATTCGCGCACGACCCCCTGCCCGTAGAGGCACATGAAGAAGGGCGGGCGCCCATCCGGACGCCCGCCCACAGAGACTGTCGGCCTGAGTTACGGCACGACCTTCTCGATCTTCACGCTGCCCAGGCCCGCGACCGTGCCGCGCGCGTTGACCAGCTGGACCTGCCCGAAGAACTCACGCCCCTCGGGAGCGGCCGCCGCGGCGGTGACGCTGCCCGAGACCGTGGCCGACGCGCCCGTGCCGAGCTTCACCGGCGCCGAGCCGTCGACGCCGACGGTGCCGAGGGACGGGGAGAAGAACACGTCCTGGTAGTCGTAGGCGGTGGTGCCGGCCGGCACCGAGTAGCCGACGACCTCGACCGTGTACTTGCCCGCGGCCGGGGAGGGGACGGAGACCGACTCCTCCGAGTCGCCGTCGGCGGAGCTGCCGACCTGCGTGCCGGCGGCGTTGTAGACCGCGAGGTCCAGGTCCGCGGCCGTGTCCGAGACACCGCCGATGGCGACGTCCAGGGACTTCGCGCCCGCGGGCACCTCGACCGTGGTGGTCTGCGTCTCACCCTGCTTGATCGACGGACGGGTCGTCTTCGCCGAGCCGAGCGGGCCGCCCACCAGCTTGCCGTCGAGCGCGGCGAAGCCGTTCGTCACCTTCCAGGAGGCGGCGGCCGGGGTGCCGACCTTCGCCTCGGGCACGGTCACGGTCTCCGGGTCGAAGGCCGCGCCGAGCACGGCGACATCCAGCTTGTACGGGTTGTCCAGCAGCGGCGACGTACGGCGCGACTCGACCTCGATCTCCCACACGCCCGGCTGCGGGTTCGCGTACGAACGCAGGTCGGGGCGGCAGGTGTTGGCCGGGTTGGCGTAGTTCGGGTAGCAGTTGATCGTCGACGTCGGGTCGGACGGGACGCCGTACGGGTGGATGGAGATGAACCGGGTCTGGCTCTTGTCCTTCAGCCCGCTCATCGCGACCTCGAGCGTCTTCGCGCCCTCGGGCACGGTGACGTAGTAGTGCTGCGAGCTGTTGCGCTGCACCGAACCGGACGCGGAGTACGTGTACTTCAGCGGCTCGGCGGCGACGACCGTGTTCAGGACCTGCTTGTCGATGCCCTCGGTCTTCGGGTCGTCGACCTCGAGGATCGCGCTCTTGATACCGGCGGACTTCGGCGCGGCCTGGACCTTGACGGTCACCGGCTGGTTCAGCGGCAGCTTCACCTCGTCGGAGCCGACGACGCGGAACGTGCCGCCCGCGTTGTTCTCGAAGTGCAGCTCGTGCCGGATCGCCTTGTCGGCGCCGGACGTACGCGTGACGGTGACCTCGTAGGTCTTCTTCTGGCCGGCCTTCAGGCCGCCCTCACGGTCGTAGAGGCCCGTGCCGAAGCCCGGGGTCTTCAGGAACTGGTCGATCGCGGTGTCGACCGGCGCCTTCACCGTGTAGGCGTGCGAGGTGGCGTCGTCGCGGATCGAGTCCCAGGCGTCCTCGATGTTCATGAGGCCCGCGCCCTCCTCGTACGCCTGCACACCCTTGATGTGGTCGGCGGTCGAGGTGAGGGCCGTGCGCAGGGTCGCCGGCGTGAGGTCGATCTTCTTCTGCTTCGCGGCCGACAGCAGCAGCGCGGCGGCGCCGGCGGCCTGCGGGGAGGCCATCGAGGTGCCCTGGAGCATGCCGTAGCCGGCCGGCAGGGTGTAGCCCGCCTCGGCGACCGGGGCGCCCGGCATCCAGGTCTGGATGGTGTTGATCGCGGCACCCGGGGCGATCAGGGTCGGCGTGAAGCCGCCGTCCTCACGCGGGCCGCGCGAGGAGAACGGCATCAGCGCGTACTTCTTCTCCACGACCGAGCCGTAGTTGGCGGCCCAGGTCTCCTTGGAGACGGACGCGCCGACCGAGATGACCTTCTCGGCCAGGGCCGGGTCGCCGATGGTGTTGGTGCCGGGGCCGGAGTTGCCCGCGGAGATCACCAGCTGGACGCCGTACTCGTCGATCAGGCGCGTGTACAGCTCGGCGCGCGCGTTGTTGCCGTCGTTCAGCGCCGGCAGACCGCCGATGGACATGTTGACGATGTCGACGCCGCGCTTGGTGACGAGGTCGATCATGCCCTCGGTGAGCGCGACGTTGGTGCAGCCGCCCGACCAGGTGCAGGCGCGCGAGGAGACCAGCTTGGCGCCCGGAGCCGCGCCGTCCATCGTGCCGCCGAACAGGCCGTTCGCGGCGGTGATGCCGGCGACGTGCGTGCCGTGCTCGGACTCGATGACGCCGATGTTGACGAAGTCGGCCTTCGCGCCGGACGCGGTGACGACGTCCTTGCGGATCTCGACGACGAACGGCTGCCGCTCGGCGATGTCGGTCTTCGGGTCGTCGGTGCCGAAGTACCCGACCTGGAAGCCGTCCTTGTACGGCTTCATCGCGGTGTCGTCACCGAAGTCGTTGTTGTTGTTCAGGTCGACGCGGACCGTGCCGGACGCGGCGTCGTACAGCACGCCCCAGGCGTCGGTGGTGTCCCCGTCCCGGTTGGCGTCGCCCGCCGCGTCGCCGCCGGTCGTGTACGACTCCAGGAAGGTGCTGACCTTGAAGGAGCCCGCCGGGGCCGTCCAGGTCTTCCCGCCGTAGGTGAAGCTGGGCCCGGAGACGGAGGCGGTCATCGGGCGCCAGGTGCGGTCGCCGTCGACGACCGGGTCGGTCGCGGTGACCCAGTCGACGATCTTCCGCTCGCCGGTGGTGGTCTTCTGCAGCGCCGGGTGGCCGAGGTCCACACCGGAGTCCAGGATGCCGATGGTGATGCCGCGGCCGTCGGCCTTCGGGTGGTCCTCGACGAAGTCGACCGCGCCCGTCTCGAAGGACGGGTTGTACGGGTTCTCCGCCGGGGTCTTCTTCCCGGGCGCCGGGTACGTCCCCTTCGCGGCCTTGGCGCCCTTGGCGGCGTCCGCGCTCGGCGTCGGGTCGTCCAGCGGGATCTCCTCGCGCAGGTCGATGCCGTGCACGGAGGAGAGCTTGGCGGCGGCGGCGATGGCCGAGTCCGCCCGGGAGGTCGGGACGGTGGCGCGGACGTAGCCCAGCTTGTCGTCGGCCCGGCCCACCGTGCCGCCCTTGACCGCGTCCAGCTGCCCGGCGACCTGCTCGGTCTTGCCCGGCGCGGTGGCGATCATCATCGTGACGGTCTTGTCGCCGTCGGCCTTGGCCTCCGCGAGGAGGTCCGCGTCGTCCGAACCGAGCTTGTCGGGCGCGGACTTGACGTCCGGGTCGGCGGGGGCGGAGGCGCCCGGGCCGTCGGCGGCGAAGGCCAGGGGGATCGGCCCGGCCGCGGAGAGCGCGGCGACGAGACCGGCGGCCACGGCTATCCGGGCCACACGTCTCGGGCCCGATATCGGGTCTCGCTGGGGGGTGAGGGTCATCGGCATCCCTTGTTGGTAAAGGAACGAGCGGGAACGACCAGGACCGATCGACCCTGGTCGCAACGGTCCGAACGCGAGCCCGGACGATCGCACAGCTTTGCGTAAAGGCACGCTCTTTGGGGACTGTTGACCGAAACGAGATGGATGTATGGGGAAAACCCGCGATGCGTTTTGCGGGCATCAGTCCTGAAGACGGCGAAATCGGTTAACGTCCCTGAGTGCGAGAGAAGTTGAGGGTGGCGGCCTACGCCGTATGCGTCCGTGACGGACAGATCCTGCTCGCCTGCTCACCCGCCCAGGACGGCACCCCCGAGTGGGTCATGCCGGGCGGCGGCATGGAGCACGGCGAGGATCCCTACGACACCGTGCGACGGGAGGTGGAGGAGGAGACCGGGTACCGGATAGAAGTGACCGGACTGCTCGGCGTGGACTCCTCCCACCGCGTGTTCGACGACGGCTCCGGAAGCCCCGTCGACCATCACGGCGTCCGGTTCGTCTACGAGGGCCGCATCACCGGCGGCGAACTCCGCAACGAGGTGGGCGGCTCCACCGACCTCGCCGCCTGGCAGGACCTGGACGCGGTGCCCGGACTGGTCCGCATCGGGCTGGTCGACACGGCCCTGCGACTGTGGCGGGAGCGCCCGGCCGACGGCCGGCTCAACGGCGTCCCGGAATAGGTGCAGTACCGTTCCTAGAGACTGAGTGGGAGTGAGTCCTGTTGCCAGGACTGTTGCTCAGCCGCGTGCTCCGAACGGTGCTGGGCACGCTGGTCGCCCGCTTTCGCTCCGCGTCCGGGCGGCACGATTCGTGATCGTGGTCCGGGAATGCGGGGGCGGGGTTCCTCACGCCGTCGGGTCTCCGGTCGGGCCTGGGCGGTCCGATGCCCCGCACGATCACTCTGGTCGTGTGGGGGCGGTGCCGTCCGTCGCCGGACCGGGTGCCCGAGGGCGCGTCGTCCGATCGCCACGGCTGCCGCGTCGTGGCGAGTGGGTGTGCGGTTGGGTGTGGTCAGGGGCTGCTGCCAGTGCTGGGCACCCCATCGGGAGGTGTAGGCCGGGTCCACCGCGACGATCGCGATGCCCTGTTCGGCGGCCATCGCGACCAAACGGGCCGTCAGCTTGGCGGTGGGGAAGCGGGAGATCAGACGGCGGAAGCGTTTTTTGCGGCCGTGCTTCTCCCGCGTCCTGCCGTCGCTGAAGTCGAGGTCTTCGATCGCGATCGCCGCGGCTCCGCAGCGGTGGGTGTGGTGCAGCAGCCGGGTGAGGGCGTGGCGGATCTGGGCGTCCCGGTGCGATGCGGTGCCGGACAGGTCGTAGATGTAGCGCTGAGGTTCGCCGACGGGGTTGCCGTCGATGTCGAGGTGCCAGGCGGCGAGGTGGTCGTCGTTCATGTCGACCGCCACCACCCCCTGCGCGAGGGCCGCGTCCATCGGCAGGATTGGGGCGGCTGCGCGCTGCCAGGAGGCGGTGACATACCAGCGGCCGCGCGCGACGTCGTGGTGAATGCGGTAGGCCACCCCCCGGTTTGTGCTGACCCGGTCCGCCCATTCCTCGCCGCGATGCCTGAACACCACCGCGGCGTTCAGTGCGTACCGGTTGCGCGGGGCGTTGGCTAGATGGCCAAGGGCGGCCGGGAGTCTGATAGAGACCTGCCCGCTGGCGGTGATGCGGATGGTCTCGTTGCCGAAGCGTTTGCCGGACTCCCCGTCGGCGGCCAGGAACATCCGAGCCGCCTGCCAGCGCTCCCGCCAGGCCGTCTCGTTCAGCCCGGCCTGGTCCAGGTGGTGGCGCAAATGGGCCAGTCTCTTGCCGCCGCGCACCGCACGCACCCGGCCCGCCGCCCAGTCCGTCTCCACGGCGGTCAGGCGGCCCTTCAGCGTGTGCAGCCGGCGGGCCTTGGCATGCCACTCCGCCCGCGAGCCGTAACCGCGCACCAGTCTCGCCCGCTTGTCCGCCCTGGCGTCCAGCGGACGCGCCAGCCGAGCCTCGATCGAGACGATTTGCCCACGCAGCGACACGATCTCGGCTGCCTGGCAGCGCCGGGCCAGTGACCACCGGTCATTGGTGGCCTTGGTGATGCTGCCTGCCCACCGCGCTGAGGTAAGACCGGTCAACTCCCGCTTTCGAGCGGCCCACGCCGCCGAGTCGTGCGCCAACCCCTGCCCGCAGCGCCCAGCCAGGTCGCGAGACGCCAGCGCGCCGAGAAATGCACCGACCTCGGCCAGCACCGCAGCATCAGTCTTCGAGACCCGCAGCCGTGCCCGGATCGCCACCCCTGAGGGGCCGGGCACCACGAAAGACGCCGCTACTTCCCGCAACCCGCCCAAGCCGTCCCCCCGGGCCCCGCATCGAACATCCCCTTACCCACCCAACGAACCCCACCCGTGAAGGTCACGCATTCGATGGGCAAACCACTGTTCATTTCCGCCGAAGCCCGTCGACGCGCTCCGGGTCGACCACACCAGTCACTCACTCGTACATGCCAATGCGCACTCACGCTCACCGGTGTGGAAACAGCTCTGAACCCCGGAAGATGAACACCGAGTGACCGACTCCGGGCCGTTCCCGGAGCGGTCGTCGACGCGCGGGGTAGTCCAAGATCCACGTACGGTGATCGGCGCTGCCCGTTGCCGTCGCGTTTACGCGCAGGTCATTCCCGATGCCAACGATCCAGTGTGAGCGGGGTGTTCGTTCGACGAACGCCCCGCGACCACTGCCGACGCGTTCGTACTCGGGGAGAGAAGCGCATGTCGCGCACACGCTCAGTCGCAGGATCCGGCCAGGGCATCCACCGTCGTTCCGTCCTCGCCGCCGGCGGCGCGGTCGCCCTCTCCGCGGGCGTCGGCTACGCCCTGCGGCCCAGCGACAGCCAGGCCGCCACGGCCAAGGAGGCGACCGAGGCCGTCGCGGCCTCCTCGCGCCAGGCACCGGCCGCGCCGCTGGCCCCCTACACCAAGGGCACCACCCTCGCCTCCGTCGCCACCCCGCGCGGCAGTTCCGGCTACCGGCGCCTCGGCGACGGAGCCGGCTGGCAGCGGGTCGTGCGCTCCGACCTGGCCGCGCCCAAGTCCGGCCGTACCGGGCGGCGTACTCCGCTCGCGGCGTTCGTGCAGCTCACCGACCTGCACATCATCGACGCCCAGCACCCGCTGCGCCTGGAGTACCTCCGCTCGGCCGACATCCACGCCTGGCGGCCGCACGAGGCGCTGACCGTGCAGGGCGCCATCGCGCTGGTGGAGCGGATCAATGCGCTCCGAGGCGCCCCCGTCACCGGCGCCCCGCTGCACTTCGCCATGACCACCGGCGACAACACGGACAACAACGCCAAGTCCGAGCTGGACTGGTTCCTGAAGATCATGAGCGGTGGGCGCATCACGCCCAACACCGGGAACCCGCGCCAGTACGAGGGCGTCCAGAACAGCGGCCTCAAGCAGTACTGGCAGCCGGACGCCGCGGTCCGCGACAGCGACAAGCAGGTCGGCTTCCCGCAGCTCGACGGCTTCCTGAAGGCCGCCGTCCGCGAGGTCCGCAGCCCCGGCCTCAACCTGCCCTGGTACTCCACGGTCGGCAACCACGACTCCCTGCCGATGGGCTGCTACGCCTCGCACGGCGACTCCTACCTCACCGAACTCGCCGTCGGCGGCAAGAAGCTGATGGACGTGTCCGCGGCCGAGGCGCAGCAGCTCCAGGCGCAGATCAAGAAGGCCCGGGACCCCGAGGGCGTCCGCTACCACGACTTCCTCAAGTCCCACGCCCGCTCCATGCGCTCGGTCACCCCGGACGAGAGCCGCGCCCCCTTCACCTCCGCCGAGTACCTCCAGGCACACCTGGACCCGGCCCACCGCGGTGTCGGCCCGGCCGGCCACGGCTACTCCTCCGCCAATCTGGACGCCGGTACCCAGTACTACGCCTTCCGCATCTCCGACGACGTCATCGGCATCAGCCTGGACACCACCGACGCGGGCGGCCACTACGAGGGCTCCCTCGGCACGACCCAGATGAAGTGGCTCGAGAAGACCCTGCGGGAGAACAAGGACTCCCACGCGGTGATCTTCAGCCATCACACCAGCAAGACGATGACGAACCTCCGCAGCGACCCGGCCAGGCCCGACGAGCGCCGCCACGACGGCCAGGAGGTCCTCGCCCTCCTCGGCGGCCACCGCAACGTGCTCGCCTGGGTGAACGGCCACATCCACAAGAACGTCATCACCCCGCACTCGATGTCCGGCGGCGGCTCCTTCTGGGAGATCTCCACCGCCTCCCACGTCGACTTCCCCCAGCTGGCCCGGGTCATCGAGCTGACCGACAACAAGGACGGCACGATCTCGCTGTTCACCACGCTGGTGGAGTCCTCGGCCCCGCACCGCACGGACTTCTCCGACCTCTCCCAGACCGGCCTGGCGGCCCTCTACCGCGAGTTGTCCCTGAACGCCCCCGGCGCGAACGCGACCCTCGGCGGCGACCCGGAGGACCGCAACACCGAACTGGTGCTGAAGAAGGGCTGATTGCCGCTCAACCGTCCGGGCCCGGTCAACCCGGGCCCCCGGCGGCCCAGTCCCACCCCCTGACACAGCTCGATGTGACAGGGGGAAACGGGGACATGAAGAGACATCTGCGTACGGCCCTGACGGCGGCGACGGCCGTGGCGCTGACGGCGGCGCTGGCCGCCCCGGCGCTCGCCGCTCCGTCCGACGGGGGGCATGACGCGACGCGGCAGGCGGTACGGGCCGCGGTCGCCGACGGCGTGCCGGGCGTGACCATGACCGTGCGGCGGGGGCACGGCACCTGGGCGGCCACGGCCGGCGTCGGCAACCTCAAGACGGGCAAGCCGCGTTCGACGGCGGACCACTACCGCGTCGGCAGCATCACGAAGACGTTCGTCGCGACCGTCCTCCTGCAACTGGAGGCGGAGGGGAAGCTCTCGCTCGACGACACGGTGGAGAAGTGGCTGCCGGGCCTGGTCCGCGGCAACGGCCACGACGGCCGGAAGGTCACCCTGCGGCGGCTCCTGAACCACACCAGCCGCATCTACGACTACCTGGACGACACGGGTTTCCAGCAGAAGTACATGACCGCGGACGGCTTCATGAAGCACCGTTTCGACGAGGCGACCCCCGAGGAACTGCTCGCCTTCGCCATGGCGAACGAGCCGTATCCCGAGTCGGACGAGCCGTTCAACTACTCCAACACCAACTACGTCCTGGCCGCCCGGGTGATCGAGAAGGCCACCGGCGGCGACGACTACGGCGACGAGATCGAGCGCCGGATCATCGCCCCGCTGCACCTGACCTCGACCTCGGTCCCCACCACCCGGGTCACCCTGCCACGGCCCAGCAGCCGCACCTACTCCAAGCTGGTCAAGCCGGACGTGGGCGGCCCGACGTACGACGTCACGGAACTGAACCCGCGCCTGGCCTACGGCTCCGGCCAGATGGTCTCCAGCTCGGCCGACCTGACCCGCTTCTACTCGGCCCTGCTCCGGGGCAGGCTGCTCCCGCCCGAGCAGCTGAAGGAGATGAAGACCACGGTCCCCTCCAGCCGGGACACCAGCCGCTACGGCCTGGGGCTCGTCGACCGCGAGCTGAGCTGCGGCGTCCACGTCTGGGGCAACGACGGCGGCATCTTCGGTTCGAACTCGGACGCGGTGACGACCGACGACGGCCGGCACTCCCTGGCCGTCAACTTCAACGGCGACTGGTCGGGCAGCACTGACGCGATCATCGAGGCGGAGTTCTGCGCCGGCCGCGGCGCGCTGCCGGTTGCGCAGCAGGCGACCCGGATGGTGCCCGGGCCGGTGGGGTCGTAGATGCGGCGTCGCGCCTCCGCTCGCGGGCCGTCAGCCCCTGGCGCCATGCTCAGTCGGGTGGGGCGCCTGTGTCGATGATCCGATACCCCACGCCGGGTGTGGTGGCGATGACCGGGGGGTCGCCGAGTTTGCGTCGCAGGCGGCTGATGGTCACCGTGACGGTGTTGGTGAACGGGTCGGCGTGTTCGTCCCATACCTGTTCGAGGAGGTCCTCCGCGCTGAGAAAGGCGGGGCTCGCGTTGAGGAGGGCTTCGAGTACCGCGAATTCCTTGACGGAGAGGTCGAGTTGGTGACCGTCGCGGCTGGCGGTGCGGCGCATCGGGTCGAGTTCGATGCCCGCAGTGCGCAGGGTGCGGGACCGGGCGGCGGGGCGGCGGCGGGCCAGGGCGCGGATGCGCAGGACGAGTTCGGGAAAGTGGAAGGGCTTGGCGAGGTAGTCGTCGGCGCCCAGGGTCAGGCCGCTGACACGGTCCCCGGGTGAAACGGCGGCGGTCAGCATGAGGACCATCACGCGGTCGTCCCGCTCGGTGATCATCTGGCAGAGGGTGTCGCCGTGGATGCCTGGCAGGTCGCGGTCGAGCACGACGACGTCGTACGCGTTGACGTCCAGCTTGGCCGCGGCGTCGAGCCCGTCGTGGGCCACGTCCACGGCCATGCCCTGGTCGCGCAGTCCCTCGACGATGACTTCGGCGAGGGGGCGGGCGTCCTCGACCACCAGGACTCTCAACGCGCCACGCCCGTCTCTGTGTCGGGGGCTTCCGCCGTAGCCCTGCCATCCGTGCGGGGGAGGGCGACGGTGACGCGCAGGCCGCCGTCGGGGCGGGCGCGCAGCTCCAGGGTGCCGTGGTGGGCCCGAGTGATGGCCGCGACGATGGAGAGGCCGAGGCCGCCGCCCTGGCCGGTGCCGGTCCGGTCGGCGCCAAAGCGGCGGAAGGGCCGCGCGAGGTCCGCCACCCGACGCTGGTCGAGGACCGGTCCGCTGGACTCGACGACGAGGGACACCGCGCCTGCGTCGTCTCCTTCGGCCCGTACCGCGACACCGATCCAGCCTCCGGTGCCGTTGTGCGCGATCGCGTTGTCGACCAGGTTGTCGGCCACGCGGCGCAGCAGCGTCTGGCTGCCCCACACCCACGCGGAGTCGTCGATCCGGTTCTCACGCACGGTCAGGCCCTTGGCCGCGATGTCCTTTGCCCGTCCGGTGAGGGCGGTCAGCGCGAGTTGGCCGAGGGCGAGGCGCGCCGAGTCGGTGAACTCGCCGTGCTGGGTGCGAGCCAGGACCAGGAAACTCTCCAGCAGCCGGTCCATCTGGTCGAGTTCGGTGCGCATCCGGGCGCCCAGCGTGGCCGTGGTCTCGGGTACGGGGCCCGGCTTGGCGAGGGCCACGTCCAGGGAGGCCCGCATCGTGGTGAGCGGGGTGCGCAGTTCGTGGGAGGCGTTGGCGACGAAGAGGCGCTGGGCGTCGAAGGAGTGCTCCAGGCGGCCGAGGAGGTCGTCGATGGTGTCGGCGAGGTCCTTCACCTCGTCGCCGGGGCCGTCGATGGCCAGGCGTTCGTGCAGGCTGTCGGCGGTGATCCGGCGGGTGGCCGCTGTCATCACGCGCAGCGGGCGTAGCACCCGGCCGGCGACGAACCAGCCGAGGCCGACCGAGATCACCGCCATGACGCCGAGAGCGCTGGCGGAGCCGATCAGGATCTGCCGGGACTGGGTGTCGTGCTCCTGGGCCAGCTGCTGCTTCAGCTCGCCGATGCGGCCCTGGGCCTGTGCCGCCGTGGCGGGCTGATCGGTGCCGCCATCGGGGGCGGCCTGGCTGGAGCGCGATCCGCCGGATGCCACCACGGCCGCGATGGCCAGCAGCGCCGTTCCCGACAGCAGGAACAGAGTCACGTACAAGGCGGTGAAGCGGGTGCGGGCAGTGCCACGGCGCAGGCCGAGCCGGGCGGTCAGGCCCGCGAGCCGTCGGGGCCGACCCCATTTCGTCCGCATGCTCCCCTCCCGTCGGCGCATCAGGACATGTACCAGGCCAGCCTAGGTCGCGGCGCCTAACAGCGAGATGACAGTGGCCGTTCGGCCCCTGTAACTCGCTCCGTCACAGGGTGGGGCCCATGAGCGATGAGAGTACGAAGGCGACGATCGAGGTCATCGGTCTGCGTAAACGCTTCGGGCCACAGCTGGCGCTAAACGGGATGACGTTCACCGTGCGGCCCGGACGGGTGACCGGCTTCGTCGGCCCGAACGGCGCGGGCAAGTCCACCACCATGCGCGTGATCCTTGGCCTTGACGCGGCTGAGGAGGGAAAGGCCCTGGTCGACGGGGTGCCGTACCGCACCCTGCGTCGCCCGCTTCGGCATCTGGGGGCACTGCTCGACGCCTCCGCGCTGCAGCCGAGCCGCACCGCCCGTAACCACCTGCTGTGGCTGGCCCACTCACAGGGCGTGCCGGCCCGGCGCGTGGACGAGGTCATCGAACAGGCCGGCCTGGGCACGGCGGCCCGGCGCAAGGCCGGCGGCTTCTCGCTGGGCATGCGCCAGCGCCTGGGGATCGCGGCGGCGCTGCTCGGTGACCCGCCGGTCGTCATGCTGGACGAGCCGTTCAACGGCCTCGACCCCGACGGCATCCTGTGGATGCGCGGCTTCCTGTCGTCGCTGGCCCGGCAGGGCCGCGCCGTTCTGGTCTCCAGTCACCTGATGAGCGAACTCCAAGACACCGCGGACCATCTCGTGGTGATCGGCCGCGGTCGGGTCGTCGCGGACACCGGCGTGTCCGAGCTGCTCGCCGAGGCATCCGGCGGCCGGGTCACCCTGCGTACCTCCGCGCCTGCCCGCGCCGCCCAGGCCCTGCACGGCGCGGGCGCCACCGTTCTCGCCACCGGCCCCGACACCCTCGGCGTCACGGGCCTGCCCGACGAGGAGATCGTGGCCCTGCTCGCCCGGAACGGGGTGCCGTTCTCCCAGGTGTCCACGCACCGGGCGACGCTCGAAGAGGCGTACATGGAGCTCACCCGGGACGCGGTGGAGTACCGGGGCATCCCGGCGAGGGAGGCCACGCGATGACCGTCACCCTCACCCCTCGCCCCCCGGCCACGAGGCGCGCTGAGCGGAGTGGGTTCCTCAGGACGCTGCACGCCGAGTGGACGAAGTTCCGTACGGTACGCGGCTGGGTCCTCGCCATGGCGGGGGCGCTCCTGGTGACGATCGTGGTCGGCCTGCTCGGCACGGCCGCCCCCGCCCCCGGCGGTCGCGGCGCCGACTCCGCCTCGTATCCGAAGGGCCCCGGCGGCGAGGCCGTCAACGACAGCTTCTACTTCATCCACAAGACACTCACCGGCGACGGCGCCCTCACTGTTCCCCTGCTGTCGCTGACTGGTGTGGCCGACACCGGGACCGGCAAGACGGCCCAGGGCGCCCAGCCTTGGGCGAAGGCCGGGATCATCGTGAAGGAAAGCCTCACCCAGGGATCCCCGTACGCGGCGGTCATGGCCACCGGCGGCCACGGCGTACGCATGCAGTACGACTACACGCACGACACGGCGGGCCCTTCCGGCAAGGTCTCCCAGGAGTCCCCGCGCTGGCTGCGCCTGGTCCGCTCCGGTGACAGTCTCACCGGTTCCACCTCCACCGACGGCTCCCACTGGACCAAGGCCGGCCATGCGAAGCTGCCGGGGCTTGCGCGCACCGTGCAGGCCGGGCTCTTCGCGACGTCACCGCAGGCGAAGCAGGACACGGCGGCGGGCACGGGCTTCAGTCCCGCCGTGGCCACCGGCGCCTTCGGCCGCCCCGCCCTCACGGGCGACTGGTCCCAGGGGGCGTGGAGCGGCACACAGGTGGGCGGCGACGCGGGCACCTCCGGCAGCTACACGAACACCACCGAGGGCGGCTTCACCCGGACCGACGGCGGCGGGTTCACCGTGACCGGGGCCGGTGACATCGCACCGGTCGTCGGCGGGCCCGTCATGGGCGTCGGCTTCTCCGTCGAGAACTTCCTCGTCGGCACCTTCGCCGGACTGATCGTGGTGATCACCGTGGGCACGGTGTTCATCACCGGCGAGTACCGGCGCGGTCTGCTGCGTACGACCATGGCGGCAACTCCCCTGCGGGGCCGGGTGCTTGGCGCCAAGGCGCTGGTGGCCGGGGGCGTCGCGTTCGCCATGAGCCTGGTGGCCGCCGCGATCACCGTTCCCATCGGGGAACACAGCGCGCGTGGCAGGGGCTTCCATGTCTTCCCCGCCACGTCGGCGACCGAAGTGCGCGTCATGGCCGGCACCGGCCTGCTCTGCGCGGCCGCCGCCGTGCTCGCCCTCGGCGTCGGTGCCCTGCTGCGGCGCAGCGGCACGGCAGTCGCCCTGGTCACCGCGTCGATCGTGCTGCCCTTCCTGCTTGCCACCTCCGGCGTACTGCCCCCGGCCGTCTCGGAGTGGCTGCTGCGGGTGACCCCGGCTGCGGGCTTCGCCATCCAGCAGACCCTGCCGCGGTACGCGCAGGTGCTCAGCGTGTACGAGCCGTCGACCGGCTACTACCCGCTGGCGCCATGGGCCGGCCTCGCCGTGCTGTGCGGATACGCCGCGCTCGTCTTCGGTCTGGCCGTGGTGCGGCTGCGCGGGAGGGACGTATGAGTCTCCTGAGCGGTGCACGACTCACGAGTACTGCGGACGGCGCGTGGCGAGGGGACTTCGGCCGCGCCCTGCACGCGGAGTGGACGAAGCTGCGCACCACAGGGGACATGGGCAGGTTGCTCCTGCTCGCCGTCGCACTGACCGTGGCCATCGGCTGCGGCACTGCCAAGGCCGTGAAGTGCCCGGACGCGGGGTGCGGCCAGGACGCCGTCAAGCTCGCCCTGACCGGCGTCACCGTCGGGCAGGCGGTCATCGCCGTCCTCGCGGTGCTGGCCGTCAGCGGCGAGTACGGCACCGGCATGATCCGCACCACGTTCACGGCGGTGCCGAACCGGCTCACCGTCCTCACCGCCAAGGCGACGGTTCTCACCACGGTCGTCATGGCCTCCGGGACGGTCGCCGTCCTGGCCTCCCTCCTCGTCGGCCGCTACATCCTGCCCGGCAACGGATTCACCGAGGCGCACGGCTATGCCCCGCTGTCCCTGGGCGACGGCCCGACCCTGCGCGCGGCCGTGGGCTCGGTCCTCTACCTCGTCCTGATCGCCCTGATCGGCCTCGGCGTGGCGACGGCGGTACGGGAGGCGGCGACCGCCATCGGGATCGTGCTCGGGCTGCTCTACCTCTTCCCGGTCGTCACCCAGGTGGTCAACGACCCGGAGTGGCAGCGCCACCTCCAGCAGATCTCGCCCATGACCGCCGGACTCGCGGTCCAAGCCACCGTCCATCTGCACGAGCTGCCCATCGGCCCATGGGCCGGCCTGAGCGTGCTCGCCACGTGGGCCGCAGCCGCGCTGCTGGTCGGCAGCCTGCTGCTGCACAGGCGCGACGCGTAGCCGCATCGGGCCGGGCACCATGGTTCTGCGCCAAGTAGCCGCCGCTACGGCTTCTCCTCCCGGCCGACGTGGGTGAGGAATGCCGTCCACGCGGCCGGGGCGAGGAGCAGGGCGGGGCCGGTGGGGGATTTGGAGTCGCGGATGGCTATGGAGGGGGTGGGGGAGGGGGAGAGGTGGGCGGCTTCCAGGCAGTTCTGGCCGGGGTCGCTGTATGAAGACTTGAACCAGGCATCGGCGGGGGCGAGTTCGGTTGCGATGGGGTGAGTGGTCATGGGCCTACAGCTCTCGTTCTAGTCGGTGCAGGAAGTCCGGCGTGTCCTCGGGCGGCAGCGCCGATGCTGTCATGGCGTCGAACCTTCGGTGGAAACGGTCGACTTCACGTGGCTTGTCCGCGGTGGACACGGAACCCCACGCGCTGTCGGTCTGCACACGTGGCGGCAGCTCGTCCCCGAAGTCGAGGATGGCGAAGTCATTGGTCGAGCGATAGCTCCGGCGGAACGGCAGGACCTGAATCGTGACGTGATCCCAGCCGGCCAGCTTCTCGATCTTCGCGTACTGCTCATGCATCACCTCCGCGCCTCCCACCGGATACCGCAGCGCGGCCTCTCCGAGGATGACGTGCAGCTTGACCGGGTTCTCGCGGGTGAGCACCTGCTGTCGCTTCATCCGCAGCTCCACACTGCTGCGGATGAACTCCGACGTGTACTCCTCGACCGGCTTGTGCAACTCGTGGGTGGCGAGGGCGTACGCCTCGGTCTGCAGCAGGCCGTAGACCACGGTCGGGTGATAGGCCTTCATGGCACGAGCCTCGGGCTCCAGCCCGACGAACCCCGGCATGCCCGCAGGCATGAGCCCTCGGTACTGCGTGAGCCAGTCCTGCTGGTTGGACTCCTTGTTGAGGCTGATCAGCGACTCGACGACCTCCTCATCGGTGACGCCGTACTTGTCCAGCAGCTTGCGCAGATCGCCGACGTTGCGGAAGTTCAGTGAGCCCGACTCGATCCGTTGCAACGAGGCCTCGGAGATCCGCAGTCCGACGACCGCCTGCCTGCGGGTGAACCCGCCGCCCCGGTCGCCCAGACCACAGTTCTCCCGTAACTGACGCAGCTGCAAGCCGAGTTCCAGCCGCTGCGCTGTGCGCCCGCGTTTGGCCGCCATGTGCACCGCCCCTACGATCCAACACGTTGTGCTCGTATCCGTGTGCAGAGTGTGACACCCCCTGTTGGTCCCGCGCAGCCGGTTGTGCAGAACTGGGCATAGTCCAATTTTCTGCCGCCTGATTAATCAGCTGCGTTTCGATTGAAGTCGAAAGGCGAGGCCCGCCACCGTAAAGGGGCAGCTCAAGCGAAAGGGACTCCCATGCCCCACCCCCACACCCCTGCCCTCCTCACCCACGACTGGTCCATGGGCTACCCCATGACCCTCCGCAGCGTCCGACTGGCCCGGCTGCACAACGCGGTACTGCACGGCAGGGTCGTGGGACACGAACTGTGGTTGCGACAAGCCGTGCTGGAGGACGGCCGGCTGTCCATCGAGGTCTCGGACCCGGTACGGGCGTTTCCGGAGGTCAGGGAGTGGGCGGGAGGAGAGACCGGCCGGGGTCTGCTGGTGGTGTCCCGGATCGCCGAGGAACTGGACTGGTTCCTGCGCGAGGAGGTCGGCAAGACGGTACGGGCACGCCTCGCGGCCGGTACGTGACACAACTGTCGGGGCCGCCCGCTTCTTTGCCAGTGTCGTGCTGCGGCGAGCCGAGTAAAGGGCGCTGCGCGTCGCCTGCGGCGATCGGCCTCCGGCCGCCCCTTGACTCACCTCGCCGCAGCACGGGAGAGAAGCGAGCGAACGGCCCGGAAAGGCGGGTGGCCGAGCCCTGTGTGCGGTCATCGGCCCGTTGGCTTGCCGGACGGCGTGGGCGTACGCGCCCGCGTCTCGCAAGCACGCCGGGTGGGCTCGGCGGCGATCGGAGCGTCTGGGCGCTTACGGAGGGTGTTGGCCCAGGCAGGCCGAGGTGCTGGTGGCCGAAGGGCTCCGATCGGCCATCTATGAGGCATCCGGTTGGTGAGATACCCGCTCACGTTTCGAGAAGTAGGCAGGAGCTTCATACCTCGGCTGCCCGGCTCCGAACCCCTAGTGAGGCAGAGGAGAAGTCGGCACCCGAGGGGGTTTTCTCATGGCGGGACAGCAGCTCCAGGAGGTGGTCAGGGGCTCCGTTGTCGCCGAGCGGTTCGCCGCGTTGCTGGCGGAGGTCGCTCACCTGGACGAGGTGCGGATCGACAGCGACTTCTTCGATGATCTCGGTGCCGACTCCCTGGTGATGGCGCACTTCTGCGCACGGGTGAGGAACCGGCCGGAGCTGCCGGCGGTGTCGATGCGCGATGTCTACCGGCATCCGACCGCCGGCGGACTGGCGGCCGCCCTGGTCGACAGCACCCCGCCGCCACGACCCGAATCCGAGGCGCGCAGCCCATCGGGACTGCCCGCGGCGCCGGTACCGGCACCGGCGCCGCCGACCGGCCGCCCGCACCGGGTGCTTTGCGGGGCACTCCAGCTGCTGGCCTTCCTCGGCTATGCCTTCCTCCTCGCGGCCGTCACCGCACAGGGCTACGAATGGATCGCCGCGCAGGAGCACCTGCTCGACGCCTATCTACGGAGCGTCGTCTTCGGCGCCGCGCTGTTCGTCGTGCTGTGTGCCCTGCCCGTGGTCGCCAAGTGGGTGCTGATCGGCCGGTTCACGCCACGGCGGTTCCGCGTCTGGAGCCTCACCTACTTCCGGTTCTGGCTGGTCAAGACGCTGATCAGGTCGAGCCCCCTGGTCCTGTTCGCCGGTTCGCCGCTCTACCCGCTCTATCTGAGGGTCCTGGGTGCGCGGATCGGCAAGGGGGTGACGATCCTGTCGCGCAGCGCCCCCGTCTGCACCGATCTGCTGTCTGTCGGTGACGGCACGCTCGTCCGCAAGGACGCGCTGCTCAGTTGCTACCGCGCGGTCGACGGTGTGATCGAGACGGGGCCGGTCACCCTGGGCCGGGGTGCGGTCGTGAGTGAGGTGACGGTGCTGGACATCGGGTCCCGGCTGGGGGAGGGGTCCCGGCTCGCGCACGCGTCCTCCTTGCACACCGGGCAGACGGTCCCCGACGGTGAGCACTGGCACGGCTCTCCGGCCCAGCCCGCGGACGGGGCCTTCCCGGAGGTGGAGCCCGCCCGGTGCGGCACCCCGCGGCGAGCGACGCACGGCGTTCTGATACTGCTCACGGCGCTGCTGGTGTATCTGCCGCTGGCCGTGGGCTGCCTGGACGTGCTGCTCTCCCGGATGCTGGAGGGATCCGCCGTACTGAAGGGCGGGGCGACGGTGCTCTATGTCGACCTGCTGATCGTCACGGTCGTCGTCTTCTTCGGCGGGGTGCTCGCCGCGCTGGTGGTCCTGGCCACCGTTCCCCGGCTGCTGGGTAGCTTCGTCCGGCCCGGCCGGACGTACCCGCTCTTCGGCTTCCGCCACACCGTGCACCGCACGATCGTCCTGATGACGAACAGGAAGTCCCTGACCCGGCTGTTCGGCGACAGCACCTGCATCGTCCACTACCTGCGCTGGATCGGCTATCGCCTCTCCCCGGTCGAGCAGACCGGCTCCAACTTCGGCACCCAGGTCAAGCACGAGAGCCCCTTCTTGAGCGCGGTGGGCACCGGGACCATGGTCGCCGACGGGTTGTCCTTGATGAACGCCGAGTACTCCAGTACGTCGTTCCGGCTGTCGCGGACCGCGATCGGGGCGCACAACTTCCTCGGGAACCGGATCGCCTATCCGGTGGGCGGTCGGACCGGCGACAACTGCCTGCTGGGTACGAAGGTGGCGATTCCCGTCAGCGGGCCGCTCCGGCACGATGTCGGACTGCTCGGCTCGCCCTGCTTCGAGATCCCGCGGTCGGTGGCGCGGGACAGCACCTTCGACGCACTCAAGGAGGGCAACGGTCTCGGCCGCCGTCTTGCCGCCAAGAACCGGCACAACGCCGTCACCATGGCCTGGCACCTGCTGACGGGATGGCTGTTCTTCTTCTGTGTGGTTCTGTTGTTCGCGCTCGCCGCGAGCCAGTACCCGGTGTGGGGCACGGCGGTCCTCGCGCTCGCCAACGCCGTCATGCTGCCGTTCACCCTGCTGTACTTCGTCCTCCTGGAGCGGGCCGTCACGGTGGTGCACCGGCCGGAGCCGCTGTTCTGCTCGATCTACGACCGCCGGTTCTGGCGTCGCGAGCGGTACTGGAAGGTTCCCTCCGAGACGTATCTGCACGTCCTCGACGGCACGCCGTTCAAGAGCCTCGTATGGCGCCTGCTCGGCGTGCGGATCGGGGCCCGGGTCTTCGACGACGGTTGCGCCGTGACCGAGCGGCCGATGGTCCGGATCGGGGACGACTGCACCCTCAACGCGGGCAGCGTCCTGCAGTGCCATTCGCAGGAGGACGGCACGTTCAAGTCGGACCGCAGCGCGCTCGGTGCCCGCTGCACCCTCGGCGTCGGAGCGTTCGTGCACTACGGCGTGACGGTCGGGGACGGTGCCGTGCTGGCGGCGGACTCCTTCCTCATGAAGGGCGAGACGGTCCCCGAACACACCCGCTGGGCGGGCAATCCGGCTCGCCCCCTGGACGACGGAGGTGCGCGGTGATGGCAGCGACAGCGACCGAGGTCCGCGTCCCCGGGAGCGACAGCCATGCCGAGGGCGGTTTCACGGCCGTGCCCCGGTGGGCGAAGGACCCGATGCCCGGCACGGGGGAGCACATCAGCCTCGTTCCCGGCGAGGTGACGGCGTCCCTGCGGGCCCGTGCCCGTGAACTCGGTGTGCCGTTCGCCGCGATCCTCCTCGCGGCCCACGCGAAGGTGCTCGCCCTGCTCTCCGGCGATCCCGAGGTGCGCAGCGGCTGCCTCTCCCCGGCTGGGACGGAGATCTTCGAGGTGACCGTCGGGCCGGGTACCTGGGGTGAGCTGGTGCGGGCGGCGGGGCGGGCCGCGTCGGTGGTGCAGGCGCCCGGGCCCGGGCCAGAGGTGGTCTTCGTTCCCGCAGGGCAGGAGGCCGACGTCCCGTCGGCAGGCCACGGGGGCCCGCTGCTCGGCGTATCGGCAGGTGAGGACAACGGCCGGCTCGCGCTGCGCCTGCGGCACCGGACCGACCTGCTGGACGCCGACTGTGCCGCGCGGATCGGGGGGTACCACCTCGCCGCGCTGGAGGCGATCGCCGCCGACCCCGATGCCCGCCACGACCGGGGCAGCCTGCTGTCCGCGGATGAACTCCGGTTCCAGCTCGATGAGCTGGGGGCTGGGCCGCGTCGTGCGCTGCCGGACCGTCGGTTCCATGAACTGTTCGAGGAGCGGGTGCGTCGGCATCCGGACGCCGTTGCCGTGGTCCAGCAGGGGCGCGGCCTGACGTACGCGGACCTCAATACCCGGGCCAACCGGGTGGCCCGTGCCCTGCTGGCCGAGGGGCTTGTCCCGGAGGGCACGGTCGCCGTGGTGACCGAGCGCGACCTCCACTGGGCGGCCGGTGTGCTCGGTGTCCTCAAGGCCGGCGGTGTGTATCTGCCCGTCGACCCGCATCATCCGCCCGGCCGCATCGGCGCGATGCTGACCCGCGCCGAGTGTGGGTACGTCCTCACCGAACCCGGCAGCACCGGTCAGCTGGACCGGGCGCTCGAGACGCTTCCCGGAACCCGGCGGCTGCTCGTCCCGGACCTCACCGACGGGTACGCCGACGGAACGGACCTCGGCCTGGACATAGCGGCGGACCGGCTCGCGTACGTCTTCTTCACCTCCGGCTCCACCGGAGAGCCCAAGGGCGCGCTGTGCGAGCACGCCGGGCTGCTCAACCATCTGTACGCCAAGATCGACGATCTGGGCATCGGCGAGGGCACCGTGGTGGCGCAGACGGCCTCGCAGTGCTTCGACATCTCGCTGTGGCAGCTGCTCGCCGGGCTGCTGGCGGGCGGGCGGACCCTGCTGGTCGAGCAGGACGCCATCCTCGACGCGGACCGGTTCCTGGACCGGATCGCCGAGGGACGCGTCAACGTCCTGCAAGTCGTGCCGTCGTATCTCGACGTCATCCTGTCCGCGCTGGAACGCTTCCCCCGGGACCTGCCCGATCTGCGGTCTGTATCCGTCACCGGCGAGGCGCTGCGCGGTGAGCTGGTCCAGCGGTGGTTCGCCGGCGGACCCGCCGTACGCCTGGTCAACGCCTACGGGCTGACCGAGACGTCCGACGACACCCACCACGAGGTGATGGACCGGGCGCCCGCCGGCGACCGCATCCCGATCGGGCGGCCCATCGCCAACGTGCACCAGTACGTCGTCGACGAGAACCTGCTTCCGGTGCCGCTCGGCGCGCCCGGTGCCATCGTGTTCTCCGGGGTGTGCGTCGGGCGCGGCTACGTCAACGACGCTGAACGGACCTCGCTCGCCTATCTGGAAGACCCTCACCGGCCCGGCCAACGGCTGTACCGGGGAGGCGACTTCGGCCGCTGGCGGCCCGACGGGAAACTGGAGTTCCTCGGCCGTCGGGACGCGCAGGTCAAGATCCGGGGGTTCCGGGTCGAGATCGGCGAGGTCGAGAACACGCTGCTGCGGGTGCCCGGCGTCACCGACTGCGCGGTCGTGGTGACCGGCGCGGAAGGGCACGGACGACAGCTGGCCGCCTTCTGCGCGGGCGAGGGTGCGAGGAGCGCCGAGGATCTGCGGGAGCGGCTCGCGGATCTGCTCCCCGCGTACATGGTCCCGGCGTCCTTCCACCGGCTGGACCGCCTGCCGCTCACCGCCAACGGCAAGACCGACCGGAAGGCGCTCGCGGCACTCGCCGAGGGCCTCGGCCCGGCCCCGGACTCCGGCGGCGCCCCGCGCACACCGGCCGAACGGCGGCTCGCGGCGGAGTGGGCCACGGAACTCGGCCTGCCGCCCGGACGGATCCGCCGCGACGACAACTTCTTCGACCTGGGCGGCACGTCCCTGTCGGCGGTACGGCTCGCGGTCTCGCTGGACCGGGTGATCTCCCCGCGCGACCTCGCCGGCCGCCCCGTACTGGCCGACCTGGCCCACCTGATCGACACCCGTACGAGATACGAGAGGTGAGATCGACATGCTGTCGGCACTCTTCCGTAAGAACAGGGCCACCACGACAGAGACGACGGACGGTTTTCCGGTACTCGATGCCGAGGACACTCCGGATGCCCGGGCCGCGCTGCGCGAACTCGTCGCCGAGCACGGGGCCGTCACCGTCCGGGGCCTCGGCCTGCGCACTCCGGCCGACGTCGAGTCGGTCCTCCGCCGGGTGGCCGAGCGCCCCCTGGCCGAGCGCGAGGCGTTCGCCGCCCGTGACCGGCACGCGGACGGCGTCTACTCGTCGTCGGCCTGGCCGCCCAACCAGCCCATGTGCATGCACCACGAACTCAGCTACGCCCTCGAGTGTCCCGGCCTGCTGCTGTTCGCGTGCCTGGAGCCGCCCGTCGAAGGCGGTGCCACCGCCCTGGCCGACGCGACCGCCGTGCTGCGCGCGCTGCCCGGCGACCTCCTCGACCGCTTCGCCCGGGAGGGCTGGCTGCTCACCAGGGCCTACAACGAGGGGATCGGCGCGACGCTCGGTCAGTCCTTCGGCACCGACGACCGCGGCGAGGTCGAGGCCTACTGCCGTACCCACGCGATCGACTGGTCCTGGCAGCCGGACGGTTCGCTGCGGACCTGGCAGCACCGGCACGCCGTCGTACGGCACCCGGTCTCCGGCCGGCCCTGCTGGTTCAACCAGATCGCGTTCCTGAACGAGTGGACGATGGCGCCCGAGGTCAGGGAGTTCCTGATCGAGGAGTACGGACCGAACGGCCTGCCCTTCAACACCCTGTACGGCAACGGCGATCCGGTGCCCCCGGACGTCGTCGAGCAGATCAACAAGACCTATGAGGCCCACACCGTACGGCGGCCGTGGCAGCGCGGGGACCTGACGCTCGTGGACAACATCCGCACCGCGCACAGCCGGGAGGCGTACCAGGGGCCGCGGAACGTCGTGGTGGCGATGGCCGACCCCGTGCGTCCCGGCCTTCCCGGACCGCAGAAGGGGAGTGAAGCGGCATGACCACCGTGCACACCGTCCCGCAGACCGCCCGGGCGGACACCCGCATGGTGCCGTCCTTCGCCGTCATCCCCGGAGACCAGGTCAAGGAGGTGCTCCAGGGCCGTGAGAAGACCGTGGTGGAGGTCGTCGAGGCCACGTACCGCCTGCACGGCGCGGGCCGTACGGTCAACCCGCCGTCCTCCTTCCTGCGCTTCCCCGACCGGCCGACGGCACGGATCATCGCCCTGCCCGCCTCGCTCGGCGGCGAGGGCGGCGAGGGTGGGGTGGACGGCCTGAAATGGATCTCCAGCTGCCCCGCCAACGTCGCCTCGGGCATCCCCCGGGCGTCCGCCGTCCTCATCCTCAACGACCCCGTCACGGGCTACCCCTTCGCCTGCATGGAGAGCTCGATCATCAGCGCCGCCAGAACCGCCGCGTCCGCGGCGTCGGCGGCCGACCGGCTCAGCAGGGGGCGGCCGCGTCCGACCCGGCTGGGGTTCGTCGGGGCGGGTCTGATCGCCCGTTACATCCACACCTATCTGGAGGGCACCGGCTGGTCCTTCGACGCCATCGGCGTGCACGACCTGTCGCCCGACAGCGCCGCGGGCTTCCGCACCTACCTGGAGCAGTCCGGGGCCGTCGGACGCGTCACCGTGCACGGCAGCGCCGAGGAACTGATCCGCCTCAGCGACCTGATCGTCTTCGCCACGGTCGCCGACCGGCCGCACATCACCGAGCCGTCGTGGTTCCGGCACAACCCGGTGGTGCTGCACGTGTCGCTGCGCGACCTCGCCCCCGAGGTGCTGCTCGGCGCCACCAACGTCGTCGACGACATCGACCACTGCCTGCGGGCCGCCACCTCGCCGCACCTCACCGAACGCCTCACCGGCAACCGCGACTTCCTGCTCGGCACGCTCGACGATGTGATGGCCGGCCGTGTGACGGTCCCGGCCGACCGCCCGGCGGTCTTCTCACCGTTCGGCCTGGGCGTACTGGACCTCGCGGTCGGCGGCTACGTCTACGACGAGGTGGCCCGGTCCGGCGGACTGCAGGTCATCGACCACTTCTTTCACGAACTGAGCCGGCACGGCTGAGGACGGCTTCCGTCCACCATCCGGCCCTGTACGAGGAGACCATCGTGCCAGTCATAACCGTCCCCCACGCCTTCAACGAGGAGGACCTGTACGTCGACCTCGGGCCGATGACGGGACACCGGCTCTTCCTCAAGTGCGAGGGCTTCAACTTCGCCGGTTCGATCAAACTGAAGGCCGCCACCGAGATGGTGGAGTCCGCCGAGCGCGGTGGAACCCTCAGGCCGGACTCGATCCTGGTCGAGTCCTCCTCCGGCAATCTCGGCGTCGCGCTGAGCATGATCGCCGCGAGCAAGGGCTACCGCTTCGTCTGCGTGACGGACTCCCGGTGCAACCTCGCCACCCGGCTGATGATGGAGGCCCTGGGCAGCCAGGTCCACGTCGTCTCCGACGAGCACGCCGCCGGCGGTCTGCTGGGCGCGCGGCTGGCGCACCTGCGCGCCCTGTGCGCCTCGGACGACCGCTATGTGTGGCTGAGTCAGTACACCAACCCCGACAACTGGAGGGCGCACTACTTCCGGACGGCCCCGGCCATCGCCCGCTGGTTCCCGCGCCTGGACGTCCTGTTCATCGGCGTCGGCACGACCGGCACCCTGATGGGCTGCGCCCGCTGGTTCCGCTCCTGGCACCGGCCGGTGCGGATCGTCGCGGTGGACAGCGTCGGCTCGGCCATCTTCGGCGACCCGCCCGGACGGCGGATGATCCCCGGCCTCGGCATGAGCCTGCGGCCTCCGCTGCTCGACGACAGTTACGTCGACGAGGCGGTCCGCGTCGAGGAGGCCGATGCCATCCGTACCTGCCGGAACATGGCCAGGCGGGGCTTCCTGTTCGGCGGTTCGACCGGCACGGTCGTCAGCGGGGCGACGAACTGGCTCGCCCGGCACGGAACGCCGGGCCTCACGCCCGTCGCGATCGCCCCGGACCTCGGTGAGCGCTATCTCGACACGATCTACCAGAGCAACTGGGTGGAGGCCCTGTACGGCGACGAGGTGATCACGGACCCCCGCGCCGTGCGGACGGCGCCCTCCGACTGACCGAGGACGGCCATGCGTCCCGAGCGGCTGACATCCGCCGCGTGGACCCGGCCTCCGGAGCCGCCCCGCCCCGGCCGGCCCCGTGTGTGGCTGGCCCGGGTGGAAGACCTCCGAGACGTCGTGGCCCCGCTCGCCGGCACGCTGCTGGACGGCGGGGAACGGGCACGGGCCGCGGCACTGCGCCGGGCGTCGGACCGGGACGGCTACCGGGTCGCCCATGTGTGCCTGCGCCTGCTCCTCGGCGCCTACCTCCAAGTCGAGCCGCCGGACGTGACGTTCGTACGCCTGCCCTGCCCGGTGTGCGGGGGCCCGCACGGGCGTCCCGACGTGCCCGGCGTGCCCCTGTGCTTCTCCCTCTCCCGCACCGACGGACTCTTCCTCCTCGCGTTCGCGGACACGGCGGTCGGCGCGGACATCGAGCGGCTGCCCGACCCGGACACCGTCGCCGCCCTCACGGAGACGCTGCACCCCCGGGAGGCCGACGAACTCGCCGTGTGTCCCGCGGACCTGCGCCCCGCCGCCTTCGCCCGGGCGTGGACCCGCAAGGAGGCATATCTGAAAGGGCTCGGCACCGGACTCGCACGCGATCCACGCCTCGATCACCTCGGCACGTGCGCACGCGGTCCGCGCCGGATACCGGGCTGGACGGTCGACGACGTGACGGTGGGAGAGGCGGAAGAAGCGGAAGAGGACGCGGCGGCCGCCGTCGCGGTGGCCGAGCAGCGACCGTGAGGCCGGGGACGGTGACCGCCACGCCGGGGACGATGACCGTCGGGCCGGGAACGGTTCATGGAGGGAAGGTGATCGCGCCGCCGTCGCGGTGGCCGAGCAGTGACCGTCACGCCGGGACGGTCACTGTCACGCCGGGGGCGGCGACCGCCGGGCGGGGAACGGTTCATGCCGGGAACGGTGGCCGCGCCGTCGTCGCGGTGGCCGAGCAGTGGCCGTGCGCCGGATCGTTGACCGTCACGCCGGGACGGAGATGACGCCGACCGGGTCGGTCGTGGGCTGGCGGGAGCCGCCGGACGGTTCCACCGTGACACAGACGGCGGTGGCCCCGTCGAGGCGCCCGTCCAGGACGTCCGCATGCCCCCCGCCCTCGGTGGACAGCAGTCCGGCCGGCCGGAACTGCCCCGATTGGGCGTACCAGAGCTGATAGACCCGGTCGTCGGTGAGCGACGGCAGCCCCGACGCGAACACCGCGGACCGGTTCTCCACCCGGGAGGCGACCACGCTCGCGGTCCCGCCGTCCGCGAACTTCTTGGTGGTGATCGTGGCGTCGGGGGCGGTCACCACGTCGGCGAGTTGCCGGTACTCGGCGCTCTCCTCGGCGGCCTGCTCGCGCGCGGTGTCGGCCTCCGAGCTCTGCCACCAGGCGATGCCGCCGAGCGCCGCGGCCGCCGCCAGGGAGGCCGCCAGCGCCAGCCGGAGCCCCTGTTGCCGACGGCGTCGGCGCCGGGCCTCCGCCGCGACGGACCGGTCCTGAGGCACGGCCGCGATCCGCTCCAGCACCCGGCGGCGCAGGTCCGCCGAGGGCGTGTCCGTCTCGGCCGCCCCCATCTCGACGGCCGCCCCGGACAGCTGATCGACCTCCGCACGACAGGCGGCGCATTCGGCCAGGTGCTCCTCGAAGACGGCTTCCTCCTCGGCCGGCAGCGCGTGCAGCACGTACGCGCCGACATCGAGGTGGGGATCGTCGGTGAGGTTCACGAGCCGGCCTCCAGACAGTCGTGCAGGCGCCGCAGCCCCTGACGCATCCGCGACTTGACGGTGCCCGCCGGCATCGAGAGCGCCTCGGCGACCTCCGCGTACGTCAGCCCCTCGTAGTAGGCCAGTACCAGCGGCAGCCTCAGCTCGCGGGTCAGCTGGGTCAGGCAGCGGAAGACCACCCGCTGCTCCTCCCGCGTCTCGACCTCTTCGGCGACGGTGTCGAAGGACCGCTCCTGTTCCCGGACCGCGGCGCGCAGCTCGCGGGCGCGGCCCGCGGCGACGGACCGTACCCGGTCCACCGCGCGGCGGTGCGCGAGGGTGAGCACCCAGTTCCGGGCGGCTCCGCGCGAGGGCCGGAACCGGTCGGCGGTCCGCCACACCTCCACCATCACGTCCTGGGTCACCTCCTCCGCCTGCGCCTTGTCCCTGACCACGCGGGTGGCCAGTCCCAGCACCGTGTGAGCCAGGGCGTCGTACAGTTCGGCGAAGGCCCCTTCGTCGCCGTCGGCGGCGCGGACGAGCAGCCGGTCCAGGCCGGGGTCGTCCGCGGCCCCCGCTCGTCCCCCTTGTGTGTCACCTTCCCTCTGGGCTCCGGCTCCTCGGTCCATCGCGCCTCCTCGGCTCAGCTCGACACTGGCCCTCTTCCACGGGCGGCGCATCCGGTCCGAACCCGTACGTCTGACAGATTCACCTGTCTGCCGCAGCAGACGTCCGGCCGGTCTCACGCGCGGCGAGGCGGCGCGTTTCCACTGCTAGTTCGTAGCCGTCGGCCCGACAGATCAAGATCAGGGGCCGCCGGAACACGAGGAGGGACCGCCGGTGACTCCGGCGGCCCCTCCTCCCCCCTCCTGGTCCCGCCCCCGGGTCCCTCCCTACCGGGGCAGCACCACGACATACGCGGCCGGTTCGCGGTCGGTCGCGGCCATCAGGGCCGTGCGGACCACCGTCGCCTGCTGCTCCACCGAGTCGCGGAGCTTCCTGGGCGTGATGTGGACGACCGTGATGCCGAGCCGCTCCAGGTGCTCGCGCTTGCGGGCGTACTCCGACCACTGCGCCTCGTCGTTCTGCCGGGGCGCCCGGGTGTCCAGCTCCAGGGCCACCGCCTGGTCCGGCCAGTACGCGTCCAGGCCGCCGAGGTAGGGGCCGCCGGGCAGGCGCAGGTCCACGTTCCACACCGGGTCGGGCAGGCCGTGCTCGCGCACCATCCGGTACAGGCGGTCCTCCGCGATCGCCCGGCCCTCGGCCAGCAGGGAATCCACCGCGTCCACCACGTGCGGGCGGCTCAGCAGCCGGGCCTGGTTCAGCTCCCGCACCACCGCGGCCGGCTCGCAGTACGCGCCCCGCACCGCCTCCGTCATCAGCCGGCGCACGACGGCGGCGTCCGTGAGGCCCGCCACCGCGTCGGCCAGCGCACGGGCGACCGGCGCGACGGGCAGCCCGGTGACCTGCTCGGGGACCGGCAGCGCCACACCCCGGACGATGCGCGCACAGCCCGCCGAGCGCAGCCGGCGCATCCGCGGGACCAGGACGTCGATCGCGTCCAGGGCCGGCAGCGAGGGAGTGGAGGAGAAGCCGTGCAGCGTCAGCGCGGCCAGACCCGTGATCATCGCCTCGGGCTGGGCGGGGGCGCCGGAGCCGTCCGCGCCGGGCTGTGCGGGAACACCCGTGGCGCGCTCCCGCACCGCGTACCTCAGCACCGCGTGCAGCCGCTCCTCGCTGGTCGGCGGACCCGGGTGGAGCAGGACCACGCCGGGGAGGAGCTGCTGCCAGGGGCCGCCGGGGGTGCACTGCTCGTTGACCTGGGCCGTCGAGACACCGTGCGCGCGGAGCTGCGCGACCGTCATCACCCGGAGCCGGCCGCGGCCGGACAGGTCGTGCAGGGGGCGGGGGGAGAGCGGGGTGTTGTGCGTCATGACCGGCAATTTCCCGCGTCCGACCCGCCTTTTAACCCCTGTTACAGGCTCGTCGACACATACGGACAATCCGGCACTAAAGGACGGATGTTCGGATGCCGAAACCCCCTGGTCCGTTCGGGTGCGGACCAGGGTTACGGCTGTGATTGCCTGCATTCCGTAACGGTGACGGAACCCGAAATCTCAGGCCAAAGGTGTCAGGGCCCTGCCTCACCGGCAGCCGCGTCGCACGCCTGCCCCCGCAGGGCCCGCGCCAGATCGTCCCGGGCCTCCAGGACCAGCCGGCGCAGGGCCGGGGCCGCCTCAGGGTGGGACTCCAGCCAGGCGTCCGTGGCGTCGAGGGTCTCCTGGGACTGCTGGAGCGACGGGAACAGTCCCGACACCACATGCATCCCGATCTGGATCGACCGCTCGGCCCACACCCGCTCGATCGCCGCGAAGTACTTCTCCGTGTACGGCGCGAGCAACTCCCGCTGCGAGCCCTGCTCGAAGCCCGAGATGGTCGCCTCGACCATGGCGTTGGACAGCGCGTCCGACTCCACGACCTGCGCCCACGCCTGGGCCTTGACCGCCTCCGAGGGGCGGGCGGCCAGACAGCGCACCTGGTGACGCTTGCCGGAGGCGGTGTCGTCCCGGGCCAGCTCCTCGGCCAGCACCTTCTCGTCCACCACCCCGTGCGCGGCCAGCGGCTCCAGGAACACCCAGCGCAGCTCCTGGTCGAGGTCGAGGCCCTCGACCGCCACCGCGCCCGCCAGCAGGTCCCGCAGCAGCTCGAAATCGGCGTCGGCGGCGGCCACCCGGGCGAAGAACCGCGCCCACGCGAGCTGGTGCTCGCTGCCCGGCCCGGCCGCGTACAGCTCGCGCCGCGCGCCCTCGGAGAGCAGCCGCCCGGCCGCCTCTCGTCGGCCGGGCGCCGTGTAGTGCGCGACCGCGGACTCGGCCCACGCGTGCAGCATCTGGAGCACGCCGATCTCGGACTCGCGCCCCGCGAACCGCAGCACCAGATCCACGAAGTCCCGCGCCGGGAGCAGCGCGTCCCGCGTCATGTTCCACAGCGCCGACCAGCACAGGGCGCGCGCCAGCGGATCGGTCACCGACCCCAGGTGCTCGCGCAGCGTGGCCAGCGAGGTCGCGTCGAAGCGGATCTTGCAGTACGTGAGGTCGTCGTCGTTGACCAGCACCAGGTCGGGGGCGTCGGCACCGGCCAGGTCCGCCACCACCGTCCGGGCGCCGTCGACGTCGGTCTCGGTGCGCGCGTACCGCTCCAGCGTGCCGCCGTCCGTCACCCGGTACAGGCCCACCGCCACCCGGTGCGGCCGCAGTTCCGGATACGACTCGGCGGCCTCCTGCACCACCGCCAGCTCCTCGACGCGGCCCTCCGGGCCGAGCAGCACCTGCGGGGTCAGCGAGTTCACCCCGGCCGTCTGCAGCCAGGACCGCGCCCAGGTGCTCATGTCCCGGCCGCTGGTCTCCTCCAGCACCGACAGCAGATCGCCCAGGCGCGTGTTGCCGTACGCGTGCCGCTTGAAGTAGCGCCGGGCGCCCTCCAGGAACGCGTCCTGCCCGACGTAGGCCACGAGCTGCTTCAGCACCGACGCGCCCTTGGCGTACGTGATGCCGTCGAAGTTCAGCTTGGCGTCCTGCAGATCGCGGATGTCCGCCGTGATCGGGTGCGTCGAGGGCAGCTGGTCGGCGCGGTAGGCCCAGGCCTTGCGGCGGTTGGCGAAGGTGATCCAGCCGCCCGCGAAGCGGGTCGCGCCGACCAGCGAGAACGCGCCCATGAAGTCCGCGAAGGACTCCTTCAGCCACAGGTCGTCCCACCACTCCATGGTGACCAGGTCGCCGAACCACATGTGCGCCATCTCGTGCAGGATGACGTTGGCCCGGCCCTCGTAGGACGCCTGCGTCACCCTCCCGCGGAAGATGAACTCCTCCCGGAACGTCACCAGGCCCGGGTTCTCCATCGCGCCCAGGTTGTACTCGGGCACGAACGCCTGGTCGTACTTCCCGAACGGATACGGGCAGTCGAAGTGGTCGTGGAAGAAGTCCAGGCCCTGCTTGGTGACCAGGAAGACGTCGTCGGAGTCGAAGTGGGGCGCGAGTCCCTTGCGGCACAGCGCGCCGAGGGGGATCTCCAGCGTCGTGCCGTCCGCGAACGTACGCGAGTAGGAGTCCGTCACGTAGTGGTACGGGCCCGCCACCACACATGTGATGTACGTCGAGATCGGCTTGGTCTCGGCGAACCGCCAGACCCCGTCGGCGAGTTCGCCGACGCCGTTGCTCCACACCGTCCAGCCCTCCGGCGCCCGCACCTCGAAGCGGAACGGGGCCTTGAGGTCGGGCTGCTCGAAGTTCGCGAAGACCCTGCGGGAGTCGGCCGGCTCGTACTGCGTGTACAGGTACACCTCGCCGTCCTCGGGGTCGACGAAGCGGTGCAGGCCCTCGCCGGTGCGGGAGTAGGCGCACCGGGCGTCGACGACCAGCTCGTTGTCGGCGGCCAGGTCCTCCAGCGTGATCCGGGAGCCGTCGAAGACCTCGCCGGGGTCCAGATCACGGCCGTTGAGTGAGACGGCCGTCACACTCGGCGCGATCAGGTCGGCGAAGCTGCTCGCGCCCGGCTCGTTGCAGCGGAAGCGCAGCGTCGTCACCGAGCGGAAGGTGCGGGGCCCGGCGCCGTCGTCCTCACCGACCGCGGACCGCAGGTCGAGGGACACCTCGTACCCGTCGACGCTCAGCAGGGCGGCCCGCTCCCGGGCCTCGTCGCGGGACAGATTCTCACCGGGCACGGGCGGCACTCCTCGGATGTCGTGGGGGTACTGCTGAACAGCACCGATCCTGCCATGTGCCCCTGACGGCAGGGGCCGGGAATGACCGGAGCGAGCACCGGCGTTCCCGGAGGAAACGGTTTCCTCTTGAGGAGAGACATGTCGGACAAGACCCCCGTCGACTTCTGGTTCGACCCGCTGTGCCCCTGGGCATGGATGACCTCCCGTTGGGTGCTGGAGGTGGAGAAGGTCAGGGACATCGAGGTCCGCTGGCACGTCATGAGCCTCGCCGTCCTCAACGAGGACAAGCTCGACGACCTGCCCCAGGAGTACCGCGAGCTGCTGGAGACCAAGGCGTGGGGCCCGGTCCGGGTCGTCATAGCCGCCCAGCAGGAGCACGGCGCCGAGGTCCTCGGCGACTTCTACACCGCCCTCGGCACCCGCATCCACAACCAGGGCGGGGGCCCCGGCAAGGAGATCGTCGCCGCCGCACTGAAGGACGCCGGCCTGCCCGAGTCCCTCATCGAGCACTGGGACTCCACCCCCTACGAGGCCGAGCTGCGCGCCTCCCACAAGGAGGGCATCGACAAGGTCGGCCAGGAGGTCGGCACCCCGGTCATCGCCGTGCCCGGCTCCGACGGCGAGCAGATCGCCTTCTTCGGCCCGGTCGTCACGCCCACTCCGCTGGGCGACGAGGCCGGCCGCCTCTGGGACGGCACCCTCGCGGTGGCCTCGGTCCCCGGCTTCTACGAGATCAAGCGCACCCGCACCAAGGGCCCTGACTTCTCCAACCTGTAGGGCTCACTCGACGGCGTCGGCTCCCGGGTTCTGCAGTTCCTCCGGGAGCCGGCCCCCGCCGCCCGTATGCCCCCAGGGCTGATACCACCGGCACCCCGGAGCGGTGCAGCGCCACAGGTCCGTGCGGTGCGTCCCGAGCGCCTTCCTCTCCTCGGGCTTGAGCGGGGTGAACACCTGCGTGCCGCTGCCGACACAGGTCGGGCAATGCTTGTCCTTGAAGAACATCAGCCCCTCCTAGCCATCACCGCCAGGTCAGGGAAGTCGGTCACGACCGCGTCGACTCCCATGCGGTAGTACAGCGCGTACTCGGTGAACGCGTCCCCGAAATCGTTCGCTCCGCTCCCGCGCCGGAACTGTGCCGGCAGGAACTGGTTCTCCGCGCGGAAGGTGTACGGCCCGATCCGCAGCCCCGCCGCGTGCGCGTCCGCGACGAGTGAAGTGGCGGCGACCGACGACTTGTCCGGCCCGATCCAGTCCGCGTACTCCGCGATCTCCGCCAGGCCCGCGGGCGTCATCATCTCCTTGTAGGTCCTCCCGGGCAGGTCGTACGGCCCGCCCGTCGTCCCCAGGGCCTGCCACAGCGGCACACCCAGGCCCGTCATGCGCTTGAGGCTCGTCGGCTCGAAGGACTGCACGACGCACTCGCGCCGGCCGAGCCGCTCGCGGCGGATCACGGCAGTGAGCTTCGGCTCCAACGGCAGCCCGATGGACCGGAAGTACGTCGGATGCTTGGTCTCCGGGAAGACGGCGATCGTCCGGCCGTGGCTCCGCGACAGCCGCCGCGCCAGCTCCACGACCTCCTGGAAGGTCATCACCTCCTCGCGGCCGTCGAAGACCGTGTTGCGGTTGCGGACCTGCGGCAGCCGCTCCACCGCCCGCAGCGTCTTCAGCTCGGCGAGCGTGAAGTCCTCCGTGAACCACCCCGTCACGGCCCGGCCGTCGACCGTCTTCGTCGTACGGCGGTCCGCGAACTCGGGGTGGCCGGCCACGTCGGTCGTCTGGGAGATCTCGTTCTCGTGCCGGACGACGAGCACATGGTCCTTCGTCGGCACCAGGTCCGGTTCGATCCAGTCCGCGCCCGTCTGCACGGCGTAGGTGTACGAGGCGGCCGTGTGCTCGGCGCGCCAGCCGGCCGCGCCGCGGTGGCCGATGACCACCGGGCCCTTGCGTGATTCGGCCGCCGCCGGTGCGGCCGTGGCCGCCGTGGCGGTTCCCGCCGCTGCCGCGAGCAGGAGGGATCTCCGTCCGAGCTGCATACAACTCCCCTTCAGAGTCGAGTGGTTCACGTGCGAGCCCGGGCCCGCGCCTGGGCCAGCCGGACCAGGTGCTCCTCATAACCCCGCGTATAGAACGCGGCCCGTCCCGGATCCGGCTCGACGACCTCCGTCGGCCGGGTCCACACCTCCGCCTCCAGCGGCACCCCGTACCGCTCGGCCGCCGCCAGGACCGCGCCCCGCGCGCCCACCTCGCCCTCGACGACCCGCAGCGGCCTGCCGAGTACGTCGGCGAGCAGCCGCATCCAGGCGGGGCTGCGGGTGCCGCCGCCGCACACGGCCAGATTTCCGGTGAGGCCCGCCGCCTCCAGGCAGTGCCGGGCCGCGTACCCGATGCCCTCGCAGGTGGCGCGGACCAGATCGCCCCGGGTCGACTCCAGGGAGACACCGAGGAGTTCGGCGCGCAGCCGCGGCTCCACGAAGGGGGCGCGTTCACCGGAGGGCGCGAAGTACGGCAGCACCCGGACGCCGTTGGCGCCCGGCGGGGTCTCGGCCAGCAGGCCGTCCACCTCGTCGTGCCGCACTCCGGTCGTCGACAGCACCCAGTCCAGCGCCGCCGTGCCGACCATCGCGGGCATGGCGCGCAGCCAGTGACCGGGCCGGTCCGTGGAGATGTACAGGCCGGCCGGTTCGCCGGTCAGGTCCAGCTCGGTCGTGGCGACCAGGCTGGCCAGACAGGTGCCGACGATCAGCAGCCCGTCGCCGGGGGACGTCACCCCGGCGCCCAGCGCGCAGGCCGGCAGATCGTAGGGGCCGTTCGCGACCCGGGTGCCGGACGGCAGGCCCTCGCCGAGCGCCTCGGCCGTCGCGACCGGGTCGCTCACCGGGGCGAGCAGACCGCGCCGGTGGGTCAGCCCCAGCAGCTCGACGACCCGGTTGTCGTAGGTCCGGGTCCGCGGGTCGAGGAAGGGCATCGACGCGTCCGACACATCCGTCGTCGGACCGGCCCCCGTCAGCCGCTGGAACACCATGTCCTTGCAGTACAGGGCGGCCTTCGCGGCATCCAGCGTCTTCGGTTCGTTGCCGTCCAGCCAGGCCAGCAGGGGTCCCGGACACCCGGGGAACATCGCGCTGCCCGTCCGCCGGAACACCGTCTCGAACGTGCCGTCGGCCAGCCACCGGTCGACCAGCTCGTGCGCCCGGCCGTCCATCCAGGAGGCCGCGGGCCGCACGGGCCGCCCCTCGCCGTCGACCAGCCACACTCCGTCGCCCTGCCCGGTGAGCCCGGCCAGCTCGACCGGTTCCGGGACACGTGCGGTGACCTCGCGCAGGACGGCCACGACCGCCCCGTACACCTCCTCCATGTCCTGCTCGACGACCCCGCCGTGCAGCGAGAGGGCCACCGACCGGGATTCCACGGCCAGTTGGCGGCCCGCCGCGTCGAAGGCCGCCGCCTTGACCATGGACGTGCCCACATCGATACCGACGTACATGCGGCTCTCCTCCCGGTCCTCAGGTCAGGCAGTGCGCGAGCGGCTCCCCGCGCACCCAGCGGCCCACCTCTTCGGCGGCGATCCGCGCGGCCTTCTCCGCCACCGCGCGTGACGCCCCGCCCAGATGCGGGGTCAGCACGACCCGGTCACCCAGCCCCAGCAGCCGGGACTCCGCGGGCAGCGGTTCCCGCTCGTACGTGTCGAGGGCCGCCGCCGACAGCCGCCCGCTCTCCAGGGCGTCGCACAGCGCGCCCTCGTCCAGCAGGGGGCCCCGGGCCGCGTTCACCACCACCGCGCCGGGCGGCAGCAGCCCCAGCTCCCGGGCGCCGATCAGCCCCCGGGTCTCGGGGGTGAGCCGGGCGTGCAGGGTGATCACCTGGGAGCCGCGCAGGAGTTCGTCCAGCGAGGCCACGCGCAGGCCGTGGATCTCCCCGTGCACATACGGGTCGTACACCATCACCCGCGCCCCGAACGCGCACAGCACCCGCGCGACCCGGCTGCCGACGGCCCCGTAGCCGACCAGCCCGACGGGCAGGTCCTCCAGCTCCAGACCGCTCCGCTCGTACGTGTAGTAGGTCGCGCCCTCCCAGCTGCCCTGCCGGGCCAGCGGGTCATGGGCCTGGGGGATGCGGCGCAGGGCCGACAGCATCAGGCCGACGGTGAACTCGGCGGTGGCGGCGGCGTTGCGGCCCGGCGCGAAGCACACCCGCACGTCCCGGTTCTTGGCCGCGTCCAGGTTGACGTTGACCGGCCCGCCCCGGCACACCACGACCAGCTTCAGATCCGGGCAGGCGGCGAGCACCCGCTCCGTCACCGGCCCCATCTGCGTGACCAGGACCTCCGCCCCGGCCAGCGCCTCGATCAGCTCGTCCTCGGCGTCACTGGCCTCCTGCACCTCGGCGACCGGCCCGAACGGCTCCAGCGGCCAGCCGAGTTGCAGCTCGCTGACCTGCGCCCGCTCCGCCTCGTGCTCCACCGCCCGGGTGATCAGCGACGGCAGGACGAAGTGGTCGCCGGCGGCCACGACACGCAGGTTCTCTTCGGAGGTCATCGCAGTGAGGCTCCTGTCTCGGCGTCGAAGACATGGGTGTGGTGGGGATCGGCGGCGACTCTGACCCGCTCGTCGTGGGCGAGCCGCACCTCGGGGTCGGTGAGGACGACCAGGTGCCGTTCCACACCGTCGAGGGAGAGGGTCGCCAGGCCCGATTCCAGCAGCGGTTCGTGCGCGACGACCCGGGCGGGCAGGCCGCCTTCGGCGGTGAGCGAGACGTCCTCGGGGCGGATCCCGACCACGACCTCCCGCCCCTGGTCGACCGGCACGGGCAGCGCGATCCGCACCGAGCCGGAGAGCCGGGCGTGCCCGTCGCCGGTGGCGATGCCGGGCAGCAGGGTGATCGCGGGCTCGCCGACGAAGTCCGCGACGAACAGATTGGCCGGGCTGTCGTAGATCTCGTACGGGGTGCCGAGCTGCTGGATCACGCCGTCCTTCATCACGGCGATCCGGTCGGCGAGCGAGAGGGCCTCCTCCTGGTCGTGGGTGACCAGGATCGTGGTGTGGCCCAAGTCCTTCTGGATGCGCTTGAGTTCACGGCGGGTGGTGTCGCGCTGGGCCGCGTCCAGGTGGGACAGCGGCTCGTCGAGAAGCAGCACGTCGGGTTCGCGGATCAGGGCCCGGGCGAGCGACACGCGCTGCTTCTGGCCGCTGGAGAGCCCGGCCGGGCGGGCACCGAGGAGGTCGGTCAGCCCGACTCTCTCGGCGATCTCCTTCACCTTGCGGTCGACGTCCCCCCGGGAACCCCGGGCGGCCTTCTTGCGTGCCTTCAGCCCGAACGCCAGGTTCTCCGCCACCGACAGCGGTGGATACAGCGCGTAGTTCTCGAACGCGACCCCGATGTTCCGCTGCTGAGCGGGCCGTTCGACCACCGAGTCCCCGCCGACCAGGATGTCCCCGCCGGTGACCGACTCAAGACCGGCGATCATCCGCAGAGTGGTCGACTTGCCGCAGCCCGAAGGCCCGAGCAACCCGAGCAACTCCCCGGACCCGAGGTTCAGATCGATCCCGCGGACGGCGTCCACCGAAGGCCGTCCCCGCGACTGATACGTCTTACGGAGTTCTCGTAGCTCCAGTCCCGTCATGGCCGCCCTTCGTCGCGCAAACCTCGTAACGGACCTTGTGCTCGTCCAGATCCCGCAGCGCCTCCGCCGACGCCCCGTCGTCCACCAGGAGCGTGTCGAAGCGGGACAGCGGGACGACCCGGTGCAGGGCGACCCGGCCGAGCTTGGTGTGGTCGATCAGCAGGACGTTCCGTGCCGCCGCGTCGAGCATCGCCCGCTTCACGGACACGATGTGCTGCTCCTGGTGGTAGGCGTAACCCCCGTGCACGGCCGACGTCGACGCGAAGCACACGTCCACGCGCAGCTGCTCGACCGCCTCCACGCAGGACACCCCGAGGAAGGAGGAGTGCAGCGGGTCGTAGTCGCCGCCGAGCGCCATCAGGTGGATGCCCCGCTGGTCGGAGAGGAGGTTGATGGCCTCCAGGAAGTTGGTGACGACCGTCAGCGGCGTGACCTCGCCCGTGCGCAGCCGCCTGGCTATCTCCAGGGTGGACGTGGAGTCGTCCAGCAGGATCGCCATGCCGGGCTCCACCATCCGCAGCGCGTGCTCGGCGACGGCGGCCTTCTCGGCCCGCATGGTCTTCAGCCGGTACTGCACGTTCGACTCGAAGACCCCCGACGGCTGCGCGGTCACCCCGCCCCGGGACTTGCGTACGATGCCCTGCCGTTCGAGTTCGTCGAGGTCGCGGTGGATGGTCATCAGGCTCACCCCGAACCGCTCGGCCAGCTCCGCCGCCGTCGCCGAGCCGTCGGCCAGCACCTGCTCGGCCATGGCGGCCTGCCGCGCCGCGGGCCCCTGCTGTCCACCACTGCTGCTGCTCATGATCGTGTCTCTATCCGTCGTCCCGGGCGCTCCGGCCGGTCGGCCTCGAACAGCAGCAGGTTCTCAGGCCGGACCGCGAGCCGTACCGGTTCGTCCGCACGAAGGCGTGCCGCGTCCGCCCGGGGCGCCACCAGCGACACCCGCTGCTCCCCGGTCCCGAGCCGGACGGTGACCTCGACGGACCGTCCGAGCACCTCGGTGACGTACACGGTCCCGGTGAGTTCGTGCCCGTCGCCGCGCAGGGCGATGTCCCGGGGCCGCAGACCGACGAGGACGTCCGTGCCCGGCGCGGCCTGGGCCCGGACCGGCAGCTCCACCCCGCCCTCGGCCCGCACCCCGCTCTCCGTGACCACCCCGGGCAGCAGATTGATCCGGGGCCGCCCGAAGGCCCGCGCGACCTCCGTGTCGTACGGCTGGTACCAGATCTCCTCCCGCGTGCCCGTCTGCACGATCCGCCCCTGACGGATGACCCCGATCCGGTCGCCGAGTGCCAGCGCCTCGACGGAGTCGTGGGTGACGTACAGCGTGGTGGTGTGCTGCACGGCCCCGATCGCCTTCAGCTCGGCCCGCATCTGCTGGCGGAGTTTCGCGTCCAGGTGGGACAGCGGCTCGTCGAGCAGGAAGGCCCGGGCCGGCCGCACCAGCACCCGCCCGAGGGCCACGCGCTGCCGCTGGCCGTTGGACAACTGGCCCACCGGCCGGTCCAGCAGCCCGGAGATGCCGAGCAGCTCGGCGACCGCGCCGATGCGCTGCCGGGCCTCGGCGGCGGGGAGCCGGTGCCGGGGGGAGCGCAGGGGCGAGGCCAGGTTGTCGTAGGCCGAGCGGTGCGGGTAGAGCGCGTAGCTCTCGAAGCACATGGCCACGCCCCGGTCGTACGGCTCCACGCCCCGCATGTCCTTGCCGTCGAGCACGACCGTGCCGGAGTCGGGCGGTTCGAGCCCGGCGATCGTCTTGAGCGTCGTCGTCTTGCCGGCCCCGGACGGGCCCAGCAGACAGAAGAACTCGCCCTCCCTGACGTCCAGTTCGAGTTCGTCGAGCGCGACGGTCTTGCCGTACGCCTTCCGTATCCCGCTCAGCGTGATCACGATTTCACCGCCCCGAACGACAGGCCCCGCACCAGATACCGCTGGATCGTCAGCGCCAGCAGCAGCGGCGGTACGACGGAGACGAGTGCCGCCGCGGCCGTCAGGTTGTACTTGGGCCGGTCCCCGCCGAGGAAGGACAGCGCGCCCACGGTCACCGTCTGGGCCTCGTTGGAGGTGAGGATCAGCGGGAAGACGAAGTTGTTCCAGGCGAAGATGAAGGCCAGCAGCGACACGGCCGCGATGCCCGGCTTGACCAGCGGCAGGGCGACACGGAAGAACGCCTGCTTGCGGGTGTAGCCGTCCAGCAGCGCCGCCTGCTCCAACTCCGGTGTCAGATCGGCGAAGTAGGACCGCATGATCCACACGATCAGCGGCAGCGTGACCAGTTGGAGCACCCACACCATGCCGACGTACGTGTCGAACAGGCCGAGCTTCTGGTACAGCACGAACAGCGGGATGATCACGGTCAGTTCGGGCGCGAAGCGGAACGACAGCAGCGTGAACATCAGGTTCTCGGAGCCCTTGAACCGCCATCGTGCCGAGGCGTACGCCGCCGGCAGACCGACGACGAGCGACAGCGCGACCGCCCCCACCGACACCACCAGGCTGTTGACGAAGAACCGCACGAACGGGATGCCCTCGCTGTCGCCGAGGACCGTCCGGTAGCCGTCGAGGGTGGGGGAGAAGGAGAAGTAGGTGGAGAAGAGCTGGTCGGTCGGCTTCAGCGACAGGATCACCATCCAGGCGATCGGGAACAGCGCGAAGACGAAGTAGAGGATCAGGGCGGTGTCGCACAGCCACCCCACCAGGCGTTTCCTCATGTGGTCACCTCCGCGGCCTTCCGCTGGATCTTCCCCAGGTGCTTCACCAGCACCATCGCGGCCAGATACACCACGGCCCACAGCACGATCGTGTAGCTGATCCCGAAGGAGTACCGCTGGAAGCGGATCGCCTCCAGATACGCCCGGATCTGGAGCACCACCGTCGAGTCACCCGGCCCGCCCTCCGTCAGGGCGTAGATGATGTCGAACACCTTCAGCGAGTCCATGAACCGGAAGATCACCGCGACCAGCACATACGGCCACAGCATCGGCAGCGTCAGCCGCCGGAAGGTGTACCACCACCCCGCGCCGTCCACGGCCGCCGCCTCGAACGGGGAGGTGGGCAGCGACCGCAGACCGGCGAGGGCGAGGATCGCCACGAACGGGGTGTACACCCACACGTCCACGGCGATCGACGACAGCAGCGCGCCCGTCGGGGTGTCGGTCCACTGCACCCCGCCGAGACCGAAGGGCCGCAGCAGGTAGTTGACCACCCCGACCGACGGCTGGAGCATCAGCTTCCAGATGATCGCCGCGATCACCGGGGCGATCATCAGCGGCAGGATCAGGATCTTCTCCAGGACCCGGCCCAGCAGCGTCGAGCGGTGCAGCAGCAGGGCGACGGCCACCCCGAGCACGGTCTCGACGAGGGCCGCCCCGACCGCGTACAGCACCGTCACCCACGCCGAGTTCCAGAACGCCTCCTGCGTGAAGACGGTCGAGTAGTTCTCGAACCGCACCATGTCCGGCTGCGGTTTGCTCGCCGAGAAGTCGAACAGCGTGTAGTACAGCCCGAGCCCGAAGGGGTAGAGGATCCCGCAGGTCAGCAGCAGGGCCGGGACGATCAGGAGGTACGGGCGCAGGGCCAGGCGCATGCGCTACCCCACCTTGTCGGCGAGGTCGTCCGCCAGCCCGTCCAGGACCGACTTCGCGCCCTCGCCGCCGTAGATCTCCTGGAGGGCCGCCGCCCAGCTCGTCGTCGCGTCGAAGAACTGCGCCTGCGGGGTGAACTGGATCTTCGTCTGGTCGACGACCGTCTCGAAGGTCTCCAGGAAGCCCGGCAGATGCCGCATCTTGTCCTTGTACGCGGCGTCGTCGGCGACGGACTTGCGCACCGGGTCGATGTGGTTGTGCGTGATCGCGCTCTTGCGCAGATGCTCCTTGCCGGTCGCCCACTGCAGGAACAGCCAACTGGCGCTCTTCTTCTTGCTCTTGGCGTTCATGCCGAGCGACCAGATCCACATGTTGGTGGCCAGCGACCCGTCCGGCCCCTTCGGCCCCGGGTGGAAGGCGATCTTCCCGGAGGCGGGGCTGGCGCCCTTCACCGCCTGGAAGTAGGCGGCGGTGTCGGCGTCGAACAGCATCCCGGCCTTCTTGGCGCCCAGGTCGCTGGAGCACTGGTACCAGGTGTACGACGTCCAGGACGGCGGCCCGCCCCGCTTGACCATCCGGGCCCAGTCCTCGGTGAAGGCGACGGCCTCGGGGCTGTTCATGGCGGGCGTGAGCTTCCCGCCGTCGACCGTGAAGTCCTTCAGCCCGTTGCGGGCGTACATCGTCATGAAGCCGGGGTGGATGGTGGCCCAGCTCCTGGAGCCGCGTACGGCGATCCCGTACATCCCGTCGAAACCGGCGCCCGGAGCCTTCCGCTTGATGGTCCCGGCGAGTTCGGCCAGCTCGTCGAAGGACTCGGCGGGCTTCACCCCGAGCTTCGTGAACACCTCGGTGTTGTAGGCGACGACGTTCGTCTCCCAGCCCCACGGCAGCGCGTACTGCCCGCCCCGGCCGAGCGGCGCGCCCGCCTTCAGCGACCACTGGTCGGCCTGGAGCAGGTTGGGGAAGAAGTCCCCCTGGTCCCATTCGGAGCCCGTCGCCGAGGAGTTGCGCATCCAGGGCCCGAGGTCCTCCAGCCAGTTCGGCGGCCCGTACTGCCACACCATGTACGCGCCGAGCATGAACACGTCGTAGGAGGCGCGCCCGCTGGACAGGTCCACGGTGAGCTTGTCGAAGTAGTTGTCCTCGGGGAAGACGTCGTACTCGACCTTGATGCCGGTCTTCTCGGTGAAGGACTTCAGGTCGGCTATCAGGGCGTCCGTGTACGGGTGCTTGTTGAGCAGGGCCTTGACGGTGGTGCCCTTCTCCCGCTTCCAGTCGAAGGAACCGGTGATGTCGTCCGCCGCTGACCCGTCGCTCTTGTTGTCGTTCCCGCCGAATCCGGAGCCGCAGGCCGTGAGCAGCGGGGCCGCGGCAGCACCGGCGGCGAGGGCGAGGAAGCGCCGGCGGTCGTGCACGTGCGTGTCCATCCGTACCTCCACGTGGAGCCTGGTTAACACGTCGAGTCGACTCGTTAACAGAGGGTGGAACGGCTGAAGTTGGGCGTCAATCCCTCGCGCACGGGAAAATCTCAGGGCAGAGTGTGAAGTTCACGGATTCATATGTGCGGGAGGCCGTATGACGCACGAGCATGAGGCCTGGCTGGGGATCGACCTGGGCACGCAGAGCGTCCGCGTGCTGCTCGTCACCGCCGACGGCACGGTCCTCGGCAGTGGCTCGGCCCCGCTGACCGGGCGCCGCGATGGAGTGCGGCACGAGCAGGACCCGGTGCGCTGGTGGCAGGCGCTGTGCACGGCGTCCCGGGCGGCACTCGGCTCCGCCCCGCCGGGCCTGCCGATCGGCGGACTCGCGGTGTGCGGCACCTCCGGCACGGTCCTGCTCACGGACGGCTCGGGCCACCCGGTGAGCCCCGCGCTGATGTACGACGACGGACGCGCGTCGGCGGAGGCGGCACGGGCCCGGGACGCGGGGCTCGCGGTGCAGGACACCTGGGCGCTGCCGAAGGCGCTGTGGCTGGTGGGGGAGTACGGCCCCGGCCTGCGGCTCGCCCACCAGCCCGACCTGATCGTCACCCGCCTCACCGGCACACCGCCCCCGGCCGACTCCAGCCACGCCCTCAAGACGGGCTACGACCTCCACCGCGAGGCCTGGCCGGAAGCCGCCCTGGCCCAACTCGGCGTCCCCGACCGCCTGCTGCCCGAGGTCGTACGCCCCGGCACCCGCCTCGGCGAGGTCTGCGCGCAGGCCGCCGACGCCACCGGCATCCCCGCCGGCACCCCGGTGCTCGCCGGTATGACCGACGGCTGCGCGGCCCAGATCGCCTCGGGCGCGCTGCGGCCCGGCGCCTGGAACTCGGTGCTCGGCACCACGCTCGTGCTCAAGGGCGCCGCCCGGGACCCGGTCCGGGACCCCACCGGCGTGGTCTACAACCACCGCGCCCCCGACGGCACCTGGCTGCCCGGCGGGGCGTCGAGCGTGGGCGCCGGGGCCCTCGCGGCTCACTTCCCGGACGCCGACCCGGCGGCCATGGACGAGCGGGCGGCGGCCTTCGAGCCGGCCCGGGCGGTCGCGTACCCGCTGGTGTCGCCGGGGGAGCGGTTCCCGTTCCGGGCGCCGGAGGCCACCGGGTTCGTCCTCGGCGACCCTGGTGGCGACGCCGAGCTGTGGGCCGCCCTGCTGCAAGGCGTGGGCTTCACCGAACGGCTCTGCCTGGACTACCTCCACCACCTCGGCGCCCCCCTCGACGGCCCGCTCACCTTCACCGGCGGCGGCGCCCGCAGCCCCTACTGGAACCAACTGCGCTCCGACATCCTCGGCCGCCCGGCCCGCGTCCCGGAACAGACGGAACCGGCCCTGGGCATGGCGGCGTTGGCCGCGTACGGGGTGTCGGGGGCCGGAGCGCTGGCCGATGTCGCCGAGCGCATGGTCCGCGTCCGAACGGTGCTCGAACCCCGCGCCGAGCGCACGGCCCGCTTCTCGGAGCCGTACGCTCGCCTCGTCGACGCGCTGGAGGAACGCGGCTGGCTGCCCGCCGACGTCGCGCACACCGCCCGTACCCGCCCGCACCCGGACCACGGAAAGCCATGACCACCACCACTCTTCTCCTGGCCCGGCACGGGCAGACCGTCTGGCACGCCGAGAACCGGTACGCCGGGGTCAGCGACATCGACCTCACCGACACCGGCCGTGCCCAGGCCGAGGCCCTCGGCCGGTGGGCCGCCGCCCACCCCGTCGACGCGATCTGGACGTCCCCGCTGTCCCGGGCGATCGCCACCGCCGAGCCCGCCTGCCGCGCCCTGGGCCTCGCCCCGGAGGTCGAACCGGGCCTGCGTGAATGCGACTTCGGCGTGGTCGAGGGGCGGACGCTCGCCGAGTTCGAGTCGGAGGACCCGGAGTGGGCCGCGGCCTTCCGTGCCGACCCGGTGGCCCACTCCTTCCCCGGCGCCGAGGATCCGCTCGCGGCGGCGGCCCGGGCGATCCGTGCCCTGCGGGGCATCGCCACCGCCCACCCCGGCGGACGCGTCCTGGTCGTCGCCCACAACACCCTGCTGCGGCTGGTGCTGTGCACGCTGCTGTCGATCCCGCCCCAGGAGTACCGCAGAGTGCTCCCGCGGTTGCGGAACGCGGCGATCAGCGAACTGCGCGTGAACTCCGACGGTTCCGCCGCACTCCTCTCACTCAATGTGCCCTGCGAGGCGGAAGTGCCGTAGCACTATGGGCCCATGACGCAGATCGACACCTCGGTGCCGCACTCGGCCCGGATCTGGAACTACTGGCTGGGCGGCAAGGACAACTACGCGGTGGACGAGGCGGCCGGTGACGCCTACACCGCCGTGTTCCCCGGCATCGTCACCATCGCCCGCGGCAGCCGTGCCTTCCTCGGCCGCACCATCCGCCACCTCGTCCAGGAGGCGGGCGTACGGCAGTTCCTCGACGTCGGCACCGGACTGCCGACCGTCGACAACACCCACGAGGTGGCCCAGCGCCTGGCCCCCGAGTCGCGTGTCGTCTACGTCGACAACGACCCCCTGGTCCTCGCGCACGCCCGCGCCCTGCTCACCTCCACGCCCGAGGGCGCGACGGACTACGAGCCCATCAGCCTCTACGAGCCGGAGCGCATCATCGAGGCGGCCGGGAAGACCCTCGACCTCACCCGCCCCACCGCCCTGATCCTCAGCGGCATCCTGGGCCACGTGGCCGACTACGACGAGGCCCGTGGCCTCGTCCGCCGCCTCCTGGCCGGTCTGCCCTCCGGCAGCTTCCTCTCCCTCAACGAGGGCTCCCGAGGCACCGACCCGGCCTACGAACAGGCCCAGGACGCCTACAACGAGACCGGCGCCGTCCCTTACTTCCTGCGGCCGGTCGAGCGGATCGAGGCCTTCTTCGAGGGCCTGGAACTGGTGGCACCGGGCGTGGTCTCGGTACCGCTGTGGCACCCCGAGCCGGGCGCGTCCACGGAGGCGATCGGCCAGCACGGCGGTCTCGGCCGCAAGCCCTGACCCGCCCCGGGCACGGGAAAACCCCCGCGAGTCATGTCCTCGCGGGGGCTTCCCTCTCTCCGCCTGCCGCCGTGAAGGGTGAGAAGACGATCACGAGGCAGGACGCTTCATACGACCTCAGGGGGCCGCCTCCGCAAGCTGCTCCAGCGTGTAGACGGGCAAAGCGTGACCCCTTCGAACCTCTTATTGCAATATACTTGCAACTGCACGCTAGCAGCAGAACGGCGACGGTGGGTGTCCGGACACACGAAAAGGCCCCCGCAGCTGTCGCGGGGGCCTTCACCAGGAGATTCCTACTGCCTGGCGCGCGCCTTCTGCCACGCGTACCCGACAGCCGCCAGCACCAGCGTCATCGCGCCCGTCGAGTACAGCTGCACCCGCGTGTCCGGCTCCCGGGCCATCAGGACGAAGACCGCTGCCATGCCGGCCAGGGCGACCCAGGTCAGCCAGGGGAACGCCCACATCCGGACGACCAGCTTCTCCGGCGCCTCGCGCTCCAGCCGGCGGCGCAGACGGAGCTGCGAGACGGCGATGAAGATCCAGACGACCAGGATCACCGCGCCGATCATGTTCAGCAGCCAGGCGAAGACGTCGTTCGGCCGCCAGTAGCTCAGCAGCACGCACAGGAAGCCGAAGACGGAGGACGCCAGTACGGCGATCCGCGGCACCCCGCCCGAGACCCGGCCCAGCACCTTCGGGCCCTGGCCCCGCTGCACCAGCGAGTAGCCGATGCGCGAGGCACCGTAGACGTTGGCGTTCATGGCGGACAGCAGGGCCACCAGCACGACGACGTTCATCAGCTGCCCGGCGCCGGGGATGCCCAGCTCGTCCAGGGCGGCGACGTACGGGCCCTTCTCGACGACCTCCTTGGAGTCCCACGGCACCAGGGTGACGATGACGGCCATCGAGCCGACGTAGAACAGCGCGATGCGCCACATCGCCGTACGGACCGCGCTCGCCACGCCCTTGACGGGGTTCTCCGACTCGGCCGCCGCGATGGTGACCGTCTCCAGGCCGCCGTAGGCGAAGACCGAGGCGAGCAGGCCGATGACGAGGCCCTCACCGCCGTTCGGCATGAAGTCGGTGAGGTGGGTCGCGCCCGGCGAGTCCGTGCCGGGCAGGACGCCGAGGATCGCCAGGACGCCGAGCGCCAGGAACAGGGTGATCGCACCGACCTTCAGGGCCGCGAACCAGAACTCGAACTCGCCGAAGTTCTTCACGGCCGCGAGGTTCGTGCCGCAGAAGACGACCATGAACAGCGCCACCCACGCCCACTCCGGGGTGCCCGGCAGCCAGCCGCTGACGATCTTCGCGGCCCCGATGCCCTCCAGACCGACGGCCGTACAGAGCAGGACCCAGAACGCCCAGCCGGCGGTGAACCCGGCCCAGGGGCCGATCGCCCGCTCCGCGTGGGCCGAGAACGACCCCGACGAGGGATACGCGGCCGACATCTCGCCGAGCATCCGCATCACCAGCATCACGAGGAGACCGGAGAGGGCGTAGGCGACCACGATCGAAGGACCGGCCGCGGCGATACCCGCGCCGGAGCCGACGAACAGACCGGCGCCGATCACCCCGCCGAGGGCGATCATCGACAGGTGGCGCTGCTTCAGGCCATGGGAGAGGGAGGCGTCGTCCGTGCTGGGCGGCGTTCCGGTGGTGGTGCTGCTGGGCATGGGCGCGGCTCGTCCAATGCGTGAGAGGCGAGAGAGGGCAAAAACGCCGCCAGTCTGGGTGGTCCCCTCACCCGGGAGGGAGGGCTGTCCAGCATGCGGACATGTGGAACGCGCGCCGTGAGGTCCCGGGAACGGAGGGTGGACGCCCGTCGCGGAGGCCCGAGGGCACCGGACCTGGAGGCCATTTGGCGAAACCCTACAGTCCGCTTCACCGTCGAGTCCGTGACCGAAGCCTCGCTGCCAGCGTGACCGGCATCACGTCGACCTCGGTGTAACGCTCACCCTTTGTCAGGAGCCAACCAACCGTACGTTCGTGCCTTTGTCGATCGCTGACGGTGATCAGTACGAGGGCGCTGGGATAGCGTCACCGTGTCCCGACCGACCCTCACCCTCGCGGAGTCCCCATGAGCACCGCTGCCGTCCCCGCCCGCACCGGGCAGGTCCTCGCCGACCTGCTCCCCTCCTCTCGTGTCCGGGACGCGGCCCTCGTGCTCGGCGGCGCCGCGCTCACCGGTCTCGCCGCCCAGATCTCGGTGCCCGTGCCGGGCTCCCCGGTGCCGGTGACCGGCCAGACCTTCGCCGCGCTGCTCGTCGGTACGTCCCTCGGCGCCGGCCGCGGCCTCCTCGCGCTCGCGCTGTACGCGGTGGCGGGCGTCGCGGGCGTGCCGTGGTTCGCGCAGGGCACCTCCGGTGTCGCCCCCTCCTTCGGCTACATCCTCGGCATGATCCTCGCCGCCACCGTCGTGGGCGCCCTGGCCCGCCGCGGTGCCGACCGCTCGATGCTGCGCATGGCGGGCACGATGCTGGTGGGCGAGGCCATCATCTACGCCATCGGCGTGCCCTACCTGGCCCTCTCCACCGGCATGTCCGCCACCGCCGCCATCGCGGCCGGCCTCACGCCGTTTCTGATCGGCGACGCGCTGAAGGCCGCGCTGGCGATGGGGGCGCTGCCGACGGCCTGGAAGCTCGCCGACAAGCGCTGACGCGACGGTCGCGGCTGACGTATCGGTCGCGTACGAGAGGCTCGCCGGGTTATCCCACAGCCCGGCGAGCCTCTCGTGCGTCATGGCGCCGATCCCGGCGCCGTCGCGGCCGGTTCAGCCCTCCTGACGCCCCGGCACCCGCTGCCGGGACCACCACATCCCGGCCGCGCCCGCCGCGAGGAGCGCCGCCCCGGCCGCGCCCAGCGGCAGCACCTCACGTGCCGAGCCGGTCTCCGCCAGCTCCTTGCCGCCGCCCGGGGACCCCTTGCCGCCCGGCGACACCGGCTTGTTGTCCGTACCGAGCAGCAGGGGCGTCGCCGGGGCGTCCGGCGACGGGTTGGTCGTGCCGAACGGCACCGGGCCCTGCTGCCAGAACGTCTTCTTCCCGTCGGCGGTCTGGACGGGCAGACAGATCTTTCCGGCCTTGCTCAGGTCGTACGTCGCGTCCACGGCATAGGACTTCGACTTACCGGCCGCGAGATTGTCGACGGCACAGGCGAAACCGCTGTTCGAACCCTTCGGAAGACCGTTCTCGGGTATCGCGGAACAGCCCTCGACGTTCTTGACCACAAGCCCGTCGAATCCGACGACCAGCAGCCTGATCTTCCCGCTGTCCTTGCTCCCCTCGTTCTTCACGGTGGCGGTAATCGCCGTCTTTTTCGAACCGTTGTCGACCGAGATCTTCTCGGGCAGCAGCGTGGTGAGCTTCACCCCGGCCGGTGCTTCGTCGACTGCCTTTCCTCCCTTGCCGCTTGCGGGCCCTCCGTCCTCCGCGCCGGCAGTGCCGGAAAGGATCAGCACCGCCGAGAATGATGCCGCGACCAGCGGCCCCACGACCACGGCCGTACGACGAGAACTCATGTTCGCCCCCCTTGCGTCCCCCTGGGCTGCGCCTGAATTCGCAGCACTGAAAGAGGTACCACAAGATTTGGTCGCACTATCCTGGTGCGGCGCGAAGTGTGACCGTTGTGTTTCACTGGAGGCGGTCGCGGCGTCGTGGAGGGGGTGCAGCGGATTGCCGGGGAATGCGAATAGCGGCGGTGTTCCAGGGGTATTGGTGGCGGGGCGCTATCGGTTGGTCGAAAGTATCGGCCAGGGGGGAATGGGGCGGGTGTGGCGAGCCGCCGACGAAATACTCGACCGGCCGGTCGCCGTCAAGGAAATGCGGATCGACGGCATCGACGCGGAGGACAACAGGACGCGCCGCGAACGCACCCTGCGCGAGGCCAGGGCCACGGCCCGGATCGACCACCCCAACGTCGTACGCGTCTACGACGTGGTCGACGAGGGCGAACGCCTCTGGATCGTCATGGAGTTGGTGGCCGGCCGCTCCCTGGAACGGATCCTCGCGGAGGACGGCCCCCTGAGCCCCGGCGAGACGGCCCGGATCGGGCTCGGCCTGGTCGCGGCGCTACGGCAGGTGCATGCGCGGGGCGTCCTGCACCGGGACATCAAGCCCGGGAACGTCCTGGTGGAGAACGCGGCCGGACCGGCACGCCGTGGCGGCCCGGGTTCCGGCCAGGGGTCGGGTCCCGGATCCCCTGAACGGCGCGTCGTCCTCACGGACTTCGGCATCGCCGCGATCCAGGACGCCAAGGCGCTCACGATGGTCGGGATGCTGGTCGGCTCGCCCGACTACATGGCCCCCGAGCGCATCTCCGGCCGCCCCCAGGGCCCGCCCTCCGACAACTGGTCCCTCGGCGCGACCCTCTGCGCGGCCCTGGGCGGCCGCTCCCCCTTCTCCCGCGACACCACGCTGGCCACCCTGCACGCGGTCCTCTACGAGGAGCCCGAACTCCCCGCCGCCTCGGGACCGTTGCGCGACATCCTCACGGCCCTCCTGGAGAAGGACCCGTCGACCCGCCCGAACCTGGAGGACCTGGAAACGGCCCTGGAGGCGGTGGCGTTCCCGGTGCCTACGCCGACGGTGTCGGTGGGGTGGGGAGCGGTGGGTGCGGCCGGCCTTGAGGAGACCTTGGGGGGAGGGGGACTTGAGGAGGTACGGCCAGAGCCGGACCTGGACAACACGGAACCGGAACTCATCCCGGACCCGGAAGAGCAACGCGCTCCGGAACCGGCCCCCGAGAAGAACCAGCAACGCGCCCTGGAACCGGAACCCCGGACACCTGCCCCGACGACGGCGCCGCCACCCCTCACGCCCCCCACCCCACAGCAACCACCCACCCCGGCCCACGCACAAGCCGCCCCCCAGGACCCCCGCCAACCCGCCCCCGCCCCCGTCCTGGACGCGACGCCACTCCAACCCCACAACCACCACCCCACGGCCGAGGCCACCACCGCTCCCACCAAGGAAGCCGCCGCACAGGCACAGCCGCACGCGGCAGCCCATCCCGACAGCCGCGCCACCACCACCCGCCCGGGCCCCGTCTCCCTCAACCGCGCACAGGCAGCAACCGAGTGCCGCCCCCACCCCATGCCGCCGGGCGAACTCCCCGGCCCCGCCGTCCCGGCCGTTCCCCGCCCCCGCGCAGGTCACCGCCGTAGGATGCTCGCCGCCGCGGCGGCCACGGTCGCGACGGCCGGTGCCGTCGCGGGAATCATCCTGGCGACGTCGTCCGGCTCACCGGGCGACGACGCCCCCCGGGCAGGCTCCTCGGCCTCCGCACCCCTCACCACCGGCCCCACCCCGACACCCACATCCACCGTCGAGGGCACAGCCCGGCCGCAGAGCCTGCCTCCGGGCACGCACCGGGAGGCCGGAGGGTTCGCCTGGGCGACACCGGAGGGCTGGCGGCGGGACGTGAAGACGGGCGCGGAGGTGCACTACACCTCCCCGGACGGCGCCCAGGAACTGGTCGGCAAGTCCGCCCTGGCCCGCGGCGACCTCCTGGAGACCTGGCAGACCTCGGAGCGCAACGCCCACCAGGGCCAGGACTACAGCAAGATCCGCCTGGAGGAGACGACGTTCCGCGGCCACCCGGCGGTGGTCTGGGAGTACACCTTCACGCTGGAGGGCGTCCGCTGGCACGCCCGGCTGCTCGGCTTCAACGTGGGCGGCAAGTCGTACCAGATCAACACCTGGTACCGGTCAGGGATCGAGGAGGAGGCCCTGAGCACGTACGAGAAGGTCAGGGACAGCTTCATGGTGCTGTAGAGGGCGCAAGAAAGGGGCCTGCGGTGCGCGTCCTGAAAGGAAGAACACGCACCGCAGGCCCCACACGATGAACGGGCGAGCGCCCGCCGGTCGGCGTCAGCCGGCCGAGACCTCGTCCCGGCCCTGTTCCGGAACCCCGGCCTGCGCGACGTCGGCGCCGCGACGGCCCCGGCCCCTGTGCTTCACGAAGGCGATGGCGAGCACCACGGCCGCGACGAGCAGCGACAGCAGAATGGTCTGGCGCCCGTCGTGCTCGGTGTCGGTGAGCATGTAGCCGAGGATGAAGACGATCAGTGCCGCCGTCGCCCAGGTCAGATACGGGTACAGCCACATCTTGACGACGAGCTTCTCCGGCGCCTCCGCCTGGATGATCTTCCGCATCCGCAGCTGGGAGAAGCAGATCACCAGCCACACGAACAGGGCGACCGCGCCACTGGAGTTCACGAGGAAGAGGAAGACGGAGTCCGGGAACTTGTAGTTGAAGAAGACGGCGACGAAGCCGAACGCGACGGACGCGAGGATCGCGGTCCGCGGCACGCCGTTGGAGGTCGTGCGGGCGAAGGACTTCGGCGCGTCGCCGCGCTGGCCGAGGGAGAAGGCCATGCGGGAAGCGGTGTAGAGACCCGAGTTGAGACAGGACAGCACCGAGGTCAGCACGATGAAGTTCATGATCTGACCGGCGTGCGGAATGCCCAGGGAGTCGAGCGCGGCGACGTAGGAGCCGTCGTCGGTGATGGACTTGCTGTCCCAGGGCAGCAGGGCCACCACGACGAAGATCGAACCGAGGTAGAAGACGCCGACTCGCCAGATGATGCTGTTGGTGGCCTTGGTGACGGCCTGCTGCGGGTTCTCGGACTCACCGGCGGCCAGGGTGGCGATCTCGCTGCCCATGAAGGAGAAGACGACCAGGAGCACACCGGTGAGGATCGCGCCGGCGCCATGGGGCAGGAAGCCGCCGTGCTGGGTGAGGTTGCTCAACCCGGCCTGCTCACTGTCCACGCCGGGCAGCAGCCCGAAGACGGCGAGCCCACCGATGACGATGAACGCGGCGATCGCGACGACCTTGATCCCGGCGAACCAGAACTCGAACTCGCCGTACGACCCCACGGAGACCAGGTTGGTCGCGGTGAGCACCAGCATCACGATCAGGGCCCAGGCCCACTGCGGCACGGCCGGGATCCAGCCCTCCAGGATCACGGCACCGGCGGTCGCCTCGACCGCGAGCACCACGACCCAGAAGAACCAGTACAGCCAGCCGATGGAGAAACCGGCCCAGGGGCCGAGCGCGCGGTCGGCGTGCGCGGAGAACGAACCCGAGGTCGGGTTGGCGGCCGACATCTCACCGAGCATCCGCATCACCAGCACCACGAGCGTGCCGACGAGGGCGTACGACAGGAGAATGCCGGGGCCTGCGGTGGCGATACCGGAGCTGGACCCCACGAAGAGCCCGGCTCCGATGACGCCACCGATGGCGATCATCGAAAGATGCCGGTTCTTGAGCCCGGCCTGCAGCCCGGAGCTGCCGTCCGGCCCGCCGGGTTCTCCGGGGCCTCCGGGGTCGTTTCCGGTCGTCTTCAGTGTCGGCTGCGAGGTCATGGAACGGATTTCCTTTGCGCCGGGGAGCTGTTCTTCCGTACGGAGCCGCACCAGCCGTACGAACGGGGTGTGTCGCGGCATGACGGTGTACGGGTCCTCGTACGAGCGGGTGTACGAGCCGGTCCAGTGAATCCGAGGCGAACGTTTTCGAGAACCTTTGAATCCAGATTGTTACTTGAGGTTTTCCTGAGGTTCCGTAATGCGGCTCACATTCGCCTCACGTTTTCATGAGCGCCACCCCGCGCGCCTTCCCCGAAACACCCGTGTCACACTCATCCCATGCGCGTGTACCTCGGCTCGGACCATGCCGGCTACGAACTCAAGAACCACCTCGTCGACTGGCTGAAGGCGGCGGGTCACGACCCCGTCGACTGTGGCCCGCACATCTACGACGCCCAGGACGACTACCCGCCCTTCTGCCTCCGCGCAGCGGAGCGCACGGCCGCGGACCCCGACGCCCTCGGCATCGTGATCGGCGGCTCCGGCAACGGCGAGCAGATCGCCGCGAACAAGGTCAAGGGTGTCCGCGCGGCCCTCGCCTGGAGCGAGGAGACGGCGGCCCTCGGCCGCCAGCACAACAACGCCAACGTCGTCGCCGTGGGCGCGCGCATGCACTCGCAGGACGAGGCGACGGCCTTCATCGAGCGGTTCCTCGCGACCCCGTTCTCCGGTGACGAACGTCACATCCGCCGCATCGACATGCTCGACGCCTACGAAACGACAGGCACCCTCCCCGCAATCCCCCCGCACCACCCCCAGCAGGACCCCGACGCCTGATCACCTGAGCCGGACTCGCCCCCGACCTGCTGCTTCGGACCAGGGATGCCGTCCCAGCCCTGAACGGCTCAGCCTCGGGCATGCCTCAGGCGTGCTGGGAGACCAGGGCTGAGTCATTCGCAGGTCCAGGGCCCGAGCCCGAGCCCGCGCGGGGCAACTGGGCCCCAGCCGCCTGGCGGGCGGCGCCCAGGGGGCGTAGCCCCCCGAGGGATGCAAGGGCGCAGCCCCACGGGTTGCAGGGATGCGGGGATGCAGACCACGAGGTCCAGGGGCACAGCCCCACGGGGTGCAGGGACGCAGCCCACGGGGTGTAGGGACGCAGCCCCACGGGGTGTAGGGACGCAGCCCACGGGGTGTAGGGACGCAGCCCCACGGGGTGTAGGGACGCAGCCCACGGGGTGCAGGGACGCAGCCCACGGGGTGCAGGGGCACAGCCCCACGAGGTGCAGGGCCACAGCCCCACGGGGTGCAGGGCCACAGCCCCACGGGGTGCAGGGGCGGAGCCCCGAGCGAGGGGTGCAGGGGACGCAGTCCCCGCTGGGGTCCGGGGCGGAGCCCCGATGCCTTTCGACCCCAGCCCCTTGGCCAACCGATTCGGGTGGGTGGGTGGGAAAGCCCCCGTCGAGGGGCGCAGGGGACACGTCCCCGCCGGGGCGCGGGGCGGAGCCCCGATGTCTTTCGACGTCAACCTCTTGACCGACCGAGTCGGGCGGGCGGGTGGGCAAAGGCAACGATCACAGGGAGAACCCGTGCCAGAAGGCCACACCATCCACCGCCTGGCCCAGGACTACGCCGCCGCCTTCCTCGGCACCACCCCCGACACCACCAGCCCCCAGGGCAAGTTCGCCGACGCCGCCTCAATCCTCACCGGCACGGAACTCACCCACACCGAGGCCCACGGCAAACACCTCTTCCTCGGCTTCCGCGAAACCGACTGGATCCACATCCACCTCGGCCTCTTCGGCAAGGTCACCTTCGGCCCGGCCCCCGCACCCCCACCCACCGACACGGTCCGCCTCCGCCTCGCGAACAACACCGCGTACGTAGACCTCCGAGGCCCCACCACCTGCGCCCTGATCACACCCCCGGAGAAGCAGGCGATACACGACCGCCTCGGCCCCGACCCCCTCCGCGACGACGCCGACCCGGACACCGCGTACCGCCGTATCGCCCGCAGCCGTACGACGATCGCCGCCCTCCTCATGGACCAGAAGATCATCGCGGGCGTAGGAAACGTCTACCGCGCGGAGGTCCTCTTCCGGCACCGCATCGACCCGTACCGCCCCGGCAAGGACCTCACCCCACCCGAGTGGCACGCGATCTGGACCGACCTGGTCGACCTCATGCACGAGGGCGTCCGCAACAACCGCATCGACACCGTCCGCCCGGAACACACCCCGGAGGCGATGGGTCGCCCACCCCGCGTGGACGACCACGGCGGCGAGGTGTACGTCTACCGCCGGGCCAACCAGCCCTGCCACCTCTGCGGCACCGAGATCCGCACCGCCGACCTCGCCGCCCGCAACCTCTTCTGGTGCCCGACCTGCCAACGCCGCCCCTGAGGAACCCCCGACCTCAGAAGCCGTACGGCAACCACGGCGCCACACCGCCCGCCCCGAACCCCAGCGAGGCCTCCGCCAACGCCCCCCGCCGTACCTCCCGCACACGCCCCGCCGCCCCCAACGAGGCCAGCGACACACCCCCGAGATACGCCGCGCTCAACTCCCGTACGGACAGGGCGACATCAGCCGCGTCCGCCGTACGCTCGCACGACGCCCCCTTCGCATCCCCGCTGAGCCGCCAACGCCCGGCGTTCCAGGGGCAGAACGCGTCCTCCACCTCGAACACCACATCCACCGGCGCCTGATACGTCCGCGCCTCCAGCGCCGCCCCCAGCTCCACCGGCCGTAGGTACAGCGAATCCCCCAACCGCGGCCGGCACCGCCGGATGTCGGACACCCAGTGCCGCCACGCGTCGTCCACCGGCCGCCCCCGCCCCCGCAGCACCAGCGACGACGTCAGGTCGATCCCGAACAGGAACCGCCACAGCGCCGCGTCCGCGGCCGGGTCCAGCGCGGCCGAGTCCTCCAGGATCACCGTGCCCTCGGGCCCCGCCGCCTCCCAGCCCGGCTTGACGCGATACCGCGCGTACCCGACCGTCTCCCCGTCCCGCTCGGCGACGACGCACTGCAGCGGCGACGCCCCCTCCCGCTCGCCCTCCGGATCGAGCAGCGGGAGCCGCTCCCAGCCGGGCTGCCGGGCCAGCATCCCGGGCCGCGACGGAACCAGCCGGGCGTACACCGCCTCGCACACATCGAGGACATCGGCCGGAACGGCGTACCGCACACGTACGTCATCCGTACCCGTCGGCAGCGACGTGAGCCGCACCCGGGTCGTGTCGATCTCGGCGTTCAACTGGAAGGTGGCGCAGCCGTATCCGAACCGGCCGTAGATCGCCGGCTCGGAGGCCGTGAGCACGGCCAGCGGCTCACCCCAGGACCGGACGTCGTCCAGCTGTCGCCGCATCATCGACGTCAGAACCCCGCGCCGGCGATGCGTGGCGGCCACGCTGACCATGGTGACGCCCGCGGCCGGCACCGAGGCGCCGCCGGGCACCGTGAGCCGGAAGCCGAACGCCCCAGCCGTCCCCACGCACTCGTCCCCGTCCCAGGCACCGAGTGAACGGTCGAACTCGGTCAGCGAGTTCCACAACTCCCGTTCCTCGGTGGACTCCGGCACCCCGCCGAAGCCCCGGATCAGGGTGTCGTACCACTTGTCCCAATCGTCCCGCCGCAGCACCCGCAGGTCGGTCGCGGAGCCGGTCGCGTCAGTCGCCATGGACCATGCCTACCAGGGCAATGCGGGACGAGCGAGCAAATTTCTCCCAGGCGGCGGCAGGACGGCGCGCTGTGAAGTTCACTGTGAAGTCGGCCCTCGGACGGGGGACAAGTAGGACCTCCCGTGCCAAGGGGCTGGTCCGATGGATAGGGTCCCGAACTAATGGCATCAGGACGAGAGCGGCGCGCGGAAGCCGACACGTTCACGGCCCGGTTGAAGAAGCAGTGGCACCGGGCCCGCGTCGGCGTGCGCCGAGCCGCCGTGGACTACTTCCGCGGCGACGGCTCGGACTGGATCGCCCTGGCCGGTCTGCTCCTGACCGTTCCCCTGATCGCGGCGGCGACACTGGCGAACTCGGTGTGGTTCTCGCCGGCCGCGCTCGTCCTGCCCGTCGTCGTGGGCGGCCTGGTGCTGCGCCCGGCCAGCCTGCTCGGCCTGTACGCGGCTGCGGCCACAGCGCTGATCGTGGAGTCGGTGCAACTGGGCCCGTACACGGAGGGGCCCTCCAGGGTCACCCCGGGCATCGTGCTCGTGGTCGCGGCCTGCGGTTTCTTCGGGCTGCTGCTGGCCCAGTTCCGCAGCCGGGTCGGTGTGCCCTGGCGGCGCGGCGGCACCATGCTCTTCGACCTGCGCGAACGCATCCGGGTGCAGAGCCAGCTGCCCGATCTGCCGGGCGGCTGGCACCAGGAGATGGCGCTGCGCCCGGCGGGCGGCCAGTCCTTCTCGGGTGACTTCGTCGTCGCGGCCCGCACCAACGGCGGCCGCACGCTCGAGGTCGTCCTCACCGACGTCTCCGGCAAGGGCATGGACGCGGGCTCCCGCGCCCTGCTGCTGTCCGGCGCGTTCGGCGGCCTGCTGGGCTCCCTCCCGCCGCACGCCTTCCTCCCCGCCGCGAACGGCTATCTGCTCCGCCAGGACTGGGACGAGGGCTTCGCCACCTCCATCCATCTGGTCCTCGACCTGGACTCCGGCGACTACGAGCTCTACTCCGCAGGCCATCCGCCGGGCCTGCAACTCAGCGCGGGCACCGGACGCTGGGAGGAGAAGGCCGCCGAGGGCCCCCTCCTCGGCGTCTACGACGGCGCCCAGTTCGACCCCGTGAAGGGCTCACTGCGCCCGGGCGACGTCCTGATGCTCTTCACGGACGGCCTGGTGGAGACCTCCGACCGCGACATCGTCGAGGGCATCGACCGCCTCACCGGCGAAGCCGACCGCTACGTCGCCGGCGGCTTCCACGGCGCCGCCTGGCACCTCATCGAAGCAGTGGCCAAGGACGTCAACGACGACCGCGCCCTCCTCCTGATCTGCCGAGAGGGCCCGACGGCGGCGTCCGCCCTCCGTTGAGGCCCGCGTGGCGCTGCGCGGGGTGACACTGGTGCGGTGACCGACACACCCCGCACCCCGCTGACCCTGGCCCAGATCGAGGCCACCGCCCGCGCCGCGCACGCCGGCCAGACCGACAAGGCGGGGCGGCCCTACGCCGAACACCTGCGGGCCGTGGCGGAGGGAGTACGGGAACGGGGCGGCGACGAGGACCAGATCGCGGCGGCCTGGCTGCACGACGCCGTCGAGGACGACGCCCTCTCACCTCAGTGGCTGCGTGAGGCCGCGCTGAGCAGCCGCACGAGGGACATCGTCCTCGCGGTCACCAAGCGGGCGGGGGAGCCGCCAGAGGCGTACGCCGCGCGCATCCTCGCCACCCCGGGCGCGCCGCTGGTGAAGGAGGCGGACCTGGCGCACAACGCGGATCCGGCCCGCCTCGCGGTCCTCGACGAGGCCACCCGCAAACGACTGACCGAGAAGTACGCACGGATGCGCGCACTTCTCGGTCAGGGAGATGCGATCTGAATGGCGCCTAGGCGCTGACCTTCTCGCGGTCCTTCTCGCGCTCACGCTTCTCGGCACCCTGGCGCTCGCGGGCGACCTCGGCCGCGTCCTGCTTGAAGGCCCAGGCCATCTTCGGCTCCATCGCGAACCGGAACACGCGCTGCACCGGCTTGGTGCACAGCGCCGTCACGACGGCGGCAGCGAGGAGGGTCACGGTGATCTGCCCGGCCGGCTGGTGGAACCAGCTCGCCTCGAACCAGCCCTGGTAGTCGCCGGCCTTCACGAGGAAGCCGTGCAGCAGGTAGCCGTAGAGCGTGCCGGCGCCGAGCGCGGTGAACCACATGTGGCGGCGCGGCACCCAGGCGAAGAAGCAGGCGGTCAGCACCAGCGAGCAGCCGAACATCGCGAGCACCATGACCGGCCCGGCCCACCACGGCGCGCCCAGTTCCTGCGCGGCGTCACGGTGGTAGAACCACGCGGTGTTCATGCGCGGCACGGCCCACCAGCTGAAGGCGAGCGCGGCGGCGAACACCGGCACCGCGGCGATCCGCACCGAACGGGTGCGCACCATCTGGAAGTGCTCGGGCTTCATGACCAGGCCCAGCACGAAGAACGGCAGGAACTGCAGGACGCGCTGCAGGTCCAGGTCGTCACCGATCTCCGGGGTGACGGTCGCCAGCATCGCGAGACCGAGCGCCAGCGGCAGCGGCCAGCGCACCATGTTCCAGATGGGGGTGGTCAGCCGCCAGATGAACAGCGCGACCAGGAACCAGGTCAGGTACCACGGGTCGAGGAGGCTGATGTCCTGACTCGGGTCGTCGTCGATCCACCGCTTGAAGAGCGGGTAGGCCGTCTCGAAGATGATGTACGGCACGGCCACGCCCGTGATCAGGCGCTTGAGCCGGTCTGGCCGCATGTCGAAACTGCGCGAGAAGTAGCCGGAGATGAGGATGAACGCCGGCATGTGGAACGCGTAGACGACCTGGTACGCGGCCTCGAGCACCCGGCTGTCGCCCTTGAGCGGCTCCCAGGCGTGGCCCATGGCCACGAGTACGATCGCGAGGTACTTCGCGTTGTCGAAGAACGCGTCGCGCTGCTTGCCGTTCTGCTTCTTCTGGGGGCTCTGCGGCGAGCGCGGGCTCGGCACTCCGCCTGCCGGCGACTGTGCCGGGGGAAGTGGCGCCTTGCGGTCGCCGTTCGGTCGCAGCGAGTTCGTCACAGACCCTCCCACCAGGAGCTCGGGGAGACGATCCGGGACCTCGCTGCGCTTGCGGGGGACGAGGCAGCGTGGAACATCTGAGGCACCCTAGCCTTCCCTGCAGCTATTCGTAAAACGCCGGACGTGATTCCTGGCTATTCGCTGTGGGTACCCCGGATTTCGGGTAGTTGACGTCGCTGTCGGCGTGATGACCAACACATCTTCGGTATCGAGTTGTGTCCGTCACAGGTGCCCTGCTTGTCAGGATACTTCCGGACTAAGTAGCGCATAAGACCAGGGGGCGACTCCAGTGGAATGTCCGCTTCAGTGCTCTCCGGGAGCCTCTCCACAGGGTTGTTGAGGAGCCTTGGGCAGTAATTCGAATTAGCTGCGAACGCGTTGTGTGGAGACGGAAACGATCCGGCCGAATTCCCTGTGCGGGTGGTCCTTCGAATTGCCGTACGAGTCCCCGCCGTCGGGTCCCCTCCCGCACGCGTCGTACACGGGCCCGGACGACACGGGGGCGGTCGATGCGTCACCGGCCGCATAGCCCGGCCGTGTTGGTGGCACGATGGTTCTGGCGGGGTGCGCGCAGTGGCGCCCCCGGGCCGGGAGAGCGGACCGACCGAGGGTGTGATCAGTTGTGGCCATTTCACTGTCTGTGGTGCTGCTGTTGGCGATCATCCTTGTGGTGTTGCTGAGAGGGGGATCCATCAAGGCGGGCCCCGCGATCGTGGCGATCCTCTTCGGCTTCTTCCTCGCCTCGACCGGCATGGCCCCGTCCATCCAGCGGTTCCTCAACTCGATAGCGGAGACGGTCAACTCCATCAGCTTCTGACCGGCCCGCCGCCGCGGGCCCCGAGGGCGTGCGGCTACTCTCCTCCCGACGGGACGGTGCGTGACGGGGGGAGCGTACGGGGATGGCGCTGCGCGATTCTGACCCCTCGGAGGTGGGCGGCTACCGCATCGAGGACCGCCTCGGCTCCGGCGGCATGGGTGTGGTCTATCTGGCCCGCTCGGCCTCCGGCCGGCGCCTCGCCGTCAAGGTGGTGCACGGCCAGTACGCCGACGACGACGAGTTCCGCGCCCGCTTCCGCCGCGAGGTGGCCGCGGCCCGACAGGTCAGCGGCGCCTTCACGGCCCCCGTCGTGGACGCCGGCGCCGACGCGTCCCGCCCCTGGATGGCCACGCTCTACATACCGGGCGCGGACCTCGGCACCCACGTCCGCGAGCACGGCCCGCTCCCCGTGCCCCGGCTGCGTGAACTCGCCGCCGGCCTCGCCGAGGCACTGCGCGACATCCACCGCGCCGGAGTCGTCCACCGCGATCTGAAGCCGGCCAACGTGATGCTCGCCGAGGACGGCCCCCGCGTCATCGACTTCGGCATCTCCCGCGCCGCCGAGTTCGCCGCCGCCGACGTCCTCACCCAGACCGGCCGCGTCATGGGCACCCCGCCCTTCATGTCCCCGGAGCAGTTCTCCTCCCCGCAGGACGTCGGCCCGGCCGCCGACATCTTCTCCCTCGGCTCGGTCCTCGCCTACGCCGCCACCCGCCGCGGCCCCTTCGACAGCCCGAGCCCCTACGAGACGGCCGTCCGGGTCGTCGAGGGCGAACCGGCCCTCGACGGCGTACCGGACGAACTGCTCCCCTTCGTGCGCCTCTGCCTGGAGAAGCACCCCAAGTCCCGCGTGACCGCCGACGAACTCCTGACCCTGCTGCGCGACGGAGGCCCGGCCGCGGTGCCCCCGGCCGCCGGAGAGTCGAGAACCGTTCTGCCCCGGCGCGTCCCCGCGGCCACGCCACAGCGCGACACCCCGCTCGCCGACCCGCCGCCCGAGCCCACCGCGCCGCGCGGCGGCCGCAGACGCCGCTACCTCCTCGCCGCGGCGGCCGGGACGGCCGTGGCCGCCGTACTGGCCGCGACCACCTTGGTCCTCACCGGCGCCCTCTCCCGCGACACCGACCCCGGCACCTCGGCCTCCGTCCCCAGCGACCTCCCCGACGGCTGGGAGCCCTGGGCCGCCGCCGCGAAAGCCCCCAAGGGCAGCGAGCGCCTCCTCGGTGGCGCCGAGAGCGCGCTCAAGGGCTGCGCAGCCGTCGACACCTCCCTGGTGTGCGCCGGCTCCGGCCTCATGGCGGCCCGCTTCGATCTCGCCGACGGCCGCACCACCTGGGGCCGGTCCGTCGACCCCACACCCGACGGCTCCGCAGGCAGCAGCGAGGGCGCGCTCATCGGCGCCACCGACAGTCACGTCTACGCCTACGAGGCGGAGGAGGGCGAGACGGCGGCCGGCCCCCGGTTCAGGTACACGGTGTCCGCCCTGGCCGCCGACACCGGCAAGGAGCTCTGGCGGACCGAAACGGGCACCGGCGAGTCGGCGTCCGTCCCCGACAGCACGCAGGACGCCGCCACGGCCGTCCCCGAGGGCGTCGTCACCTTCTACGGCTCCCAGGGCGACCGGTACGCCCTGCTCGACGCGGAGACCGGCGACGTCCGCTGGAGCCGCCCGAAGCCGAGCGACCCGGACGACTCGGTCGACTGCCTGCTGCGCTCGGCGGCCGACCGCGCCTACCTCGTCTGCGTGATCGGCCTGTCGGAAAAGGGAGCCTCCGGGACCACCGTCTCCCAGATCGACCCGGCCACCGGAAAGGCCCGCTGGACCGTCGAGGCCAAGGGCGCCCAGTACCTGCTCGGCCAACACGACGGACGTCTGGTCCTCGCGGACTCCCTCGACACGGACCGCGGCCTGACCCTGATCGACGTCTCCTCGCGCGTGCTCACCGTGCGCCGGCTCGCCCAGCCCCGGCCCGAGGACGCGCAGGCGTACCTGGTCCGCGGCACGGTCTACTTCACACGCGAGAGCGGCGGCGTCCGCGCGGTCTCGCCACGCACCGGCCGGACACTGTGGGAATCCAATTCCACCGTGGAGCAGCAGGGGCCGCCGACCGCCTCCGCCACCCATGTGTACTTCGCGTCCCCCAGCGGCCGCCTGGCCTCCCTGGACGCGAGCAGCGGCGAGGTCGAGGCCACCCTGGACGGCCGCGACGACGGCGGCAGAACCGACAGCATGCTCGTCACCTCGGGCGCCCCGCTGGTCCTGGTCGGCGACGCCCTGTACGTCCCTTACGGCGTCCGCTCCGTCTACACGGTGGACGTACGCGGGCTGTGAATCCGGAAAACACCTCGGGCCCGGTTCCGAAGAACCGGGCCCGAGCCGTTCAGAGCGGGCGACGGGAATCGAACCCGCGTAGCTAGTTTGGAAGACTAGGGCTCTACCATTGAGCTACGCCCGCACGGTGCGCGCCGCAGGTCGGGTGACCTCGGCACGCAAGCATCGTAGCGGGTTGTGCGCCCTCGTCGCACACCGCATTCGCATTCGGGCCTTCCCGGCGTCGACGCAGCGGAAATGCGGCGGCCGTACGGCCTTGCGCCATGTACCCTACGTGTCGCACCAGACGGGGTGTGGCGCAGCTTGGTAGCGCGTCCGCTTTGGGAGCGGAAGGCCGTGGGTTCAAATCCCGCCACCCCGACCAGCCATCCGATCATCTCTCGAGCCATCTCGAGTCATCTCGGGTGATCGTCTCCCGGTCACTCATGTGATCGCCTTTTGGGCGGTGTAGTCGCTGCCGTTACTATGCAAGCTGCCGTCCGTGTGTCTCAGCGTCTGAAGTCTCCGGGCGGCGAAATCCGCCGGGCCGTTCTGGCCCCGGCAGAACCCAAGAAGTCAGCCACAAGGAGACCGAACCGTGAAGAGCGCCGTGGAGACCCTGAACCCGACTCGGGTTCGGCTCACTGTCGAGGTGCCCTTCGAGGAGCTCAAGGACAGCCTCGACGCGGCGTACAAGAAGATCAACCAGCAGGTCACGGTGAAGGGCTTCCGCAAGGGCAAGGTCCCGGCCCGGGTCATCGACCAGCGGTTCGGCCGCGGTGCGGTTCTGGAGGAGGCCGTCAACGACGCGCTGCCGAAGTTCTACACCGACGCGGTCAACGAGGCCGAGCTGAACCCGCTGGGCCAGCCCGAGGTCGACATCACGGAGCTGAAGGACGGCGAGACGCTGAACTTCACCGCCGAGGTCGACATCCGTCCCTCCATCGAGATCCCGGACTACTCCGGCATCGAGGTCGAGGTCGACGCGGTCGAGGTCACCGAGGAGGACGTCGACAAGGCGGTCGAGGAGCTGCGCGAGCGCTTCGCCTCCACCGCCCCGGTCGAGCGTGCCGCCGAGGACGGCGACGTCGTGACGATCGACCTGGAGGCCAAGGTCGAGGGCGAGGTCCTGGAGGACGGCGTCGCGGACGGCGTCTCCTACACCATCGGCTCCGGCGAGCTGCTGGACGGCATCGACGACGCCGTGAAGGGCGTGGAGGCCGGTGGCGAGGCCACCTTCACCTCCGAGCTCAAGGGCGGCTCGGCGGCCGGCAAGGAGGCCGAGGTCACCGTCAAGGTCACCCAGGTCGCCAAGCGTGAACTGCCCGAGCTGGACGACGAGTTCGCGCAGCTCGCCTCCGAGTTCGACACCATCGAGGAGCTGCGGGCCGACAGCCGCAAGCGCCTGGAGAACATGAAGCAGTACGACCAGGCCACGCAGGCCCAGGAGCGCGTCCTGGAGAAGCTGCTCGAGCTGGTCGAGGTGCCGGTCCCGGACAAGCTGCTCGAGGACGAGGTCAACACCCGCAAGCACAACCTCGAGCACCACCAGCTCGGCCAGATGGGCCTCGACCTCGAGAAGTACCTCGAGATCCAGGGCAAGACGGTCGAGGAGTTCGACGCCGAGACCAAGGAAGCCGCGGTCAAGGGCATCAAGACGCAGTTCGTGCTCGACGAGCTCGTCAAGCAGGAGAAGCTGAACGTCAGCCAGGAGGAGCTCACCGAGCACCTCATGCGGCGCGCCGCCTCCTCCGGCATGTCCCCCGACCAGTTCGCCCAGGCCGTCGTCGAGGGCGGTCAGGTTCCGCTCCTGGTCGGCGAGGTCGCCCGCGGCAAGGCCCTGGCCGTCGTGGTCGAGAAGGCCGCGGTCAAGGACACCAACGGCGAGGTCGTCGACCTGGACGACGAAGAGGACGAGACCGAGGCCTCCACCGAGGAGACCCCGGCCGAGGCCGCCGAGGAGAAGACCGAGGGCTGAGCCCCGGCACCTACCTGGTAACGCCGTAAGAGGACGGGCCCCGAGACGCACAGCGCTTCTCGGGGCCCGTCGGCATTACGCACTCAGGGGCGCGGGGAACTGCGCGACACGGCCCCCACCGGCCCGCAGCCGTACATGGACCGAAGCACCCAAGTCGCTACGCCCCCGGCGAACACTCCCATCTCCGGGATTCCCCGAAGGGACCCGCGCGTTAGGGTCCATGAATACGAGGGCAGTGGAGTCTGCGAACGGCTCCAGCCCCGCAGGGAAACGTGAGACGGCCCGGCGCCGTCGTAAGACGAGCAGGTGGATACGTGACGAATCTGATGCCCTCCGCCGCCGGCGAGCCTTCCATCGGTGGTGGCCTCGGTGACCAGGTCTACAACCGGCTGCTCAACGAGCGGATCATCTTCCTCGGCCAGCCGGTCGACGACGACATTGCGAACAAGATCACCGCACAGCTGCTGCTCCTTGCCGCGGATCCCGACAAGGACATCTACCTCTACATCAACAGCCCCGGCGGTTCGATCACGGCCGGCATGGCGATCTACGACACGATGCAGTTCATCAAGAACGACGTGGTGACGATCGCCATGGGTCTCGCGGCCTCGATGGGTCAGTTCCTGCTCAGCGCGGGCACCCCCGGCAAGCGCTTCGCGCTGCCGAACGCCGAGATCCTGATCCACCAGCCCTCCGCCGGCCTGGCCGGCTCGGCCTCCGACATCAAGATCCACGCCGAGCGGCTGCTGCACACCAAGAAGCGCATGGCCGAGCTCACGTCCCAGCACACGGGCCAGTCGGTCGAGCAGATCACCCGCGACTCGGACCGCGACCGCTGGTTCGACGCCTTCGAGGCCAAGGAGTACGGCCTCATCGACGACGTCATCCCCACGGCCGCAGGTATGCCGGGCGGCGGCGGCACCGGGGCCTGAGAGGTCCCCACGGGGCCTGTGGAGCCCCGTGAGGCCCCCGGAGCCCTCCCGGGCCCCAGCGACCCCAGACAGCCCCAGCCGACCGCCTCAGCCCTTCTCAGGAGACACCGTGAACCAGTTCCCCGGCAGCGGGATCTACGACCGTATGAACGCCGTGCAGGACATGAACGGCTCGCAGGGCCGCTACACCGGCCCGCAGGCCGAGTCCCGCTACATCATTCCGCGCTTCGTCGAGCGCACCTCCCAGGGCATCCGCGAGTACGACCCGTACGCGAAGCTCTTCGAGGAGCGCGTGATCTTCCTCGGCGTCCAGATCGACGACGCCTCCGCCAACGACGTCATGGCGCAGCTGCTGTGCCTGGAGTCGATGGACCCCGACCGTGACATCTCGGTCTACATCAACAGCCCCGGCGGCTCCTTCACGGCGCTCACCGCGATCTACGACACGATGCAGTACGTGAAGCCGGACATCCAGACGGTCTGCATGGGCCAGGCCGCCTCCGCCGCCGCCGTCCTACTGGCCGCCGGCACGGCGGGCAAGCGCATGGCCCTGCCGAACGCGCGCGTGCTGATCCACCAGCCGTACAGCGAGACCGGCCGCGGTCAGGTGTCCGACCTGGAGATCGCCGCGAACGAGATCCTCCGGATGCGCTCGCAGCTGGAGGAGATGCTGGCCAAGCACTCCACCACACCGGTCGAGAAGATCCGCGAGGACATCGAGCGCGACAAGATCCTCACGGCCGAGGACGCGCTGAGCTACGGACTGATCGACCAGGTCATCAGCACCCGGAAGATGGACAACTCGAGCCTGCGCTGAGGCGAGAGGCTGTATCGTCTGCCGCCCCTTGGCACGGTTTGGCACGGTGCACGTCAAAGTGAACCGCGCCAAGGGGGGCCCGAACGAGGGGCCCGGCAAGGTACCGTCGGACATAAGGCTGCACCAGGAGCCGCTGGACGTCGACGTCCAGTCGTCTCCCAGGCGAAGGGGAAGCACACCGTGGCACGCATCGGTGACGGCGGCGATCTGCTCAAGTGCTCGTTCTGTGGCAAGAGCCAGAAGCAGGTCAAGAAGCTCATCGCAGGGCCCGGTGTGTACATCTGCGACGAGTGCATCGACCTCTGCAACGAGATCATCGAGGAAGAGCTGGCGGAGACCAGCGAGGTCCGCTGGGAGGAACTCCCGAAGCCTCGCGAGATCTACGAGTTCCTCGAGGGCTACGTGGTCGGCCAGGAGGCCGCCAAGAAGGCCCTCTCCGTAGCGGTGTACAACCACTACAAGCGCGTCCAGGCCGGTGAGAACGGCGGCGGCAACGGCCGTGACGACGCCATCGAGTTGGCGAAGTCCAACATCCTCCTCCTCGGCCCCACGGGCTCCGGGAAGACCCTCCTCGCGCAGACCCTCGCGCGCATGCTGAACGTCCCCTTCGCGATCGCCGACGCCACGGCGCTGACGGAGGCGGGGTACGTCGGCGAGGACGTCGAGAACATCCTCCTCAAGCTGATCCAGGCCGCCGACTACGACGTCAAGAAGGCCGAGACCGGGATCATCTACATCGATGAGATCGACAAGGTCGCGAGGAAGAGTGAAAACCCGTCGATCACGCGCGACGTGAGCGGCGAGGGCGTCCAGCAGGCCCTGCTGAAGATCCTGGAGGGCACCACGGCCTCCGTTCCGCCGCAGGGCGGCCGCAAGCACCCCCACCAGGAGTTCATCCAGATCGACACGACGAACGTGCTGTTCATCGTGGGCGGTGCCTTCGCCGGACTGGAGAAGATCATCGAGTCCCGGGCGGGTGCCAAGGGCATCGGCTTCGGCGCGCAGATCCGCTCCAAGCGCGAGATGGAGTCCAAGGACCAGTTCCAGGAGGTCATGCCGGAGGACCTGGTCAAGTTCGGCATGATCCCCGAGTTCATCGGCCGGCTCCCGGTCATCACCTCGGTTCACAACCTCGACCGCGAGGCCCTGCTGCAGATCCTCGTCGAGCCGCGCAACGCGCTCGTCAAGCAGTACCAGCGCCTCTTCGAACTCGACGGCGTGGAGCTGGACTTCGAGCGTGAGGCCCTCGAGGCCATCGCCGACCAGGCGATCCTCCGCCAGACCGGCGCGCGTGGCCTCAGGGCCATCATGGAGGAGGTCCTCCAGGGCGTGATGTACGAGGTCCCGTCCCGCAAGGACGTGGCCCGGGTCGTCATCACGGCCGACGTCGTCCAGTCGAACGTCAACCCGACGCTGATTCCGCGGGATGCGCGGGGTCGCGGGCCGGGCGAGCAGAAGACCGCCTAGTCACCCACTGCACGCGAAGGCGCCCAGCACTCCTTGTGCTGGGCGCCTTCGTCGTTGCTTGCGTCAGGCCGCGACGCGGACTTCCTTGCGGACCTTGGTGGTGAGGTCGATCGCCACGTCCTTGGTGACGCCCTTCGCCGCCTCACCCGGCGACACGAGGGCGATCGTGCTGTAGTCGGCCCACGCGCAGAACCAGTTGGTCTTCTCCTGCTTGGTCCGCTCGTCCTGAGCCTTGACCGACTGGCACTTCATGACCGCGCCGTCGAGGTCCGCCTCCTCGGGTTCGCCGATCAGCTCCGGCTTTCCGGACCCGGTGGCGGACTCCTTCTCGGAGGACTTCTTGAAGTTGGCGAGGAACAGGTCGAGGGTCGCCTCCGGGTCGGAGATCTCACCGTAGGCACCGGCCACCGTGAGCGTCTTGGCCGACGCCATCTTCGCCGCGGACGACGGGTCGTCGGGGTCGTAGTCGCTCAGGTCCACGTTGGAGTAGAGGGCCGCCGACGTCTTGGCGTTCTTCACGCCGCTCTTCTCCAGCTCCGACTTCTCGTCGTCACCGGTGGTCTGCCCGTCCTTCGTGGTGCGCTTGTACTCGGTGAGCACGGTCGACGGTGTCGACAGCTTGTGCGGCCCATCGTCCTCCAGGCCGCCACCCCCGCCGATCACGAAGTACGCGGCCACACCGATCGCGGCGACCACGGCCACCGCGCCGAGGATGATGCCCGTCTTCTTCTTGCCGCCGCCCGGGGCCGGGGGCTGCGGGACGCCGTAGGGGGGCTGGCCGTAGGGCGGCTGCGGCTGCTGGCCGTACGGGGGCTGCTGGCCGTAGGGGCCGGGCTGCTGGGGCGGGGCACCCTGCGGGTAGCCGTAACCGGGCTGGGGCCCAGGGGCCTGCTGGGGGTAGCCATAGCCGGGCTGGGGCGCCTGCGGCGGCTGGCCGTACGGACCGGGCTGGCCGTACGGTCCGGGCTGCTGGGGCTGCCCGCCGTACGGGCCCGGCTGGTTGTAGCTCATGTTCTGGGTTCCCCTCCAGATGCTTATGTGTTCCAGACATCCTGGCGCAGACTCACCGTGTGCATGGCATCGGGGCCCTCAACCGTTACCGGCGCTCTTCTCAGAGAGCGCTGCCGCCGGGGACGGACGAATGCATCTCAAGGCTGCTCTGACGTGCACCTCGGGGCGGACGGGTTGGTGCAAGCCGGACCACCAACGGTGCTTCGCGGCACGATCAGGAGAAACACGAGCATGACCGGTGAGCGGGGGACGCCCTCTCTTCGCGGCACATCGGCATCTCGCCCCTGAAGCTCCGCGCCGACGCGAGGATCGACTCGAACACGGTTGTTCACATCGTGTGCAATTCCGGTTTGATGTGATCTTTCGCCGCGAGCGGTCATGAAGCATCCATACGGTGATCGGTATGCAGCTTCGCTACAACTACCGGGCCTATCCGGATGCCTCCCAGCGCCGTGCGCTGGCGAAGGCGTTCGGGTGCGCCCGTGTGGTGTGGAACGACTGCCTGCGCGACCGGAAGGAAGCGCACGCGGCGGGGTTGCCGTATGTGAAGTCGGCGGAGTTGTCGCGTCTGCGCATCACCCAGGCCAAGCGGACAGAGGAACGCGCGTGGCTCGCCGACGTCTCGGCGGTCATCCTGCAACAGTCTCTGCGAGACCTGGACACCGCCTACAAAAACTTCTTCGACAGTTGTAAGGGCAGGCGGAAGGGCCGGAAAGTCGGCCCGCCCCGCTACAGATCGAAGAAGGACACCCGGCAGTCGGTCCGCCTCAACACCAACGCCTTCTCCCTCCAGGGCGACGGCACGGTGTATGTGGCCAAGATCGGCAACCTCAAGGTCAAGTGGTCCCGCCCGCTTCCGGCCGTACCCAGTTCCCTGACCGTCACCATGGACAGCTGTGGCCGGTACTTCCTCAGCTTCGTCGTGGACACCGAGCCGGACATCCTCCCCGAGGTGGAGTCGGAAACCGGGATCGACCTGGGCCTGTCCGTCTTCGCGGTCCTGTCCGACGGCCGGAAGATCGCCAGCCCTCGCTTCCTGCGCCGGGCGGAGAAGAAGCTCAAGCGGCTTCAGCGAGAGCTGTCCCGCAAGGTCAAGGGATCGAAAAACCGGGCCAAGGCCCGTATCAAGGTCGCGCGCCAGCACGCGCGTGTGGCGGACCGGCGCCGGGACTTCCACCACAAGGCATCCGCACAGATCATTCGCGACAACCAAGCGGTGTATGTGGAGGACCTTGCGGTGTCCGCTCTCGGTGGCAGCCGGCTCGCCAAGTCCGTGCACGACGCCGGATGGTCCGCGTTCGTACGGATGCTGGAGTACAAGGCGGTCAAACGTGGACGCACCTTCGCCAAGGTCGACCGTGCGTTCCCGTCCTCCCAGGTCTGCTCGGCCTGCGGACACCGGGACGGTCCCAAGCCCCTGCACGTCCGGCAATGGACCTGCGGCGGATGCGGCACCGTGCACGACCGGGACCACAATGCAGCCCGCAATGTTCTTTTCGAAGGACGCCGTATCGTCGCCGCCGGACGGGCGGAGACGCTAAACGCCTGGTGGAGCGCTGGTAAGACCAGGACGAAAGTCCCGGCACAACGCGGTGAAGCAGGAAGCCCCCGGAAGGGCCCGGACGGCCCAGGCCGGAGTCCCTGGACCCCGGGTCAGGGAGCATGTCAAAAAGCAAACGAGTTTCGGGACGGGGGAGTGACACCTCTAAACTGACCCCCGTGACCGAGAACGCTCAGCAGCAGCCACCAGCGCCCAGCACCGACCTGCCGACCCAGTACGCGCCGGCCGACGTGGAGGGGCCGCTGTACGAGCGCTGGGTAGAGCGGGGCTACTTCGAGGCGGACGAGAAGAGCGACAAGCCGCCGTACACCGTCGTCATCCCGCCGCCGAACGTCACGGGCAGCCTGCACCTCGGGCACGCCTTCGAGCACACCCTCATCGACGCGCTGACCCGCCGTAAGCGCATGCAGGGTCACGAGACGCTCTGGCAGCCCGGCATGGACCACGCCGGCATCGCCACGCAGAACGTCGTCGAGCGGGAGCTCGCCAAGGAGGGCAAGTCCCGGCACGACCTGGGCCGTGAGGCCTTCGTCGAGCGGGTCTGGCAGTGGAAGGGCGAGTCCGGCGGGCAGATCAGCGGCCAGATGCGCCGCCTCGGCGACGGTGTCGCCTGGTCCCGTGAGCGCTTCACCATGGACGAGGGCCTGTCCCAGGCCGTCCAGACCATCTTCAAGCGGCTCTACGACGACGAGCTCATCTACCGCGCCGAGCGCATCATCAACTGGTGTCCCCGGTGTCTGACGGCCATCTCGGACATCGAGGTGGAGTACCAGGACGACGACGGCGAACTCGTCTCCATGAAGTACGGCGACGGGGACGACACCATCGTCGTCGCCACCACCCGCGCCGAGACCATGCTCGGTGACACGGCCGTCGCCGTGCACCCCGGGGACGAGCGGTACAAGCACCTGATCGGCAAGCTGGTCAAGCTGCCGCTGACCGACCGCTCCATCCCGGTCGTCGCCGACGAGCACGTCGACCCGGAGTTCGGCACGGGCGCCGTCAAGGTGACCCCGGCGCACGACCCGAACGACTTCGAGATCGGCCAGCGCCACGACCTCCCGGCCCTGACGATCATGGACGAGCACGCGATCATCACGGCCCACGGCCCCTTCCAGGGCCTGGACCGCCTGGAGGCCCGCTCGGCCATCGTCGCCGCGCTGCGCGCCGAGGGCCGGATCGTCGCCGAGAAGCGGCCCTACGTCCACTCCGTCGGCCACTGCTCACGCTGCAAGACCACCATCGAGCCGCGTCTGTCCATGCAGTGGTGGGTCAAGGTCGGTCCGCTCGCGAAGGCCGCCGGTGACGCCGTCCGCGACGGGCGCGTCAAGATCCATCCGCAGGAGATGGAGAAGCGCTACTTCGACTGGGTCGACAACCTCCACGACTGGTGCATCTCGCGGCAGTTGTGGTGGGGCCACCGCATCCCGGTCTGGTACGGGCCGAACGGCGAGGTCGTCTGCGTCGGCGCCGACGAGGAGCCGCCCGGGACCGAGGCCGAGGGCTGGCGCCAGGACACCGACGTCCTCGACACCTGGTTCTCCTCCGGCCTGTGGCCGTTCTCCACGCTCGGCTGGCCCGAACAGACCGAGTCGCTCGCGAAGTTCTACCCGAACTCCGTCCTGGTCACCGGCTACGACATCCTCTTCTTCTGGGTCGCCCGGATGATGATGTTCGGCCTGTACGCGATGGACGGCACCCCGCCGTTCCACACCATCGCCCTGCACGGCATGGTCCGCGACCAGTTCGGCAAGAAGATGTCGAAGTCCTTCGGCAACGCGGTCAACCCGCTGGACTGGATGGACAAGTACGGCTCCGACGCGCTCCGGTTCACCCTCGCGCGTGGCGCCAACCCGGGCGTCGACGTCCCGATCGGCGAGGACTGGGTCCAGGGCTCCCGCAACTTCGCCAACAAGATCTGGAACGCGACGCGCTTCGCGATGATGAACGGCGCGACCGTGGACGGCCCGCTGCCGGACGCGTCGAAGCTGTCGTCGACCGACCGGTGGATCCTGTCCCGCCTGAACTCCGTCGTCGCCGAAGTCGACGCGTTCTACGAGGACTACCAGTTCGCGAAGCTGTCCGACGCCCTGTTCCACTTCGCGTGGGACGAGGTCTTCGACTGGTACGTCGAGCTGTCCAAGACGACGTTCCAGGCGGGCGGCGAGGCGGCCGAGGTCAGCAAGCGGGTCCTCGGCGAGGTCCTCGACGTCACGCTGAAGCTGCTGCACCCGGTGGTTCCCTTCGTCACCGAGACCCTGTGGACCACGCTCACGGGCGGCGAGTCGGTCGTCATCGCCGAGTGGCCGAGCGACAGCGGTTTCCGTGACAAGGGCGCCGAGCAGGAGATCGAGTCGCTCCAGTCGGTCATCACCGAGGTCCGCCGCTTCCGCGCCGACCAGGGCCTCCAGCCCGGCCAGCGGGTTCCGGCCCGGCTGACCCTCGACGGCACGCCGTTCGCGACCCACGAGGCCGCCATCCGGCAGCTCCTCCGCCTCCAGCCGGAGGGCGACGCCTTCACGGCCACGGCGACCCTCCCGGTCGCCGGCGCCGAGGTCGCCCTCGACCTCTCCGGCACGATCGACGTCGCGGCGGAGCGCAAGCGCCTCGCCAAGGACCTCGCGGCGGCGGAGAAGGAGAAGGCCCAGGCGACCGGCAAGCTCGGCAACGAGGCGTTCCTGGCGAAGGCCCCCGACCACGTCGTGGACAAGATCCGCACCCGCCTCGCCAAGGCGGAGGAGGACATCGCCCGCATTCAGGCGCAGCTGGAGCGTCTGCCGCAGGCGTAGAGGTTCGTACGGTTTGCAGAGGGCCCCCGGTGCTTGTCAGTGCCGGGGGCCCTCTGGAGTTCAGGGGCGCGGGGCTGTATCGATGTGCGGCTCCGCCGCGTGGGCGCGACCAGCCCCCACGGACCCGCACCCGCCCACAGCGAACAATGTCAGTCGGTCTCCGTAGACTGGGCCCCGTGAGCGAGCTCCCTCCAGACCACAGCGACGACCAGCCCGACCCCCTCGACAACTTCGACGAGATCATCGCGGAGGAGACCACCCGCGACCCCGACCTCGCGGTCATCGAAGCCGGCAGCCGAACCCTCCGCACCCAGGGCGGCCCGCCCGAGGCCGACATCCCCACCCGGCCCGCCGACCCCGAGGTGGACAAGGCCCTGCGCGAGGTCGAGGCGGAGCTCGCCACGCGCTGGGGCGAGACCAAGCTGGAGCCCTCCGTCAGCCGTATCGCCGCGCTGATGGACGTCCTGGGCGAGCCGCAGCGGTCGTACCCGTCGATCCACATCACGGGGACCAACGGCAAGACCTCCACCGCCCGCATGATCGAGGCCCTGCTCGGCGTCTTCGAGCTGCGCACCGGCCGCTACACCTCGCCGCACGTGCAGTCGATCACCGAGCGCATCAGCCTCGACGGCGCCCCCATCTCCGCCGAGCGGTTCATCGAGACGTACGAGGACATCAAGCCGTACATCGAGATGGTCGACGCGCAGCAGGAGTACCGGCTGTCCTTCTTCGAGGTGCTCACCGGCATGGCCTACGCGGCCTTCGCCGACGCGCCCGCGGACGTCGCCGTCGTCGAGGTCGGCATGGGCGGCTCCTGGGACGCCACGAACGTGATCGACGGTGACGTCGCCGTCGTCACGCCCATAGACCTCGACCACACCGACCGGCTCGGCACCACCCACGCCGAGATCGCCACGGAGAAGGCCGGCATCGTCAAGCAGGGCGCGACGGTCATCCTGGCGCAGCAGCCGGTCGAGGCGGCCCAGGTGCTGCTGAAGAAGGCCGTCGAGGTGGACGCGACCGTGGCCCGGGAGGGCCTGGAGTTCGGCGTCGTCGACCGGCAGGTGGCCGTCGGCGGGCAGCTGGTGACGCTGCGTGGCCTGGGCGGTGAGTACCCCGAGGTGTATCTGCCGCTGCACGGCGCGCACCAGGCGCACAACGCGGCCGTCGCGCTCGCCGCCGTCGAGGCGTTCTTCGGGGTCGGCGCGCAGCGCGCCGATGCGCTGGACCTGGACGCGGTCCGCAAGGCGTTCGCCGCCGTGGCCTCGCCGGGGCGGCTGGAGGTCGTGCGGCGCTCGCCCACCGTCGTGCTCGACGCCGCCCACAACCCGGCGGGCGCCCGGGCGGCTGCCGAGGCGGTCGGGGAGGCCTTCCAGTTCAGCCGTCTCATCGGGGTCGTCGGCGCGAGCGGCGAGAAGAACGTACGGGGGCTGCTGGAGGCCTTCGAGCCGGTGTTCGCCGAGATCGTGGTCACCCAGAACTCCAGCCACCGCGCGATGGACGCCGACGAGCTGGCCGGTATCGCCGTCGAGGTGTTCGGCGACGACCGCGTCCAGGTCGAGCCGCGGCTGCCGGACGCGCTGGAGGCCGCGATCACGCTCGCCGAGGAGGAGGGCGAGTTCGCGGGCGGCGGTGTGCTCGTCACCGGTTCCGTCATCACCGTCGGCGAGGCCCGACTGCTCCTGGGGAAGGGCTGAGACCCGTGCGTACGCTCTGTTCTTCGACCCTGATCGGCGAGTTCTTCGTCATCGGCTTCGCCGCTCTGGTCGCCATGAAGGATCCCGATCTGTCCATGGCGACGGTGTGGACGGTCAGCGGTGTCGCGATGTTCCTGTGCCTGGTGCTGTGCGGACTGGTGACGCGCCCCGGCGGGGTCGCGCTCGGCTGGGCGCTGCAGCTCGCGCTCATCGCGTCGGGCTTCGTCGTGCCGATCATGTTCTTCCTGGGCGCGATCTTCGCGGCCCTGTGGTGGGCGTCCGTGCACTACGGGCGGAAGGTGGACGAGGCGAAGGCGAGATTCGCGGCCCAGGCGGGCCCCTCGGGCTCCTCCACACCTGACGCTGCGTAACGAGCGGCCCGACACGCCGGGTAATCTCGTCTTTCCGTAAAACCTTGACGCTTAAGGAGCCCGTCGTGACCCAGCGCACCCTCGTCCTGCTCAAGCCCGACGCCGTCCGTCGTGGCCTGACCGGCGAGATCATCGGCCGCATCGAGCGCAAGGCGGGCTGGCGGATCACCGCGCTGGAACTGCGCACCCTGGACCAGGACACGCTGGAGCAGCACTACGGCGAGCACAAGGGCAAGCCCTTCTACGAGCCGCTGGTGGAGTTCATGGCCTCCGGCCCGGTGGTGGCGCTGATCGTGGAGGGCGAGCGGGTCATCGAGGGGCTGCGCGCGCTCGCCGGCCCGACCGACCCGATCGCGGCCGCGCCCGGCTCCATCCGCGGCGACTACGGCGTCATCGTCCGCGAGAACCTGATCCACGCCTCGGACTCCGAGGAGTCCGCGGAGCGAGAAGTGAAGATCTTCTTCCCGGGTCGCGCCTAAAGCGCGAAGGGCGAGCAAAGTCCGGGAGCGGCGCTCCCGGACTTTCCTGGCATATACGTGCCGATCGAGGGAACGATCGCCCCCGAACGCCCGTCTCCACAAGCGAACCCGCACAGCATCTGCTGACATTGGCGGAGACCCTCCCGCAGTGTTCGCGAAGGCGCGTCTACGATGGAAGCCTTCACGTCACAGCACCCACCTTTGCCTACCTGAAAAGCCCTCAAAAGCTAGTGGGAAGGCCAGACGAATCCTGATGGGGAACTCAATGTCGTTCATCGGCCGTGACATGGCTGTCGACCTCGGGACCGCCAACACGCTGGTGTACGTCAGGGGTCGCGGGATCGTACTCAACGAACCGTCCGTCGTCGCGATCAACACCAACACCGGTGGCATCCTCGCGGTCGGGGCCGAAGCGAAGAAGATGATCGGGCGCACGCCCGGCAACATCGTTGCCGTTCGTCCTTTGAAGGACGGCGTGATCGCCGACTTCGAGATCACCGAGCGGATGCTCCGCTACTTCATCCTGAAGATCCACAAGCGGAGGTATCTGGCTCGTCCGCGGGTCGTCGTCTGTGTGCCCTCGGGCATCACGGGCGTCGAGCGCCGCGCCGTCATCGAGGCGTCGTCCCAGGCCGGCGCCCGCCAGGTGCACATCATCGAGGAGCCCATGGCCGCGGCCATCGGCTCCGGCCTGCCGGTCCACGAGGCCACGGGCAACATGGTGGTGGACATCGGCGGCGGCACCACGGAGGTCGCGGTCATCTCCCTCGGCGGCATCGTCACCGCCCAGTCCATCCGCGTGGCGGGCGACGAACTGGACAACGCGATCATCCAGCACATCAAGAAGGAGTACTCCCTTCTGCTGGGTGAGCGGACGGCCGAACAGATCAAGATCACGATCGGTTCGGCGTACGACCTCGACTCCGACGAGCACACCGAAATCCGCGGCCGGGACCTGGTGTCCGGGCTGCCGAAGACCGTCGTCATCTCCGCGGCGGAAGTCCGCAAGGCGATCGAGGAACCGGTCAACGCGATCGTCGACGCCGTCAAGACGACCCTCGACAAGTGTCCGCCGGAGCTGTCCGGCGACATCATGGACCGGGGAATCGTTCTGACCGGCGGCGGGGCGTTGCTTCGGGGCCTGGACGAGCGGCTGCGCCGGGAGACCGGCATGCCGATCCATATCGCCGAGGATCCGCTCGACAGCGTGGCTCTCGGTTCCGGTAAGTGCGTCGAGGAGTTCGAGGCGCTCCAGCAGGTGCTGGACGCCCAGCCGCGCAGATGACATAACTCTTCGATTCCGCCGTACGGGACGATCTCCTCTCGTACGGCGGATCGTTGATATAGAGGCATAAGCTCCCATAAAGCAGCCCCTTGGGTTTCCCTGGGGCTCCCCGAATTCCTATGAGGAAGGGCACGGCCGCCGCACGTGAGGGACACACGAGAGAGCCGGCTGCTCCTGGTGCTGCTGATCGCCATCGCGTTCGCTTTGATCACGGTGGACATCCGCGGTGGAGAGGACTCGCCCGTCGACGGGGCCCGGCAGGGCGCGGCGACGGTCTTCGGTCCGATCGAGAGCGGTGTCTCGGCCGCGGTCGACCCGGTCGGCAACGCGGTTTCCGCCATCCGTGAATCCGGCGAACGGCACGACCGGCTCGCCGTGCTGGAGGAGGAGAACGCGGCCCTGAAGGCGAGACTCGGCAGCGACGACCGCAGCCGCAGCCGCCTCAAGCAGCTCGACAAGATGCTGAAGGTCGCAGGTCAAGGCCAGTACGGCATCAAGGGTGCCCAGGTCATCGCCATCGGCGCCGCGCAGGGCTTCTCCTGGACCATCACCGTCGACGTCGGCGCCAACGACGGCATCAAGCGCGACATGACCGTCCTGAACGGGGACGGGCTCGTCGGCCGCGTCACCACCGTCGGCCCCAACACCGCCACGGTCCTGCTCGCCAGCGACCCCGACTTCACGGTCGGCACCCGGATGGAGTCCGGCGACGAGCTCGGCTTCGCCTCCGGGCAGGGCGACCGCCCGCTGCGCGTGGAACTCCTCAACGGCAAGGCCGAGGTGAAGAAGGGCGACCGTCTGGTCACCTTCGGCTCGCAGGCCGACCGGCCGTTCGTGCCCGGCGTGCCCGTCGGCGTGGTCTCCCGTGTCGACCCGTCCGGCGGCGGCCTGACCCGCACGCTCTATGTCACGCCGTACGCGAGCTTCACCAAGCTCGACATCGTCGGTGTCGTCGTCGACGTCCCGAAGAAGGACCCGCGCGACACGGTGCTCCCGCCCAAGCCCAAGCCCACCCCCAGGCCGACGGTGACGGTGACCGTGACGCCGTCCGCCGAGGCACCCGCAGACGGCCAGAACCAGCAAGAGCAGTAGGAGCTGTCACCTCATGCGCGTCAACCGGATCCTGCTCTCCTCCGCCCTGGTCGTCGTCGCCCTGGTGATCCAGGTGAGCGTCCTCGCCCGTCTGCACCTGCCGGGCGCCGTGCCCGACCTGATGCTCCTCACCGTCCTCGGCCTGGCCCTGGTGTACGGCCACATGGGTGGCGCCCTCGTCGGCTTCGGCGCGGGCCTGCTGGCCGACCTGGCCCCGCCCGCCGACCACGCCGCCGGGCGGTACGCCCTCGTGCTCTGTGTCATCGGCTATCTCGCCGGCCTGGCGAAGCCGGAGACGGGCCGGCTGAAGTCCGCCACCGGCCCCATGGTCGTGGTGGTCGCCGCCGCCATCGGCTCGACCCTGCTGTACGCCGGGGTCGGCGCCCTCGTCGGTGATACCGCCGCCCGTCATGTGGGCCTGGGCAGCCTGCTGTTCACGGCCGCCCTCTACGACCTGCTGCTCGCCCCGTTCGTCGTGCCGGGGATCATGGCCCTGGCCCGGCGCGCCGAGAACGATCCGCTCGCCGACTCCGGCTCCGGCTCCAAGGCCTCCGACATCTCCTCCGGCTGGCTCTCCGGCGGCACGGGCCTGAAGATCGGCAGCCAGCGCAACGGGCTGCGGGTGAAGGCGGCCCGGGCCCGGATGGCGCGGGCCGGGCGCATCAAGGGGGTCAAGCGGCTGTGAACGCAGGGGACTTCATCCCGACATCACAGACTCGTACGCGTAGGGAGAGGGGGAGGCAGCACCCGTGACCAACATTCCCGAGACCGGGCGGAACACCCGGGTCCAGATCCGGCTCGTCGTCATCCAGGTTCTCGTCCTCTCGCTCCTGCTCACGCTCGGCGGACGCCTGTGGTACCTCCAGATCCGTGAGGGCGCGGCGTACGCCAAGGAGGCGTCCGGGAACCACGTCCAGCAAGTCGTCCAGCCCGCCGTCCGGGGTTCGATCCTGGACGCGCGCGGTGTGGCCCTCGCCGACAACGAGACCCGGCTGGTCGTCTCCGCGTCCCGTACGGACCTGCTGAAGATGCCGGACGACGGCAAGGACGTCCTCACCAAGCTCGCCAAGGTCCTGGGCATGAAGCCCGAGGAGGTCATGGCGAAGGTCCGGCTGTGCGACTCCGAGACGCCCCAGCCCTGCTGGAACGGCTCGCCGTACCAGCCGATCCCCATCACGGACGAGGCCACGCCCAAGCAGGCCCTGCAGATCCGCGAGCGCGCCGAGGACTTCCCCGGCATCACCGCCGAGCCGGAGGCCATGCGCCGCTACCCGAGCCCGGGCAAGGCCAACACCGCCCAGGTCCTCGGCTACCTCTCGCCGGTCACCGACGAGGAGATCAAGCAGGCGCAGAACACCAACTCGCCGTATCTGCGCTCCGACCAGGTCGGCCGCTCCGGTCTTGAACGCCAGTACGACAAGCAGCTGCGTGGCAAGGCCGGCGTCACGCGCTACGAGGTCGACAACCTCGGCCGTGTCATCGGCCAGGCCGAGGCCGACCCGACCCACCCGGGCGACAACCTCGTCACCAGCATCGACTCCCGCGTCCAGCGGATCGCCGAGTACCAGCTGAACGAGGCCATGAAGGAAGCCCGCAAGCAGAACGACCGGAACACCGGCACCAACTACAAGGCCGACTCCGGTGCCGTCGTGGTGATGGAGGCCAAGACCGGCCGGGTCGTCGCCATGGCGTCCAACCCGAACTACGACCCCAACGCCTGGGTCGGTGGCATCTCCGCCAAGGACTACGCGCGGCTCACCGGGAAGAGCTCCAACTACCCGCTGCTCAACCGCGCGATCCAGGGCCAGTCGGCGCCCGGCTCCATCTTCAAGGTCGTCCCGACGGCCGCCGCGATCAACGCCGGCTACTCCTTCGACGGCCCCTACCAGTGCTCCAGTTCGTTCTCCCTCGGCGGCCAGGTCTTCAAGAACTTCGAGTCCAAGGGATACGGCCCGATCAGCCTCGGCCGCGCCCTGGAGGTCTCCTGCGACACCGTCTTCTACCGGCTCTCCCACGAGGAGTGGATGCGCGACGGCGGCGCCAAGCCGAAGAAGAAGACCAACGACTGGTTCTACAAGACCGCCCACCAGTTCGGCCTCGGCAAGGAGACCGGCATCGACCTGCCCAACGAGGTCACCGGCCGCATCCCCGACCGCCAGTGGAAGCTGGACTACTGGAAGGCCAACAAGGACGTCTGGTGCCGCACCGGCAAGCGCAACGGCAGCTACGCCGAGAAGATCGCCTACGAGAACTGCCTCGAGGGCAACCGCCTGCGCGCCGGTGACTCCGTCAACTACTCCATCGGCCAGGGTGACACCCTCGTCACGCCGATCCAGATGGCCACCATCTACGGCGCCATCTCCAACGGCGGCACCCTCTACGACCCCTCCGTCGGCAAGGCCGTCATCAGCGCCGACGGCAAGACCGTCACGCCGATCCAGCCCAAGTCGCACGGCAAGCTGCCGATGACGAAGACGACGCGCGACCGGATAGACGATGCCCTCGCGGGAGTCGCCACCCGCGGTACGGCCGCCTGGAGGTTCGGCGGCTGGCCGCAGGACAAGATCCCGATGCACGCCAAGACGGGTACGGCCGAGGTCTACGGCAAGCAGACGACCTCGTGGTTCGCCACCTACACCAAGGACTACGCGATCGTCATGACGATCGCCCAGGGTGGTACGGGCTCCGGCGCCTCGGGCCCCGCCGTCCGCAACATCTACAACGCGCTGTACGGCGTCTCCGAGGACGGCAAGATCGACAAGAAGAAGGCCCTGCTGCCCACCCCGCAGGGGGCCCTGCCGAAGGTCAAGACCGACGGCACCATCTCCTCGCCGAAGGTCTCCAAGGACCCGGCCAAGGACCAGCAGGCCGAGAAGAAGGACCCGAACGCCCCGGCCGACCCGCTCCAGCCGGCGACGGCCGCCCCGCCGACGCCGGAGAACCGTGACACCCGAAGGCGGCGGCGCCGCAGGGGAAGCCGGAGGTGGGCGGCATGACCGGCGGTGTGAACAGCTTCCAGGTCTCCGGCTACGGGCCCGAGCGCTCCGGCTGGACCCGGCTCCTCGCCCGTGACTCGGTCGTGCGGCGGCTCGACTGGCCGATCCTGCTGTCGGCGCTGGCCCTGTCGCTGCTCGGCACGCTCCTCGTCTACTCGGCGACCCGCAACCGCACCGAGCTCAACCAGGACGACCCGTACTACTTCCTCGTCCGGCACCTGCTGAACACCGGCATCGGCCTCGCCCTGATGGCCGGCACGATCTGGCTCGGCCACCGCGCCCTGCGCACGGCCGTGCCGATCCTGTACGGCGTCTCGCTCCTGCTGATCCTGCTGGTGCTCACCCCGCTCGGCTCCACGATCAACGGCGCCCACTCGTGGATCAAGCTCCCTGGCGGCTTCTCGCTCCAGCCCTCGGAGTTCGTGAAGGTCACGATCATCCTGGGCATGGCGATGCTGCTGGCGGCCCGGGTCGACGCGGGCGACAAGCAGTACCCCGATCACCGCACGGTCGTGCAGGCCCTGGGCCTGGCCACCGTGCCCATGCTGATCGTGATGCTCATGCCCGACCTCGGGTCGGTCATGGTCATGGTCATCATCGTGCTCGGCGTGCTGCTCGCCTCCGGGTCGTCCAACCGGTGGGTGTTCGGCCTGCTCGGCGCGGGCGCCATCGGCGCGATCGCCGTCTGGCAGCTCGGAGTGCTCGACGACTACCAGATCAACCGCTTCGCCGCCTTCGCCAATCCCGAGCTCGACCCGGCAGGCGTCGGCTACAACACCAACCAGGCCCGGATCGCCATCGGTTCCGGCGGGCTGACCGGCTCCGGCCTCTTCCACGGCTCGCAGACCACCGGCCAGTTCGTGCCCGAGCAGCAGACGGACTTCGTCTTCACCGTGGCGGGGGAGGAGCTGGGCTTCCTCGGCGGCGGCCTGATCATCCTGCTGCTCGGCATCGTCCTGTGGCGGGCCTGCGCCATCGCCCGGGACACCAGCGACCTGTACGGCACCATCGTGGCCGCGGGCATCGTCGCCTGGTTCGGCTTCCAGACGTTCGAGAACGTCGGCATGACGCTCGGCATCATGCCCGTCACCGGCCTGCCGCTGCCCTTCGTGTCGTACGGCGGTTCGTCGATGTTCGCCGTGTGGATAGCGGTCGGGTTGTTGCAGTCGATCCGGGTGCAGCGGCCGATGTCGGCCTAGCGGCTGGGGGGGAGCGGAATGTCCGGGGAGCACGTGGCCCTGTGCCCGGTGACCGAGGAGCTGGTGAGTCATCTCCTCGCGCTGGCGGAGCTGGACCTGACCGACGACGACGCCATCGGGTCCCGGACGCGCGAGGCAGGCTGGCCCGACTGGTCGCAGGCGGTGCGAGGACCGGCGTACGAGGACACCCCCGATGTCCCCGACGCCACCCACCTCACCCCCCAGGGACACTTCGTCACCTGCGAAGGCGACGGCTCGCTCCACCTGCCGTTCGCCTATCTCTACTCGGTCGACGGCGGCCTGCTCGACGAGGACTGCTGGGGCACCATGCCCGGCTGGACGAGCGAGGAGGGCGCCTGGCGGCCGGAGTTCGACGCCCACTTCGGCGCCGTGGTGCGGCGCTTCACCGACCGGCTGGGCCTGCCGGACCACGACATCCGGCAGCCCAGGTTCCAGACCCGGTACGTCAGCTGGCGCCTGGAGCACAATGTGCTGATCGTCGGTCAGGGCCCGGAGCCGCTGTCGTACCACCAGTTCGAGGACGCCCATGTGTATCTCGTCTCCCGGACGGCGCAGGACGCGCCGTTCCCGGACGGCGAGGAGATGCGGGCCCTGCTGACGACCTGAACGCGACGACCCTCCCGGGGCGCCCCCACTGCCGTCCCGGCCGGTCAGCCGCTAGATTCATTGCATGGCGGAGTCGAAACGCGAGATCGAGCGCAAGTACGAATCCGGCGAGAGCGGGCTTCCCGACCTGACCGGTGTCGCCGGGGTCGCGGCCGTTGTCGACAAGGGCGTCGCCCACCTCGACGCCACCTACTACGACACCGTGGACGAACGCCTCGCCGCGTCGTCCGTCACCCTGCGCCGCCGCACCGGCGGTTCCGACGCGGGCTGGCACCTGAAGTTCCCGATCGCCCCCGGCGTCCGCGACGAGCTGCACGCCCCGCTCTCCGACACCCTCCCCGACGACCTCGCCGGGCTCGTCCGCTCCCGTGTCCGCGGCGGCGAGCTGCTGCCCGTGGTCCGACTGCGCTGCGAGCGTGACGTACATCACCTCGTCGACGCCGACGGTGGACTGCTCGCCGAGGTCGCCGTCGACGCCGTACACGCCGAGCGGCTCACGCCCGCCGGCGCCGAGACACAGTGGACCGAGATCGAGGTGGAACTCGCCGACGGTGGCGACCCGGCCGTCCTCGACAAGGTGGAGAAGCGGCTGCGCAAGGCGGGCGTACGGCCGTCGGCGTCGGCGTCGAAGCTGGCCCGTGCCCTCGCGGAGACGGTCCCTGCCACGAAGCGCCCGTCCGCCTCCGCCGGGGACCCGGTGACCGCCGGGGACCATGTGCTCGCCTACGTACGCGCCCAGCGCGACGCGATCGTCGAGCTCGACCCGGCCGTCCGCAGGGACGCCGAGGACTCCGTGCACAGCATGCGCGTGGCCACCCGGCGGCTGCGCAGCACCTTCAAGTCGTACGGCGAGGTCCTCGACCGGTCCGCCACCGACCCGGTCGGCGACGAGCTGAAGTGGCTGGCCGGTGAGCTGGGCCTGGACCGGGACCGGGAGGTGCTGGCCGAACGGCTGACGGCGGCCCTCGACGAGGTGCCCGACGGATTGGTCCGCGGCCCCGTGCCGGAGCGGATCCGCTCCTGGTCGAGCGCCGAGCACAGCGCGGCCCGCGGACACCTCCTCGGCGTCCTGGACTCCCGCCGCTACCTCGCCCTCCTCGACACCCTGGACGCGCTGATCGCCGACCCGCCGCTGCTCAAGGCGGCCGGCAAGAAGCCCCGCAAGGTGATCGCCAAGGCCGTGAAGAAGGACTTCCGCAAGGTCACCGCGCTGGTCCAGCAGGCACGGGAGCTGGAGCCCGGCACCGACCGGGACGTCGCGATCCACGAGGCGCGCAAGAAGACCAAGCGCACCCGCTACGCGGCCGAGGCGGGCCGACCCGCCCTCGGCAAGCCGGCCAAGAACCTGGTCAAGACCATGAAGGCGCTGCAGAACCTGCTCGGCGAGCACCAGGACAGCGTGATGGCCCGGCAGACCCTGCGCGAGCTGTCGGCGGTCGCCCACGCGGCGGGGGAGAGCGCCTTCACCTACGGCCTGCTCCACGAGCGGGAGGAGCAGCGGGCCGCGCGCGTGGAGGCCGAACTGCCCGGGTTCTGGGACGGGATCAAGGACGGGACGGCCGGCCTCTGAGCCTCGGGCGTACGGAGACGCCCCGCGATCACGTTAGGCTGGATGGTCACCCCTGTCAGTACAGTCCAGCTCACGAAGGTGCGCGACATGCCTGCCGAAGTCGCTGCGTCGGTCTTCCCGCAGCTCGAAGCTCTGCTCCCGCATGTGCAGAAGCCGATTCAGTACGTCGGCGGGGAGCTCAACTCCACGGTCAAGGAGTGGGACTCCAGCGATGTCCGCTGGGCGCTCATGTACCCGGACGCCTACGAGGTCGGTCTGCCCAACCAGGGCGTCATGATCCTCTACGAGGTACTGAACGAACAGCAGGGCGTCCTCGCCGAGCGCACCTACAGCGTGTGGCCGGACCTGGAGGCGCTGATGCGGGAGCACAAGGTCCCGCAGTTCACGGTGGACAGCCACCGGCCCGTCAAGGCGTTCGACGTGTTCGGCCTGTCCTTCTCCACGGAGCTGGGCTACACGAACATGCTGGCGGCCCTGGACCTGTCCGGCATCCCGCTGGAGTCCAAGGACCGCGGCCTGGACGACCCGATCGTCATGGCCGGCGGGCACGCCGCGTTCAACCCCGAGCCGATCGCGGACTTCATCGACTGCGCGGTCATCGGCGACGGCGAGCAGGCCGTCCTGGAAGTCACCGCGATCATCCGAGCCTGGAAGGCGGAGGGCCGCCCCGGCGGCCGCGAGGAACTCCTCTTCCGCCTCGCCCGCACGGGCGGGGTGTACGTCCCCGGCTTCTACGACGTCGAGTACCTGCCCGACGGCCGGATCGCCCGAGTCGTACCCAAGCGCAGCGGTGTCCCGTGGCGGGTCTCCAAGCACACCGTCATGGACCTGGACGAGTGGCCGTACCCCAAGCAGCCCCTGGTCCCGCTGGCCGAGACGGTCCACGAGCGCATGTCGGTGGAGATCTTCCGCGGCTGCACCCGCGGCTGCCGTTTCTGCCAGGCCGGCATGATCACCCGCCCGGTCCGCGAACGCTCCATCACGGGCATCGGGGACATGGTCGACAAGGGCCTGAAGGCGACGGGCTTCGAGGAGGTGGGCCTGCTGTCCCTCTCCTCGGCGGACCACACGGAGATCGCCGACGTCGCCAAGGGCCTGGCGGACCGCTACGAGGAGGACAAGATCGGCCTGTCCCTCCCCTCCACCCGCGTGGACGCCTTCAACATCGACCTGGCGAACGAACTGACGAGGAACGGCCGCCGCTCCGGCCTCACCTTCGCCCCCGAGGGCGGCTCGGAACGCATCCGCAAGGTCATCAACAAGATGGTCTCCGAGGACGACCTGATCCGCACGGTCTCCACCGCGTACGGCAACGGCTGGCGCCAGGTGAAGCTGTACTTCATGTGCGGCCTGCCCACGGAGACCGACGACGACGTCCTCCAGATCGCCGACATGGCGACCAAGGTCATCGCCAAGGGCCGCGAGGTCTCCCGCTCCAACGACATCCGCTGCACGGTCTCGATCGGCGGCTTCGTCCCCAAGCCCCACACCCCCTTCCAGTGGGCCCCGCAGCTCTCCGCCGAGGAGACGGACGCCCGGCTGCAGAAGCTGCGGGACAAGATCCGCGGCGACAAGAAGTACGGCCGCTCCATCGGCTTCCGCTACCACGACGGCAAGCCCGGCATCGTCGAAGGCCTGCTCTCCCGCGGCGACCGCCGCATCGGCGCGGTCATCCGCGCGGTCTACGACGACGGCGGCCGCTTCGACGGCTGGCGCGAGCACTTCTCGTACGACCGCTGGATGGCGTGCGCCGAGAAGACGCTGCCGGAGTTCGGCGTCGACGTCGACTGGTACACCACCCGCGAGCGCACCTACGAGGAGGTCCTCCCCTGGGACCACCTCGACTCAGGTTTGGACAAGGACTGGCTCTGGGAGGACTGGCAGGACTCCCTCGACGAGACCGAGGTCGAGGACTGCCGGTGGACCCCGTGCTTCGACTGTGGGGTGTGCCCGCAGATGGACACGGCCATACAAATCGGTCCGACCGGTAAGAAGCTGCTGCCTCTCACGGTCAAGAATGCCGCGCCGGCGCCGAGCGGTCACTCGCACTGAGGTGAGTGACGCACTCGTTCGGGTGATGGATGCCCTGGCGGGGGCGAGTGAGGACGAGGTGACTGCTGCGTTGGCTGCTGTCGGGGCTTCGAGCCGTCGGCACCCGGTGCAGCGGAGTGGGCCTTGTACGCCTCTGCCTGGCCCGGGAGAGGCCTCGGCCATCCATTCTGAGGTGGAGTGGGTCTGAACCTCTCGGAGCTTCGCTGAAGCCTCTTCGTGACTACTGAGCCCCCTTCGACTCGGAGGGGGCTCAGTCATGTCGGCGCAGGATGACGTCCTTGCACAGTGAGGTTGCGTCGTGGAGAACGGGCGCGCGGTGACCTGCCCGAACAATCCGTTCTGATCGCTTTGGCAACTTGATATTCACGACGGCGATTGCTGGATACAGTCGTTTTGTTACTACTGGTTGCGGGGGCAACCAGAGCTTGGTCGGCTGTGCCGACGTCCTGGGGAGGGCCTGTAGCGCATGAGTCGTCGCTCTGCTGGTTTTGTCGGTGCGTGGGCTGAGATTCAGCGGCAGCAACAACGTCAGGTGGAAGCCGAGGCGAGGCGGCGTCGGGAGGAGGCTCGCCAGGCCCGGACGTACCAGCGGCTGGCCACGCAAAGCCAACGAGACTACCGCCAGGCCGAGGCCAGGCGATGTACGGAGGAGCTGGAAGCTCAGGTTGCAGCCCTGCAAGGTCTGCTGACAACGGGCTGCCAGGCGCCAGCCTTCAGGACATCGTCTCTCATGCGTGCGGAAGACATCCCACCGTTTGACCCAGGGCAGCTCGCATGGCCGGTGCGGATGCCCGACCCGAACCAGTACCAGGCTCAGGGCGGCTGGACCGCCAACCGGCGAGCACAGGTACAGGCTGAGGCGCGGGCTCGGTTCGAGCACGACTGGCATGCCGCGCAGGCCGCGGAGGCGCAGCGGCAGCAACAGTTAGCCGCGTTGCAGCGGGACTACGAGCAGAGGGCGGAGTCTCAGCGGGCCGAGGTGCGTCGGCACAACGCTGGGGTCGTGGAAGTGACCGAGAGGGTCAGGCGGGGCGACCCGGACTCCGTGGTCGAGTACTTCTCCGCTGCGCTCTACGCGTCGACGGCTTGGCCGGAGGGCTTTCCTCGGCAGGTGGCGGCGGCCTACGACGTAGCGGGGCGGCAGTTGGTGCTGGACTGGGAACTGCCCACATACGACGTTGTTCCGGAAGCGAAGTCCGTGAGGTACCTGTCCCGGGAGGATCAGTACAAGGAAGCGGCACGTCCGGTGAGCCAGCGTCGAGCGCTGTACCGAGAGGTGCTGGGGCAGAGCACGCTGCTGGTTCTGCATCAGCTGTTCGCGGCGGACGAGTACGGCATCCTCGACTCGGTAGCTCTGAACGGCTTCGCGGACGCCCCCGATCCGGCGACAGGACGACAGACGCAGATCTTCCTGGCGACTGTCATGGCTTCTCGGGCGGCTTTCACGGACCTGCATCTGGGACAGGTGGACCCGGTCAGCTGCCTGACCGACGCGCTGAGGGGGCAGCTCTCGACGCGGCCCGACCAGCTCACCTCCGTGCGGCCGAGCCGGCAGCCTCAGGACGTCGGCAGCCCTGTGGCCGCCCATGGTGGTGATCACGAGCCGAACCTGTACGACATGGACCCGATCGCCTTCGAGTCCCTCGTCGCCGATCTGTTCCGGGCCATGGGAATGCAGGCCGTGACGACTCAGCGCTCGAACGATGGTGGTGTGGACGTCGATGCGATGGACCCCACCCCCATCCGAGGCGGCAAGATCGTCGTACAGGTGAAGCGCTACCGCGATACGGTGCCGCCTACAGCCGTGCGCGACCTCTACGGCACTGTCCAGGACGTCGGCGCCAACAAGGGTGTTCTGGTGACGACGTCCGGGTTCGGTCCGGGCTCTCACACCTTCGCTCGGGGCAAGCCTTTGGAGCTGATCTCGGGCGGCGAACTCGTCGACCTGCTGCACAGGCATGGGCTACGTGGACGCCTGGGAGAGGGAGGGCCGGCGGCACCAGCGCAGCCGACGACGTCCAGTCCTGCGGCTCCGCCCGACGACTACAACCTGCTCGGCATGACGTGGTCGGGCAACGTCGCACTAGACGTGTGCGCGCTGGTCTGCCATGGCAGCCGAGTCCTCAGCGAAGACCACTTCGTCTTCTTCAACAATCCGCAGACACCGGACGGTTCGGTACGCACGGTCCCGGCAGCGGGGCCGGACAAGGCAGCCATTCGTGTCGCCTTCGACGCGCTGCCAGAGGCCGCTGATCGGTTCGTTCTGGTGGCCGCTGTGGATCCGGAAGTGAACCCGAAGGCCGACCTTTCTGGATTCACAGACGCCGGCATCCGGCTGCTGGACCCGGCGATGACCGAGCTCGGGCGGCTTGAGGTCTCGGACGGGCGGGCACGAGAGACCGCGTTGGTGCTCGGCTCCTTCCGGCGCAGGTCCAACGGTGACTGGGAGTTCGTGCTGGGAGGCAAGGGGTATACGGGTGGCCTGGAGCAGCTCGTCCGGGACTACGGCATAGAGGTGGAGTAACGCTCCTTGATTCACGGGCTACGCAGCTAGGATCGTTTGACATGAGATCCGGGGGGCGCTGGCAACGTGCGGTTGCCTATGGTCTGGCGGGAGCTGGCCTGTCATGGCTGTGCGTAGCCGTGTGGCGGGGAGGCTTTGATGCAGCTGACCCCATTGCCAGTGTCCTCGGGGCAGGGGCGGGAGTGCTCGCCTGGCTTGCGGGTTTTGGTAACTCTGGAACGGGAGCAGCAATTGCAAGCGATCCCCCGCCGCCGGCGGCTCCGGAAGTGCCAGGCTGGGTTGTTGACCGAACCGAAGCTGATCGAGTCATCAGCATCGTATGTACGCGGCGACGCACAACAGGTCCGGTAGGTCTCACGACAGCCCTGGAAGGGGCTGGAGGTTTTGGCAAGACAACTTTGGCCACGCTTGTTTGCGCGAGTCCAAAAGTTAAGAAGCACTTCCAAGGCCGTGTCTACTTCGTTACTGTGGGCCGCAGTGTACGTGGTCGAGCGGCGATAGCTGCGAAAGTGGCCGAGGTGACACGGTTTGTTACCGGCGATACGACATCTTTTGACGATCCAGAGCTAGCGGGCGCACATTTTGGTCGACTCTTGGATCAACGTGCACGAACGCTATTGGTTCTGGATGACGTTTGGGAACAAGAACAGTTGGCTCCGTTCCTACTTGGTGGTGCGGATTGCGTGCGGATTGTGACCACGCGCATCCCTGCCGTGTTGCCTGACAACACGGAGCGCATCCAGGTCGACCAAATGTCTCCCGATCAGGCCTATGCCGTTCTGACGAACGGCCTCCCGAACTTGCCGAATCCGATTAATGAAGGACTTCTCGCGGCCACTGGGCGCTGGGCTCTTCTGCTGCGTCTAACAAACCGCATTATCGCTACTCGGATTGCTAGTGGAACTGACCCAGATATCGCTGCATCGGAGACTTTGCGTCGACTACAAGACGACGGACCAGTAGGTGTAGATGACCCGGCAGAAGCCGTCGACCTTGATAACCCAAAGAGACGAAGCACTGCCGTGCGCTCGACTGTAGAGGCAGCCACTCGGTTACTACCTGCCGGCGGATACACGCGCTTTATCGAGCTTGGTATTTTTGCAGAGGATGAAGAAGTCCCTCTGGATATAGTTGCGAATCTTTGGCGCGAAACCGGTAACCTGTCCAGGCCTGAATCGCAAAAGCTTTGCCAAACTCTGCACGGCCTTTCCTTGCTCTTCCTTAAGTCTGAGGCTGGGGGCAGCGTAAGGCTGCATGACGTTTTGCGCGACTATATTCGCGGTGAAATTGGGGAGCGGCTCCTCGCAGCTACGAATGCCGCATTGATGGATGCTGTTTCCTGTAGCCTTCCGCGGCAATCCAATCCCGCAATGCCTTCCCTCAATGTTGCTTGGTGGGAACAGGCTGGTGGCTACATGCTTGACCATTCGATAAATCACCTCCTTGCCGCTGGGAGAGTGTTGGAAGCAGAGGCGCTTGCTGGCGATCTTCGCTGGATCGAAGCGCGTCTTTTGCACCGAGGCCCGACGGCACCGTGGTCTGATCTTGCGATGATTCCGACCGCCTTTGCTGCTGCGCGAGCGAGAGATCTGGCGCGCATAGCTCACCTGTTGCAGCCTGTCGACCCTCCTTCCGCCCTTCGCTACATCCTCTACAGCCGACTTGAACCAGTAGAGGAATGGCGGGCTCAAGTTGCCGCCAGAAAGAATGAGCAACCTAGCGGTCCAATGCTGGTGAATATCTGGCCACCGCCTGATCTTCCCGACCCGGCACTACTACGTACTATAGGCGCTGAGTACGGCGGCGAGATCAGGTTGATGGATGCTGCTCCAGATGGTAAGTGGCTAGCAGTTGCCGGCGAGCTAGGGGTTCATATCTGGGAGGTGTCTTCTGGCAGGCTCCTTGCGCAAATTGAGGTTCCTGACCCAACGGCTCTTAGGTTCTTTCCTGATGGTTCACAGGTCGTATTCGCCAGTGAAGCGGAAGTGAAGGTCTGGAGTCCCGTAAGAGGAGACTTGAAACCTCTGGATACTGGCGTGAGTTCCATAGTGCGTGCCATGGATGTTGCGCCGAACGGGGCTTGGGTCGCCGTTGGATATGACGATGGTGTAAGGCTAATTGATGCCAACACCTCATCCATCGTTTCGCGTCTAGAATGCGATTGGGTGACATCTGTAGCTATTTCTCCAGATGCATCATGGATCGTTACGGGAAATGCGAATGGCGAGGTTCAAGTCTGGGAAACCACCACTGGTGCGATCTCTCACACACTTCCTAGGCGGCGGGGAGTCGTACGTTCCGTGGCAGTCGCCCCGAGTGGGAACTGGTGCGCTGCTGCCAGTGGCGACGGCGTGCAAATCTGGACTTCAGGCAGTGATGAATTTCAGGAGTATTCCTATGAAGACTTGGGGGCGGCACGCCAGATCTTTATTTCTTCCGACAGTGCCTGGCTCGCCGTTAGTGGCGGTAACGCCACATCTCATATTTTGGATGCCGGGTCGTTGCGGCCAAGAACTTCTCTTACGGAAAATCGAGGATTCATTCGCACCGCAGCCGCGGCACCTGATGGCGCCTGGATTGCAACTGGCGGGAGTGTCATCCGTATTTGGGATCGCATATCCAGTTCTGAACCACGGAGTGCGCCGACGGCCGAGGCGTCTGTTCGGCAAGTGGTTGCAGCTCCGGCCGGAGATATTCTCGCGACGGTGAATGTGAACGGGCAGGTGTGTATAAGGAGCCAGAGCACCGGAGGATTGATTACGCGATTCGAACATCCGGTTCGAATTGAACGGCTTGTTTTTTCTCATGATGCCACGTGGCTGGCCACAGTGGGAGAGGAAGGAGTGCGCCTTTGGGATACTTCCGGTGTTCTACTTGAAACCCTCACGGAAGTGGGATTTCTGCGTGCAGTAACGATTACTTCCGATGGCACTCGGATCATCGCTGGCGGTGAAGAAGGGAAAGTGTATATCTGGAACAGACTCGGTATGCTTGTCGAACAATTTGTTACAGGTCCAAGAACCGTGCGCTCGATCGCAGTCTCTCCTGATGGGCGCTGGCTCGCCACGGGAGAGGGGGAAGGTTTTGACTCTATGGGAGGAGGTAAGGCCGTCCAAATTTGGCGTCTTAATCCTGACTCCTCCGTCGTGTCGATTGCAGAGTTTTCCGATGGGTCCCAGGAATTGAGCGTGACGCCAGATGGCGTGTGGTTGGTAGGTCTAGACGGTTCACATGTGAAAGTGCGGGATATTGCTACCGGCCAAATATTTCCCGTGTTCGGTGAATCCTCGACAAAGCCGGCTTATTCTCCGGCAGGCACTTGGATGGCCACCGTTTATCAAGGCCGAACAATACGCATTTGGAACTGGATGGATGGCGCCCTAGTTACCGTGTTGCGCACGGAAGGGCTGCTAGCCGACCTTTGCTGGTCGGCTGACGGGACGGTTCTATTTGCATGCGGTGAATGGGGTGTATATTCATTTAGGTTCGTCCCGTAACTCATCTAGGACCTTGATTTTAGGGTGCAGCAGTGTCATGTGGGCTGCCGTGGTGCTTCGGGGTCGCTCTTAGGGCGCGGGCTCGGTACGGTCGAGGTCGTGTCTGGCGTGCGTCGGGTTGGTCACCTGTAGACGTACGCCGGTTGATCGCGCGCGACTAGGGGAGCTGGTACGGGCATGGCGGTTGACGCTGCTCGGACGGACGAGGGGTTCACGTCGGCGAGGGCTACGCGGGTGATGAGTGCCGCGTGCCAGGCGGCGGGATTGGCTGACAGAAGTGCTGAGCTAATTCGGCTCGGTGAGAACGCGCTGTTTCGGCTGGCCTCGGCGCCGGTGATCGTGCGTGTGGCTCGGGGAGAGGCCTGGCTGCCCAAAGCCCGTACGGAGGTGGCCGTCTCTCGGTGGTTGGAGGGGGATGGGTTCCCGGCTGCCCGTCTGGTTGAAGGCTTGGAACAGCCGCTCTTGATCGACGGGCACCCGGTGACGTTCTGGCAGCTGATTGTCGAGGGCGAGCGGAAGGCCTCGTACGGGGAGTTGGGTGGCATCCTCCGGGATCTGCACGCCATGACGCTGCCGGCCGGGTTGGAGTTGCCTCGGTTCGATCCCTTCGACAAGCAAGAGCTGCGGATCAACCGGGCCATGATCCCGGAGGATGACAGGGCCTTTCTGAGGAAGCGCTGGCATGAGTTGCGGGCTCAGTATGAGGAGTTGCAGTTCGAGAGCCCCAAGGGGCCGGTGCACGGTGATGCTCACGTGCAGAACCTGATGGTGGACACCCAGGGGCGGGTGATCCTGATCGACTTCGAGGCCTTCTGCTTCGATCACCCTGAGTGGGACCTGATGGTCACAGCCACCGAGCATCACAGCCTTGGATGGCAGACGGATGAGCAGTACGCGGACTTCGTGCGGGCCTATGGGCGAGACCTGCACGACTGGCACGGCTACGACACGCTGCGCAGGCTCCAAGAGTTCGGCATGACGACGTGGCTCATGCAGAACGTGCAGGAGGACGAGAGGACGGCGGCCGAGTACCAGCGGCGCATCGCCGGGTTGCGTAACGACGATGCGCCGCGTGACTGGCGGCCCTGGTAACTGCTACTCGTCCTCTTCGTCGAAGCGGGCTATTGCGTCCCGCACCGTCTCGTTGAAGGCGGCCACGGCGGGGTTGCCGGCGTGCACGTCGACCTCCTGCTGGAAGTCGGTCACGTAGCGCTGGAAGCGGGAGGACTGTAGGGAGTCGCCGCCGTCGACCGCCAGGCTTGCGGTGGTGACGGCGGCTTCCAGCTCGCCGTTGAGTAGCTGACTCTGGGCAAGCACCATGCGGCAGAAACCCAGAGTGCGCGCGTACATCGGGTCGGTGCTGTCGACGGCGCGCTGTGCGTGCACGACTGCCTCGCGACGCATCTTCAGATCGCGGAAGCAGTGGCAGAACTCGCCCATGAGCTCTGCATCGTCGAAGTAGCCGAGCCACGCCGGGTCTTCGACGGTGTCCGCGCGCTCGAAGTTTCGTTCAGCCTCGTTCATCGCGCGGCCGGCCCCGGTCCGGTCGCCCGCGTTGGACAGGGCCCGGGCTTCCATCGCCCAGTAGTTGGCCATCGCACGTGGGGTGGCTCGCCCCCTCGCTCCCTCGACGGCGGCACGGGACAGCTGGATGGCTTGGGCGTGGTTGCCGAGGTAGTTGGCTTGGTGACTGAGGTTACCGAGGATGCGGGAGCCGAACATACGGTCGTCGGTAGCCTGGGACAGCCGCAGCGTGGCGGTCAGGTACCGGTAAGCCAGTTGGTGGTTACCAACGTCGTATGCCGTCCACGCCAACAACTGGGACACCTCGGCGGCGGCGCTGAACAACGCGGTACCCACCTTCTCGCTGTAGCTCGCGCTGAGCAGCGGCAGGACCTCGTGGCGGAAATAGTGGCGCAAGGCTCGGTGGCCGTGACCCCCGCCGTACTTGAAGTCGAGCTGCATGAACGTGGCAGCCGCGTCTCTGATCGCCCGCACGTCGCGCATGCCTACACGTTGGTGGGCCGGATTGTCTGGCTGGACACCGTCAGGGCGCGCGATCATCCATGACAGAACAGCAGCACTCAGCTCGGCGTCGGCAACGACCAGGCGATCGGTAACCGCGGCTTCGGCGCGCTCCTGTGCGAGGCCATCCAGCATCGACAGGACGGCGGGGACCGTGCTCGGGTAGTCGACTGGTTCCGGCGCAGTCGACTGTGTGTGGTCGAAGAAACCAAGGTCACCCGGTGTGACGCGGCGTCCGAGCTTCGAACTGAACACGTCAGCCATGATCGCCGCAGTCTGGGGCTGGATGCCTGTGCCGTCGCGCCATCGCTGCACGGAGACGTGTGTGGTTCCCAGCCTGATGCCTCGATGAGCGGCGGCATCCTTCATTCGTTTCGCGAGACCCTTGTTCGAGACACCTGCCTCGGTCATCACGGCGATTAACTGCGCGTTCGGCTCTCGGCTCATGCTCCCCTGCCAACCCGAGAATGACGGCGAGTGCTCATCCTGTCACAGCAGTATCGCGCTAGGGGGTTCATCCTCGAACCCCCTTTGGCTTTGCAAGTGTTCGCGTGAACCCCCTGGTGAACGCTCCCGGTCGCGCCCGGAGCGTCGTGTACTGGCTTGCGTGAAGCAATCGGTGACGTGAGCGCCGGCGAATGCGCAGAAGGGGACGTGATGGACGCGGGGAAAGCTGAGTATGTGGCGAGGGAGCTGGAGGCATACGCCCACTGGTTTGCTGCACCGGATCCATCCGCAAACGCGCACTTCCTGGCGCTGACGCTCTTCGACGGGTGCGGAGACGCCGCCCGCGTCGCACGTGACACGACGTCGGCGTTCCTGCGTGGCGTCGTCACGGGTGAAGTGGTGCATGACGCCCGGCTGGCCGTCTCGGAGCTGGTGGGAAACGTGGTGAACCACGTGGTGCCGGACCGTACCCGTTCCCGGCCCGGCGGACGTCGGCGCATCGACGTGATCTTCAAGCTGTACCCCGCGTGGTTCTTCATCGGAGTCAAGGACGAAGACTCGACGCCGCCGATTCTCCCCATGGGCGATGCCCTCTGTCCCGAGTTGGTGGGGGAGCTGAGCGAGGCGGTTCTTCCGGATAGCGGCCGCGGGTTGATGATCACGCAACGGATGGCGGCGGCGGTGTGGTGGACGCCGGACGAGGGCGGCGGCAAGACGATCTGGTGTCGCTTCGACCTGGACGGTTACAAACCGCGTCAATGATCTCCGGGCCGCCGCCTCCTCGTCACTCCCACGCGATCGGGAGCAGGGCGGTGGCTCGGAAACCGGCCGGAGTCTGACCCCTCCGGCCAGCGGAGCGCGGCCTCTTGCGATAGGGCCACTGGACTCCCCCGCCCTGGAGCAGGGGGCCGCGCTTCACAACCACATACCGAGGCCGGGCCACCCCATCAGCCCTGGAAAGCGAAGGGTGGCCCGGCTGGGAACACGGCGGTTCCCGGTGCCTGATGGTACCGGGGCCGCCGTGCTGCTTTCGGCCCTGGTCCAAAGGAAGTTGATGACCAGTTATGTGGATCAGGGCTGAGGTGGGCAAGGTGACTGGCGCAAGTGAGGACTGGCTCGGCGATGGGCTCGACGGCATCGCGGGCGTGGAGACCGGCCTCTGGGTGCCGGGAGTCGACTACTTGGCGGGCTGGCGTGAGGGGCGTGAGGTCGCTGATCGCCTGAACAGGGCGCTCCTGAGCGCGGGCTTCGAGTTGTCCGTCGTGCGGGCCGTCGCCTCGACGAATGAGGACGGGCGCGGCGTCGTTCGCCTGGCGGGCAGGCCTGCTGACATGGACCGGCTCGCTGTGCTTCTGGAGGCGGGGGACGATGGCGACGGTGGTGCAGCATGAGGCGTCCATCCGCTGGTGAGCGCGGCACGTGGGCACGTCGCCGGCCGCAGAGACTTTGGGCAGTAGCTGCCATGGGGCGAGAGAACAGGGGGCCTTACGCTCGCCCGCGAACCGGGCTGGCTGTTGGCCTGCCCGCAATAGCCCGGTCGGCCCCCTGTTCTTCGAGGCTCGCCCCATGGGAGCTGCCTAAAGTCCCGGAGGCCGTCGACCCCCAGCCCACCCCGCCCCTGCTCACGACGGCCGGTCGACTCCTCGACGTCTCGGGCGTGCTGCGGTCTGGGGCGGCCGGCGACTGGCCGGGACCGGCGGTCACGCCGCACGCCCGGCCGGGGCGGCCGGGCGGCCCGGCGCGCCGCAGGCGCGCCCTTGAGGAAGTGAAGGCTGTTTCGACCGATCGCCGCTGGCACTCAGGCGCGGGCGCGTCGTGCGGGCTGCTTGTCGGCGGTGATCCGGAAAGCGAGTTCGGCACGGTCGGCGCCGATTCGGAGTTCTTCGAGGATCAGGGGACGGTCGTCGGTGCCGTGCGTAACGCGGGCGAGGTGCAGGATGGGGGTCGCGTCGGGGAGCTGGAGCGTAGCGCGCTCATCGGGCAGCGGCATGCGGGCGCGGACCGTCTCCGACCACCACAGCTTGTGGCCGTCCGTGGTGAGCACCCAGTAGATCGCTGCCGGTCGCTTCCACGGTTCTTCCGCGAGCAGCGGCACCGCCTCGGCGACTTCGAACGGGATCAGAGTGCGATGCATCGCGCGGGTGCCGGTGGCAGTGTCGATCAGGAGCCGGTCACAGCCGAACACGGCTTCCTCCTCGGCCAGTTGGAGAAGCTGACCGGTGGCTTTCGTGGTGCGCGCGCGGTACGTGGTGGGCTCTTCGGCCTCCTCCCAGACGTCAGCATCGGGCATGGCGAACTGGCCGTCTGTGGTGCGGCTGATACGTCGTTCGAGGGTGAGCGTGGGCTGGCCGTCGGAGCGTACGAAGCTGCCCTTGCCGTGGCGGACGTCGATCAGGCCTTCGGCGCGCAATGCGGCGATCGCGTTTCGGACCGTGGGGCGGGAGACGCCGTAGCGGCTCATGAGCTGGGCTTCGGACGGCAACAGGGAGTCAGGGGCGAACTCGCCCGACAAGATCGCCTCGCGGATTGCGGCGGCGACTTGCTGGTAGAGGGCTCCGGGGCGCTGGATCTCCGACATCTCGGCATCTCCGGTGTGAGGTCGTAGGCACGTCGCACGCGCGACGTCACTCGTCAGCATAAGTAGTTGCGCTCTCGCCGTACAGAACCTCATAGTCATAACTCGTTAGGACAAGTGACGTCAGCATCTCTCTGATGTCCCGACTGGCCAGGGAGGCCAACACCAATGCAGTCCATTCCCGTGGACACGGCGCGGCTCGGCGTACTGCGGTGCGCCAGCGCGCCCGAAGTGAAGCTCAGCAACACCGAGACACAGGAGGTGAAGAAGGACCGGGACGGCAACACGGTCTACACCGTCGCCGTCACCGTGCGGCCGGACGGACGGCGTATCTCCGTGATCGAGATCGCCGTCAGCGGTGAGCCCAAGGGCATCGAACCGGGTCAGGTCGTCAAGGTCACCGGCCTGACGGCGTTCGCCTGGTCGATGGGCGACCGCAGCGGCGTCAGCTTCCGCGCGGACGCTGTCTCGCCCGCGCACGGAACGGCCGGGCAGGGCAAGGGCGGTGACGCGTGATGGGCGCGATCCTGCTCGCCTTCGCCCTAGCCGTGCTGGCCTGGGTGCTCGTCGTCGGCGACCTGGTCCGCCGCCACCGGCCGGCCTGGCACTGGTACCTCGTCGGCTACCCGGTGACTGCGTGCCGGGTGATGTTCACCTGGCGCCGGGTCGCCATGCTCAACGACCTGTCCGTATCCCGTCTTCCGGCGCGCACGCTGATCGGGCATCTGCTGGTCAAGGGTGATCCGGTGCGGCCAGTGGCCCCGCGGAGCTCCTTTCCGCGTGCTACGCGCACGGGGCTGACTGTGACCGTGAGGCTGCACGCGGGCCAGACCCCGGTGACCTACCTGAAGGCGGCCGATGCGCTCGTGCACGCGTGGAAGGTCCACGCAGTGCGGGTCACCTCGCCGGAACGCGGCCTCGTCCTGCTGACTGCGATGGCCAGTGATCCGCTGGAGCGGCCCGGCTTAGCGACCGCACCCGCCGAACTGCTGTCCGCGCTCATCGGCGCGCTGGAGACCGGTCGGGCGTGGGTGATGAACCTGCGCCTGGTGCCGCACTGGCTCATCGTCGGGGCCACCCGGTCCGGCAAGTCCACCCTGCTGGCCCGGCTGATCACTCAGCTCGCACCGCAGCCGGTCGCCTTGGTCGGCATCGACTGCAAGGGTGGCATGGAACTCGGCTTGTTCTCCGGTCGGTTGAGCGCGCTGGCCACATGCCGACGCGAAGCGGTCGCCGTGCTCTCCGCGCTCGTCATCGACATGCAAGACCGGATGAGCGCCTGTCGGTCGGCCGGTGTGCGCTCGATATGGGAACTGCCGGACAAGCTCCGACCGGTTCCGGTCGTCGTGCTCGTCGACGAGATCGCAGAGCTGTACCTGTCCGACGGCACACGCGACAGCAAGGCGGAAGCCGAACAGTGCTCCACGCTGCTGCTGCGTCTGGCTCAGCTCGGGGCAGCCCTCGGCGTCCACTTGGTCGTGGCCGGACAGAGGGTCGGCTCCGACCTGGGGCCCGGTGTCACCGCCCTGCGGGCCCAGCTCGGCGGCCGGATCTGCCACCGGGTCAACGACCCAGGCACGGCAGAGATGACCTTGGGCGACCTGAACAAGGACGCCGTGGCCGTCGCACAAGCGATCACGGCGGAGGAACGGGGCGTGGCCGTGTGCACCGGCCCGGATGGCGGGTGGAGTCGTGCCCGCTCCCACCTCACGCCCACAGAAGAGGCCGTGTCGACGGCCCGCAAGCATGCGGCCCTCACCCCGGATCTGCCCGCCCTCGGCCGCGCTCTGGCAGCACTGGAAGGAGACGACAAGTGATCAGCGAAGGTACGGCGTTCACGTTCGCGGTGGTCTTCGGGATCATCACCGTCCTCCTCGTCCGCTCCCGCGATGTGCGCGCGTGGGAAGCGGTCTGCGTCGGCCTCTTCGGCCTGTACCTCGGCCAGACCCCTGTCATCTACACGGTGCACGGACTCGTCACCTGGGTGATCAGCGGCTTCTCCCACACCTGACCAGAGAAGGGAACGCAACGGCATGCCTATGCCCCGCGTGAGGTGCCCCCACTGCAAGGGCGACGGAGCCCGGAAGACCTGGACCGGCCGGCTGCGGCGCTGCCGCGTCTGCCGGGGGACCGGCACCATCCGCTGAACCTCAGACTCCACCCGGCCACGCACGGAAGGTGACCCCATGACCAACACCGCTCCGCCACCCCTCCACCGTGCCGCTGCGGCGGCCCTCCCCGGAAGGTCACCACCATCATCCCGGAGTACGCACCGGCTGACCGGCGCGCCGTCCTCGACCGCGCGGCGCGCCTGCGTCAGTTGCCCGAAGCAGACCGCGACGCAATCCGCCTCGCTCAAGACCCTAAATTTCCGCGCTGGCTGGACCAGGTCACCGCTACCGGTGGCTGCGCACACCCCGTCCACCTGTCCGGCTCGACCACGACCCTGGACGCCGAAACGGGGGAAATCCTCCACCACTACGACACCCGCAACGAACCTGGCGAACGCCTCCTCGTCCGCTGCCGCAACCGACGCGCAACCGTCTGCCCGGCATGCTCCCGCCTCCACGCGGGCGACACTTTTCACCTTGTCCGCGCGGGCCTCCTCGGCGGCAAGAACGTCCCCGCCACGGTCCGGCACCGCCCTCGGCTCTTCGTGACCCTGACCGCCCCGTCCTTCGGCCCCGTGCACCGAGCCGGAGAGCAATGCAGGCCCCGCCGCGACCGTGGGGTGTGCGAACACGGCCGCTCCCTTGGCTGCGGCGCCATGCACGACCCTGATGATGCCGCCGTCGGACGACCGCTGTGCGCCGAGTGCTACGACTACACGGGCCACGTGCTGTGGCACGCGCACGCGTCCAAGCTGTGGGATCGGTTCGTCATTGACGTCCGGCGGCGTCTGGCCTCCTCGGTCGGCCTCGTGCAGTCCCGATTCGCCGAGCATGCCCGGCTGTCCTTCGCCCGCGTCGCCGAGTATCAAAAGCGGGCGGCCGTCCATGTGCACACCATTATCCGCCTCGACGGCCCGGCCGGGCCCAGCGACGAACCCCCGGCTTGGGGCACCGTCGACCGCCTGACCGATGCCGTGCGGGCATCGGCGCGTCGGGTCCAGATCGGAACGCCCCACACTGCGGCCGTTGGTGAGGTGGTGCTGCGCTGGGGCGCCCAGCTCGATGTCCGTCGGCTGCGCGTAGACGGTGAGGGGCCGGATGACGACGCGGTGGCCGCGTACGTCGCGAAATACGTCACCAAGGGAGCCAGCGAGACAGGCGCCGGCACCGACCATCCGCTCACGACCTGGCACGACATCGGCATGACGCCCGTGAGCGAACACGTCCGCACAATCATGCGGACCTGCTGGCGCCTCGGCGGCCTCCCTGAGTACGAACACCTCCGCCTCCGCGCCTGGGCTCACACTCTCGGCTACCGGGGGCACATCCTCACCAAGTCCCGTGCTTACTCCACCACCTATGCGGCCCTGCGTGCCGAACGCGCCCACCACATGGGCCACGGCGACGGACGAGACGAGATCCCCAACCAGGTCACCGATCGGCACTGGCGTTACGTCGGCTCTGGCCATACCCCCGGTGCGGCGCTCATCGCGGCGGGAATCGCGGATGACCTTGCAGAGTCTCGACGGCTTGGCACCGAAGCGAAGCAAGAGGGGGAGTGGCGCTTATAACCGCACTTCCCGAGCGTGAGCCGCAGCAGTCAGGGCGCCCGCTGCTACGTCGGTGTGGCGACGGCAGGGCACCGAGTGTGATCGAAAGCGAGATCGTGATCGTTGACGATGATGGCACGGAAGAGCCGTTCGACCCCGCGTCGTGGTTCTCGTGAGTCGAGAAGCCACCTCCCCGTACGGCACGAGAAGGCGGCTGCCCGCGTCAGTCGGACGGACCGTGTTAGAAGGCCTCCGCGAAGTCGTCTTCCTTGAGTATCAGCCGGTCTCGCACGTCCTTGGGGATCATCAGCTTCATGTGGATGCGTGGGGCGCGTACACCCTTCACCTTGGTCCGCGTGATCACGCACTTCACGCCGACCCGGAGCAGATCGGCGGCCATGGCCTCCATGCCGCCTTCCTCCCAGTGGGTGCGGAACGACTTGCCGTTGTGCACGGCCACCCACCGGTCCTTGGTCGCCTCGGGGTCGATGGCCTCCAGCTGCTTGATGAGGTCGTCCAGTGTCTTCTCAGCCTGTTCCTTGGTGAAGCGCGTCTTCGTGAAGCGGCCTCCAGGCTCAAGCCCGGTCATGTAGTAGCTGATGGACTGTTCCAGGCGCTGTTGCTCCTTGCGGGCCTCGGCGCCCTGTCGGTACTCGCGTGTCATGACGGGATCGTCCCCGAGAACCCTCAGAACGTCGCCGACGAGCTTGCCGTAGATCTCATCGGGGTTCGGAGCGCCGTGGCCTCCGGCCTTGCACTTGCCACACCGCAGATACGAGTAGGACCGCTCCTTGACGCGGTTCTGCTGAACAGTCATGTTCGAGCCGCAGTCGTGGCAGATCAGGACGCCGAGGAACTTCGTTGCCCCCTCCGGGCGCCGGGTGGGCTGGTTCTTCCCTCGGCGGTCGAGTGCCTCTTGAAGGCTGTTGAACTCGTCCTCGGTGAAGATCGGGTCTGCCACGCGAATAGGCTTCGCGTCGCTACCCAGAACGATCTTTGAGCGGCGTACGCCCCCGTTCTTGTCCTCTTCTACGCGGTAGCCCATGAGTGCCGGGTTCCTGAGTCGGCGGAGCTGTGTCGACGCTGTCAGGCCTGATCCGCAGAGGCCGGCGCGCACCAGGACCTTGACCATGCGCCGGGCGGAAGCAGGCTGGTCCCGCATGGCGGCCTTGCGGGACCAGTGCAGTGCCCGGTGCGCGTCCTTGTCGATGGCGAGTACGACCCTGCCGTTCTCGTCCTCCGCCGTCTCGTACCCGTACGCCGGCTTGCCCACAAGCCAGTCGCTCTGTGTCTTGGTGTAGTCCCAGAGGCTCGCTACGCGCGTGCTGGTGTTGGCGGCCTCGATCTCGGCGATGCCGCCGACGATCGTGACCATGATCTTCCCGGCCGTCGTGGTCAGGTCGATCGAGTCGTTCTTGGAGACGAGGTTCTTCCCATACTTCAAGCACCAGTCGATCATGGTGCTGAGGTCCGAGAGGCGACGTACGAAACGGTCCAGTTTCCAGAAAAGGATCTCGTCGAACTCGGGCGCCCGGTTGTTCAGCCAGTCCCCGAGCTCCTTGCGCCTCCACGGCGGGACCTTCGTCGCCGAGACGTTGAGATCGCTCGCGACTCCGATCACTCGGCAGCCGCGCTCCCTGGCGAGCAGACGCAGATCGAGTTCCTGCCGGACGGGCGATGTCGTGTCGTCGGTGAGGACCGACAGACGCACGGACAAGAGTGCCCGCGGTGCGTCGTCCGGCAGGAGGGCTTCCGTCTTCTTCAGCTCCCGTAAGAGGGCTAAGTCACCCTCGGACCATTCGGCATCAACTGAGTACAGCCCGCGGTCAGTTGCGGCGCGGGTCCTCGTTCGCTTCCCCATGACCTGCACGGTAGCGGTTTTGGGTCCGTTGGTGAATGGCCGCAGATGGACACGGAGATCCAGATCGGCCCGACGGGGAAGAAGCTGCTGCCTCTGTCGGTCAAGAACGCCGGCCCGGCGCCCGCCGCGAGTGGGCACGCGCACTGAGCGTGACGTCGGCGGCTGCCTCCGCGAGGAGGAGGTAGCCGGCGGCGGTCCAGGTGTAGGCGCGGTCCCGTAGGCCCGTGCCGGTCAGGGCGTCGAAGTTCTCGGCGAAGCCGTGGGTTTCGCACAGGGTGCGGAAGCGGGTGCTGATGTCGGCTGCCAGCCGGTGGTGGCCGGCGCGGCGCAGGCCGTCTTCGACGAGGACCGTGGCGGGGGCCCAGATCGGGCCGCGCCAGTAGCCGTCGGAGAGATAGTGCGGTGAGGCCGGCAGCTCCGTGGCCAGGCCGTGGGGGGTCAGGTGGGCCGCGATGCGGTCGGCCAGCTGTGCGCTGATCTCGGGCGGGAGGTGCTCGCCCAGCACGATGGGCATCAGGTCGAGGAGGCTGGAGCCGGTCCAGGTGTTCCCGCTGTGGACGCCTCGGGTCATGAAGCGGTCGCCGGTCCAGAGTTCGTCCAGCAGGGCCGCCTGGGTCGTCTCGGCGGCTCGTGTCCACCGTGCGGCGTCGTCAGGTCTGTCCAAGTGTGCTGCCAGGGCGGCGAGTTCGTGTAGCTGGAGAATGAGGAAGGCGGCCAGGTCCGCGGTGACGACCACGCGTTCGGGGTCGAACGTGGTGGCGTTGTCCCAGCCGCTGTCGTTGCCGTGGTGGTAGTGGGGGAGTGCCGAGCCGCCGGCGCGTCGGGCGGTGAGCCAGAAGGTCGTCCAGCGTTCCAGCCGGTCGTAGGCGGCTGCCAGTTCCGTGCGGTCGGGGGGTGTGGGCAGGCGGCGGAGCAGGTGGCCCAGTGCCCAGCCGTGGATGGGCGGTTTGACGAAGTTGTGCAGGACCTCGGAGTGGGTGACCGAGTCGGGGAGCGCCCCGGTCTCGTCCTGGTGGTCGAAGGGCAGCCGGTACTGGTCCCAGGCCAGTTCGGGGCAGCCCGGGGCCAGGGCCAGGGCGTTGAAGCAGTGGTCCCAGCTCCAGACCTTGTCCATCCAGTGCTTGGACATCAGGACGGCGGGCCGGGGGACCAGCCCCGCCGGGCGTACGGTCGCGGACCACAGGACGTAGGCGGCCAGTTCGGGTGGCCGGAGAACGCCACGGGGCCACCGCGTCGACGAAGTCCGCGAAGGCGTTCCGCGCCGCCTCGACGATCTTGCCGAAGCGTGACGCCGATACGTACGGCGGGCGGGCCGTGTCGAGTTCCTCGACCGCGATCTCCCAGGAGTCGTCCGGGTCGGCGGTGACCGTGAGGCCGCGGTCGGCGGTGCCCAGGGTCTGGTCGCCGTGGGTGTGGGTCACCGTGCCGGACAGGACGGTGACGCGGTAGCGGCGGCCGGTCTCGTACGAGGTGAAGACGTAGGCCTCGGTGGCCGCTTCGCGGAAGAAGTACGTGCCGCTGAAGGGGGTCAGGGTGGGGGCTGCCGCGGAGACGCGCAGCGACAGGGCCGTGCCGCGCAGGCGTACGGTGTCCGGCGATTCGTAGGCGAGGTCCACGCGGCCGGCCCCGCTGACGCCGATCCAGCTCAGCAGGCCCGGGGTGGCCTCCACCCGGGTCTCGGCCCGCTCGCCCGTCGCCCGGTCGAGCGGCGTCAGGGTCAGGACGGCGTGCATGCCGTTCTGGTGCGAGACGAGGTGGAGGTCTTCGGCGTACGTCTTCTCCGCCACCACGGGGGAGATGTCGAACCAGGACCCGTACGTGCTGAACGGGATGTCCTGGACGGAGAAGGCCGGGCCGGAGCGGTCGGCGGTCATGAAGGGGCACTCGTTTCTCGAGCAGGGATCGTGCGGAGGCCGGTCCTTGACCACACTGGACCGGTCCTTGACCACACCGGGTCAGTCCTTGACCGCGCCGGCCGTCACGCCGGCGGCGACATAGCGCTGGGCCAGGACGAGGATGACCGCGGCCGGCAGCGAGGCCACGACGGCGGTGGCCATGATCGCGTTCCACTCCTGGTTGTTGTTGCCGATGTAGTGGTAGATGCCGAGGGTGATCGGCTCCCGCGCGCCGCCGTTGACGAGGGTGCTCGCGAAGACGAAGTCGGACCAGGACCACAGGAACGCGAACAGCGACACGGTGACGACGGCGTTGCGGCTCATCGGCAGGACGATCGACCGGAAGGTGCGCCAGGGGCCGGCGCCGTCCGTCCGCGCCGCCTGGAGCAGTTCGTCGGGGATGCCGGACATGAACGCGGTGAAGATGAGGACCGCGAAGGGGACGGCCAGGGTGGAGTCGGCGACGATCAGGCCGGGGACGGACTGGAGCAGGCCGAGCTGGAGGTAGATGGCGTAGAAGCCCATCGCCATGATGATGCCGGGGATCATCTGGGCGGCGAGCAGCACGAAGGTGAGGATGCCGCCGCCGCGTGGGCGCAGTTTCGCCAGCGCGTAGCCGGCGGGGGCGGACAGGGCCACGGTCAGGGCGACGGTGCCCAGGCCGATGACGAGGCTCGTGCCGAGGTAGGGCAACTGCTCGTCGAGGACGGTGCGGTAGCCGGCCAGGGTGCCGTGGACGGGGAGCAGGTCCGGCGGGCTCTTGCGCAGGGCCTGGGGGCGGGTGAGGGACACGTTCAGCATCCAGTAGACCGGGAAGAGCATGATCCCGGTCAGCAGGACGCCGAGGGTCGTCTTTGTCCAGCCTCCCCACGTGCGCTTGCCGTTCCGGCTCATGAGAGCGCCTGCTTTCTCTGCACCCGGACGTAGACCAGGCCGAACACCAGGGCGGCCACCACCAGCAGGTTGCCGACGGCCGCGCCCGGGCCGAAGGCGGGCAGCAGATTGCCGAAGCCGAGCTGGTAGGACCAGGTGGCGAAGGTCGTGGACGCTCCGGCCGGGCCGCCCTTGGTCATGATCCAGATGATGTCGAAGACCTTGAGCGTGTAGACCAGCCCGAGCAGCAGGGTGATCGCGGACACCGGCCGCAACAGCGGGAAGGTGATGCTCCGGAACCGCCGCCAGGCACCCGCCCCGTCGAGGGCGGCGGCCTCGTACAGGCCGGCCGGGATGGACTGCAGGCCGCTGTGGAGCACCACGAGGTTGAACGGGACGCCGATCCAGATGTTGGCGATGATCACGGAGGCGAGCGACCAGGAGGGCGAGGTCAGCCAGTTCACCGGGCCGATGCCGACGCTGCTCAGCAGGGCGTTGACCAGCCCGGAGTCGCTGTTGAACAGCCACGACCAGGTGGAGGCCGACACGATCAGCGGCAGCAGCCAGGGCACCAGGAACAGGGCCCGCAGCGTGGCGGAGAGCCGGAAGTGCTGGTGGAAGAAGACCGCGAGCGCCAGGCCGATGACGTACTGGAAGACCAGGCACACGGCGGTGAACACCACGGTGTGGAGCAGGGCGGGCGCGAAGGCCGGGTCGTCGAGGACGGTCCGGTAGTTGTGCAGGCCGGTGAAGGGCGCGTCACCCTGGACGAAGGAGCGGACGGTGTAGTCGCGCAGGCTCAGGTCGAGGTTGCGGTAGAGCGGATAGGCGTAGAAGAGGACGAGGTACAGCGTCACCGGGGTGAGGAAGGCCCAGGCGGCCCACTGCCTCGGGTGGATCGTCGGATGACCTCGGTCCATGGTCACTCGGCCGCGGACTGGGCGGTGGCGAGCGCGTCCTTCGGCGACTTGGAGCCGCTGAGGGCGGACTGCACGGCCTTCCACAACTGCTCGGAGATCTTGGGGTACTTGGTGCCCAGGTCGTCACTGGTGCGGCCCTTGGCCGACTTGACCGCGTCCACCCATGGCTTGAGGGCGGGGTCGGCCGCCACCTGCTGGTCCTGGACCTCGCTGGTGGGCGCGACGTAGGAGAGGGTGGTGTCGGTGTCGTACAGGTTCTTGGTGCTGGTCAGGCAGGTCGCGAGCTTGCGCGTGGTGCTGTAGCGGCCGGTGTCGCTCTGCACCGGGACGGTGACGAACTCGCCGCCCGTCGGGGCCGCGGCGCTGCCTCCCCTGGATGCCGGGATGGGCAGGACACCGAAGTCGAAGCCGGCCTTCTTGGCGGCGGCGAGCTGCCAGGTGCCGTTCTCCGCGAAGGCGTAGTCGCCGGTCGCGAACTCCTGCCAGCTGGTGGTCTGGGTGTTGTTGAGCACCGAGTTGGGGGCGTAGCCCTTGTCCAGCCAGTCCTTCCAGAGGGAGAGCGCGGAGACGGCCGCGGCCGAGTCGACGTCGGTCAGCTCGGCGCCGGAGCCCCAGAACCACGGCAGGAACTGGAAGCTGCCCTCCTCGGTGCCGATCGCGGAGAAGGTGATGCCCTTCTTCCCGGCCCGCTCGACCTTGGCCAGCGCGGCCGTCAGCGACGCCCAGTCCTTGACGGTGGATATGTCCACCCCGGCTTCCTTCAGGACCTTCTTGTTGTAGTAGAGGGCGAGGGTGTTGGCACCGATCGGGGTGCCGTAGGTCTTGCCGTCCGACTGGCCGGCGGCGAGCAGGTTGGGGTCCACGCCCGAGGTGTCGAGCTTGCTGTCGTCGGTGGTGGTGAGCACGCCCGCCTCGGCCAGGGTCGACACCACCGGGTTGTCGACGACGAGGACGTCCGGGGAGTTGCCCTGCTGGGCGGCGAGCAGCGTCTTGTTGGCCAGGTCGCCGGTGTCGAAGCCGGTCCGCTTGATCTTCACCCCGGCCTCGCTGCCGCAGGCGTCCAGCAGCTTCACCCACGCGGAGCCCTTGGCGAACTGCGGGTACGGGTCCCAGATCGTGTACCTGCCGTCGTCGGCGGCCTTCGTCCCGGTGCCCGCCGAGCCGGATCCGCAGGCGGTGGCACTGGTGGCGACGGCCAGGGCGGTCAGGGCCGCGGCGGTCAGGCGGCGCCGTCTGGAGAAGCTGTTCATCGCGGGGTCCTTTGTGTCGGGCATGCGGGTGCCGAGGCGAGGGCTGCTGAAGGTGGGCACGCCGAACGGCACCGCCGTCAGGGCGTGTGACGGGAGGAGAGGAGGTGGGTGTCGATCAGGGAGTGCCCGCGCCGGGCGCGGCTCCCGCGGGCCCGGTGCTGGCCCGAAGGGAGATGGGCGGGGTGAGGAGGTGGTGCCGGGGCGGGGCGCCGGGATGGTCGAGCCGCTCCACCAGCAGGTCGACGGCGAGCCGGCCCAGGTCGGCCGCGGGTACGTCCGCCGCCGTGAGCTGAGGTGTCACCGTCTCCGCCCAGCGGGCGGCCACGACCCCGGTGACGGAGAAGTCGCGCGGGACATGGCGGCCGGCCTGGGCCAGCCCCCGGTACAGGCCGCCCAGCGCGGCCTCGTTCAGCGTGACCAGGCCGGTGGTGGCCGGGTCGTCGTGCAGGATCCGTTCCACACAGGCCTGGCCCGAGGCGGCGTCGTCCCCGCAGCAGTAGGTGCGGACGGTCAGCCCGCGTTCGGCCGCGGCCTTGGTGAAACCGTCGAGGCCGCGGTGCGCGGACTCGTACCCGGCCCGCAGCAACTGCTCCGGACGGTTGACGAAGGCGATCCGGCGGTGGCCGAGATCCGCCAGGTGATGGACGCACGCCTCCACGAGGGCGATGTGGTCCAGGCCCACCCACCAACTGCCCTCGGGGCGAGCGGTACGGCCGATGGCGACGGAGGGGAAGTCCAGGGCGGCCAGGTGGTCCACCCGGTCGTCCTCCAGCCTGATCTCCATCAGGATCGCGCCGTCGACCCGCCGCTCACCCAGCAGGCGCTGGAAGGAACGGTCGCTGTCCACGCCGCTGGGGGACAGCAGCACGTCGTAGTCGTAGACCGCGGCGGCCTCCACCACGCTGCCGATGAAGTCCAGCTGCATCCCCGTGTAGTGGGTTCCAGCCGGCGGGAAGACCAGGCCGAGGGTGCTGGTCCGCCCGTTGGCCAGGGCACGGGCACTGGCGCTGGGCCGGTAGCCGAGTTCGTCGACGACCTGCTGGATCTTCCGGCGGGTGTCGTCGGACACCGGGCGCTTGCCGCTCAGCGCGTAGGACACGGTGCTCCGCGAGACACCGGCCCGGCGGGCGATCTCACCGATGTTCACGGCCACTCCTTGCTCGAAGGTGCTCGAACCGGTTCGACGCTGACCGGGTCGTCGTCGAACCGGTTCGCATGGAGGGAACGTAGGAACTGCCCGGACGCCTGTCAATACCCGGATCGAACTTCGCAGGCCGGGCGCGAAAGCCGACAAGATCCCGGTGTCGAAGGGATTGCTGGCCCGGGGTACCGGTGCTAGCTTCCCGAACCGGTTCGACATGGCGATCCCGTTTCCCGGGCTTGCCCTCCCCTCCCCGAGCCCACCAACGTCACCCACCTCGCGTCTCCGCCTGCCGCCCGAATCGAACCGGTTCGACGATCCCCGACGATTGAGGACGCCATCCATGCCACCCATGCCATCCGCTGACAGATCCAGGCGGCGCCGGGCCCCGGCCGCCGTGGCCCTGACCGTCGGTGCGGGCCTGCTGGCCGCACCGGCCGTCCCCGCGCACGCGGCGGAGCCACCCCGGCCCGCCGCCCGATACACCTTCGACCAGGACGACATGGCCGCCGGGAAGATCGCCGACAGTTCCGGCAACGGCCTGACGGCAGACCTGGTGAACGCCTCCACCGCCCGGTCCGTCGAGGGCACGGCCGGGGGCAAGGCCCTCGCCCTGCCCGGCGGTGCGGCCGACTCCAGCGGCGCGTACGTCCGCCTGCCCCGCGAAGTGGTCGGTGACGCGGCCGACCTGACGGTCTCCGCGCGCGTGAAGTGGAGCGGCGGCACGTCGCCCTGGCAGCGGATCTTCGATCTGGGCACCGACACCACCAAGTACCTCTTCAGCACCCCGTACAACGGCAGCGGGCTGTTCCAGACCTCCGTGACCACCGGCGGCGGGGGCGCGGAGGCACAGGTGCGCGGCTACGCGCCGCTCCCCGCGGACGAGTGGCGGACGGTGACCGTCACCCTCGACACCTCCGCGGGCCGGCTCACCACCTACCTCGACGGCGTGGCGGTCTCCTCCGCCGGGACCGGCATCAAGGCCAAGGACCTGCTGGAGCGTTCGGCCACCGCCGCCGGCTACATCGGCAAGTCCCTCTACCCGGACCCGCTGCTCAAGGGCGCGATCGACGACTTCACCGTGTGGCACGCGGCGCTGAGCGCCGAGCAGGTGGCCGGTACGGTCGGTGCCGTGCCGACCGTCCAGGAGCTCTCGAAGACGTCCTTCGAGGTCCGTACCACCACCGGGACCGCCCCGTCCCTCCCGCCCGCCGCCCGCGCCTCCTTCTCCGACGGCTACGACCGGGACACACCGGTCACCTGGGACGCCGTACCGTCCGAGAAGTACGCGAAGCCGGGCACCTTCACGGTGGCCGGGACCGCGGCCGGACGCGCGGTGAAGGCCACCGTCACCGTGGTCCGCGAGGGGCAGCTCACCGTCGACCTCGCCTCGGACACCGGCGCGTTCCACGGCGGCGCCTCCGGCACCCTCTACGGCGTGTACGGACCGGACGTCCCCACCAACAACCTCATGGAGGGCATGGGCCTGCGCACGGTCTCCACCAAGGCGCAGGACGGCCCGCAGCACCCCGGTGCCGACGCGCTGGAGGTGGTCAAGCCGCTGGCCGACTCCACCGACGGCGATGTGTACATCTACATGACCGACATCCACCGCGGCTTCCCGTACCAGTGGCCGGGCGACACGCCCGAGGAGAAGCTGAAGCTCTACAGGGAGAAGGTCGCCCAGCAGGTCGACCAGGTTCTCAAGCTGCCGAAGCAGTACCAGGACAACGTCGTCTTCGTGCCGTTCAACGAGCCCGAGGGCAACATGTTCGGCACCGGCGAGTGGAGCTACGACAAGGTCAGCTGGCTCGACGACCCCGACGACTTCTTCGCCGCCTGGGACGACTTCTACCAGCTCATCAAGGGCAAGATGCCCGAGGCCCGTATCGCCGGCCCCAACACCAGCGTCCTGTACGACCAGGTGAAGGGCTTCCTCACCCACACCCTGGCCGCCGGCACCCTGCCGGACGTCATCACCTGGCACGAGCTGAGCCACCCGGAGGCGGTGCGGGCGAGCGTCGCCAAGTACCGGGCGTGGGAGAAGGACCTGTTCAAGGGCACGGACAAGGCGGGCACCGAACTGCCCGTCAACATCAACGAGTACGCCTTCAACTACCACACCTCGGTGCCCGGCCAGATGATCCAGTGGGTGTCCGCGATCGAGGAGTCCAAGGTCGACGCCGACATCGCGTACTGGAACATCGACGGCAACCTCTCCGATTCCGCGGTGCAGTCGAACCGCGGCAACGGCCAGTGGTGGCTGCTCAACTCGTACGCCTCGATGAGCGGGCACACGGTGAAGGTGACCCCGCCGTTCCCGGGCGAGAACTACACCATGCAGGGCGTTGCCACGCTCGACGAGAAGAAGAAGCAGTCCCGGCTGATCTTCGGCGGCTCCACCGGCAAGGGGCACATCACCTTCGCGGGCGTTCCGAAGAAGCTGTTCGGCGACCGCGTGCACGCCTGGGTGAAGGAGATCGACTGGAGCGGGCAGGTGGGCGACAACTCCGGCCCGAAGCTGCTCGCGGAGCAGAACCTGACGGTCGCTGACGACGGCACGGTGGTGGTCGACTTCGGCGACGGCGCGCTGCCGAAGCTGAAGGAGTCCTCGGCCTACGAGATCGTCCTCAGCCCGGCCGGGAAGGCCAGGAGCACCCAGTCCCCGCCTGTGCGCTGGCAGGGTTCGTACGAGGCGGAGGACGCCGCCCACACCGGGTCCGGCTGGTCCAGGAACGGCCCGGAGGGCTCGCCCCGCGACGTGTCGAAGTTCTACACCTCCGGCGGCTACGACGTGGGCGGTCTGCGCACCGGCTCGGACGTCACGCTGGACTTCACCGTGGACGTGCCCGAGGACGGCACCTACGACCTGAGCGTCTTCGCCAACTCCCTCAACACCTTCGACAAGGTGAAGGAGCAGGGCCCGACCAATGTCTTCCTGCGCGTGGACGGCAAGGCGGACAGCGAGCGGGAACTGCACCTGCCGCTCGGCTACAAATGGGTGGTCTGGGACCACACCGACACCCAGGTGAAGCTCACCAAGGGCAGGCACACCCTGACGCTCGCCGCGAAGAGCCTCGACGGCAAGCGCGCCACCAAGGGTGACGCCATCGTCGACCGCCTCACCCTGTCTCTGCCGGACGCCTCGGCCCGCACCCAGGTGTACGAGGGCGAGCTGGCCTGGCCGGCCGGCGGGGCGCGGCCCGTCCACGACCTGCCGACGCAGTCGGGTGCGGGCGCGCTCCGGCTCGCGAAGGGCCAGACGGCCACGTTCTGGGTCTACTCACCCGCCGACCGCGAGGCCACCCTCAGGGCCGACACCCTCGGCGGCACCGGCGCCCGGCTCTCCGTCAACGGGCACGACGTGCTGCGCCTGGCCGGGAAGCGGAGCAGCGTGGCCGTGTCCCTCTCGGGCGGCGTCAACAAGGTGACCGTGACCGGCGGCCGGGCCACGACCCTCCTCGACCGTCTGACGGTCACACCGAGCGAGGGCAAGCTGCCGACGCGCACCTACGAGGCCGGGGACGCCGAGCTCGCGGGCTCGGCCACGCTCACCCCGCTCTCCCTGGCCACCGACGGCACGGCGATCAACGGCATCGGCGGCGAGCCCGGCAACGGCAACACCGCGACGTTCACCGCCACGGCCGACCGGGCCGGCCTGTACGCGCTGCGCGTCCGCTACTCCAACCCGGAGCAGTCCGAGGCCACGCACTACAACCCGGACCCGCTCGCCCGCCACGCCGACATCAGCGTCAACGGCGGCCCGCCGCGGCGCGTCGGCTTCCCGCACAGCTTCCACCAGAACAACTTCTGGGAGCTGACCGTCCCGGTCCAGCTCAGGAAGGGGAAGAACACGATCGGCTTCCGCTCCGAGGAACTGCCGAACTACGACGGCACCACCTACGCCTCGGACACCTTCCCCGGGGTGCTGCTCCGCTCCCGCTACGCGCCGCTGATCGACCGGATCACCGTCGTGCCGTACGCGCGAGAAGACTGAGCGGACCGAGGGGTGAGGTCGCTCCTCCGGGGGACCCGCTCAGTAAGCGGGGTCGGTGACGTTCCCCCGGGGGACCGGCTCGGCCCAGGTTCCCCCAGTTCAGCCATGTGCTGGGGGAGCCGTCAGGCGAGGCGGCCCTGTTCGCAGACCCGCCGGGCGACCTCGCGGAGCTTGATGTTCTTCTCCTGGGAGAAGCGGCGCAGCACGTCGAAGGCCTCCTTCTCTGTGAGGTGGTGGCTGCCCATGAGGATGCCCATGGCCTCGCCGATGACGTGACGGGTGGCGACGGCCTGCTCCAGCTGGGCGTGGCTGCGGGCGCTGGAGAAGGCGACGGCGGCGTGCGAGGCCAGCAGCCAGCCCGCCGTCTCGCTGTCCTCCGTGAAGGCTCCCGGGCGGCCGGAGTAGAGGTTGAGGGCGCCGAGATCCTCGTCCTCGGTGTAGAGCAGGAAGCCCATCATGCTGCCCACGCCCAGGTCACGGGCCTGCTCGGCGTACGCGGGCCAGCGCGGCTGCTCGTCGGTGAAGTCGGTGATGCGGTAGATCCGCTCCGCGGTGTCGCTGCGGGCCGCGTCGAAGCAGGGGCCCTCCGCCAGGCGTTCCTGCAACTGATCGCTCTTGACGACCAGATCGGACGTGGGAGCCAGCGTCTCCACCCGTTTGCCGTGCAGGAGCAGGATGCCGGCCGCGTCGCATCCCGCCACGAGCTTCGTGGCCGAGTCGGTGATGTGCTCGAGGGTGGCATCGACGGACTGCTGAGCGAGCAGGTCCCGCGCCATGAAAGCCATCTCCTGCGCGAACACGCGCCATTCCACGGTGCTTCTCCCTCGGTCGTCGCCTCGGCGTGCTCTCTGCCCACCGTGCCATGTTTCCCCGGGGAGGGCTCCCCACTTCCTGCCCACTTGCGCGGCCTATCGAATTTCGATAGATTTTCATCGTGGTTCGATCGAAGGAGTGGTGATGGGGAAGCTGGCCGTCGATCTGGACGGCCTGAACCCGGATCACGCGTACCTCCGCACCCCGATCCTCGTGATCACGATCCTCGGTATCGTGACGGCCCAGGTCGTTGTGGTCTGTGTGTGGCGGCTGGTGACGATGGTGCGCCGCGGGACGGTGTTCTCCACCGCCGCCTTCCGGTACGTGCACATCGTGATCGGCGCGTTCGTGGCGGCCGCCCTGCTGGTCTTCGCCCTCGCGGTCGTCCTCGCGCCCGGCGAGGCCGTCGCTCCCAGGGTGGTCCTGCTGCTGTGCGGGGGCGTCGTGGCCGTGCCGGGCGTCGCGCTGGTCGTGCTCGTGCTGCGCATGCTGCTCGCGCAGGCCGTCGCACGCGATATCGAAGCGGCCCGGATGCGGGCCGAGTTGGAAGAGGTCATCTGATGCCGATCGCCGTCGACATCGACGTGATGCTGGCCAAACGGAAGATGTCCGTGGGCGAGCTCGCGGAACGCGTCGGCATCACCCCCGCCAACCTGGCGGTCCTCAAGAACGGCCGCGCCAAGGCGGTCCGCTTCTCGACCCTCGCCGCGCTCTGCGAAGTACTGGAATGCCAGCCGGGGGACCTGCTGCGCTGGGAGTCCGACGGCGTGGACGGCTGAAGGAGCGGGAACGGGGGATCCGAACGGGACGCTGAGGCGTCTTCGACGGTATGGATGTGGAGAAGCCGGCCCGCGAGGGTTCCGAGGCGCGGGTCGACCTGCGCAAGAGGGTGCCCGAACCGACCGCGCCACCCGTGCGTGGGGGCGCCGCGCCCGAGGGGTGTCTCGCCGTCGCGATCCGGATTCCCGTGCGGATCATCGTGCTCGTGCTGGTCGTCCCCGTGCGGATGGTGTGGGACGCGCTCGTCGTGGCCGGGCGGTTCCTGAACGACGCGCTGTTCCGGCCGGTGGGGCGGGCGTTGCTGTGGCTCGGGCGGGCGGTGTTCGTCTGGCCGTTCGTGGGGCTGTGGCGGTACGTCGTCGTGCCGGTGGGCAAGGCCCTCGGGTGGCTCGGGTACGTGCTCGTGGTCGTGCCGCTGGGGTGGCTGTACCGGTTCGTGCTGACACCGGTGGGGCACGCGGTCGTGTGGGTCGCCAAGGGCGTCGGGGCCGCGCTCGGCTGGGTGTACGCGTACCTGCTCGCGCCGGTCGGGCGGGCCGTGATGTGGGTGCTCAAGGGGCTCGGCGCCGTGCTCGCCGCGACCGGGATCGGGGTGTACACGGCCCTGGCCTGGCTCGCGCGGTACCTCGTCGTCGTCCCCGCCCTGTGGCTCCACACCTGGGTGCTCGCACCCGTCGGGCGTGCGATCGCCTGGTGCGGCAGGGGGCTGGTGTGGCTGGTGAGCGCGATCGTCACCGGCATCGGAATGGTCCTCTACTGGATCACCCGGATCCTGCTCGTCCTGCCCGCGCTCGCGCTCTGGCGCTGGGTTCTCGCCCCCGTCGGCAGGGTCCTCGCCGTCATCGGACGGGAGATCGGTGACGCCCTCGGGCACGCGTGGCGCGTCGCCGGGCACCTCTCGCTCGCCGTCGGGCGATTCCTCGGCACCCTCTTCCGGTGGATCTTCGTCGAGCCGGTGCGGTGGGTGTACCGCAGTGTGCTGACACCGGTCGGACACGTCGTGCGGGACACCGTCCTGCGGCCCGCCGCCGACGCCGCCCGCAGCGTGGGGCGCGCCACCCGGCAGGCCCTGGCCACCGCCCGGGAGTCCGTACGGCAGGCCCGTGCCGACTTCCGGCGGATGCTCTTCGGTGAGCCGCAGCGGCCCCGGCCCGTCGACCGCGGGGAACCTTCGGGGCGCGGGACACGTACTCTTGGTAGCAGTACGACCGCTCTCACGAAGGACTGAACGACACTGGGCAAGCGACAGCCCGAAGGCCCGCCGCCCGCACCCGCGGTGCAGCGCATCCGACTGCGCTACACCAAGCGCGGCCGCCTCCGGTTCACCAGCCACCGTGACTTCCAGCGCGCCTTCGAGCGTGCGTTGCGCCGTGCCGAGGTGCCGATGGCCTACTCGGCGGGCTTCACACCGCACCCGAAGGTGTCGTACGCCAATGCCGCACCCACCGGCACGGGCAGTGAGGCGGAATTCCTGGAGATCGCGCTCACCGCATCGCGTGATCCGGAGCAGCTCAGGGCCCTTCTCGACGCGTCGATGCCCACCGGGCTCGACATCGTCGAGGCGGTCGAGGCCCGGACCTCGGGACTCGCCGACCGGCTGACGGCTTCCGTATGGGAGCTGCGGCTGGACGGTGTGCCGCCGGAGGAGGCCCGCCGCGCGGCGGACGCCTTCACCGCGGCCGAGACCGTCGAGGTCCAGCGCCAAGCCAAGAACGGCATCCGCACCTTCGACGCCCGCGCGGCCGTGGTGAGCCTGGAGATCCCGGACCTCACGGAAACGCACAGTTCGCAGGCTGATAGGCCGACCGACCAGCCCTGTGCGATACTGCGGCTGGTTGTTCGGCACGTGACGCCTGCCGTACGACCCGACGACGTCCTGTCCGGTCTTCGCGCCGTGGCCGACCTGGCGCCGCCGGTCCCCGCAGCGGTGACCAGGCTGGCGCAGGGGCTGTTCGATGAAGAGACCGGCACGGTGACCGACCCGCTCGCGCCCGACCGCGAGGCAGCGGAGGCCCACTCAACGGCCGAACCGACTGCCGCCGCGACGGCGCCGGCGTAAGGAAGGTTCCGCGAAGGGACGGACGTCGTAGCGCCGCCCTCGGACTCGGGAGCCACCTGGGTCGGGCAGCGTACCGACCAGCAGACTTTCGCCAGGCCGTACGCATTCGGCGTACGGAACCGGCGAGACAGGACACGGAGAGCTCCCGTGCGGCGCCCGCGCCCCGGACGGCGGCGACGCGCACAGCGCGAGCCGCGGACGTCACCGGCATCGCCGGACCAGGTGCGGCGCCCGGGAGCCTGACGGGAGAAAAGCCCGCATGCTCGAACCGACCGAGACCGCAGAGTCCTCAACGGGCTCCGAACAGAACACCCCCAGCGACACCCTGCCGCCTCGCCGGCGGCGCCGTGCCGCGTCCCGCCCGGCGGGTCCCCCCGTCGGCGGCACCTCCGACGCCCCGGTGGAGACCGTCGCGCCGGCCATACCGGCCGCCGATCCCGAGGAACTCGCCGAGGCTGTGGAAGCCGAGGAGGCCGCCGCGGAGACGGACGAGACGTCCGAGGCCGCGCAGGCCGCCGAGGCCCCCGAAGCCACCGAGAGCGCCGAAGAGGCCGCGCCCGCCGCTCGCAAGCGGCGCCGCGCGGTCCGTCGCGCGTCCGCACCCGCCGGGACTCCGGAGGCCACGGAGGCCGCCGAGACCGTCGTCCCGGTGACCGCCGCCGCTCCGGCCGGCTCCGAGGCGTCGGAGCAGGCCGAGGTCTCCACCCCCGCCGCCTCCGCCGCGGTGTCCGAGGACGCCGCTCCCCGGCGGACCCGGCGTCGTGCGACGCGCACGGTGACCTCGCCTGCTGCGGCTCCGGCGGAGACGCCCGAGACGGCGCCGGCGGTCGTGACCGACGGACCCGCCGAAGAGGCCGAGGCCACCACATCCGCCGAGACCACCGCATCCGCCGAGGTCTCCGAGGACGCCGCCCCGCGTCGGACCCGTCGCCGTGCCTCGCGGCGGGCGTCCGCGCCCGCCGGTGCGCCGGAAGGCAACGCCGAGGAGGCGAAGGCACCTGTGACCGAGAACCCCGCCACCGAGCCCACCCGCGCCACCGAGGCACCCGCCTCCGAGGCCGCGCCCGCGCCCGAGGCCCCCGCCGAGGCCACCCCTGCCGCGGAACCCGCCGAGGCCGCCGAGGCCACCGAGGACGCTGCCCCGCGGCGTCGTCGTCGGGTCGCCCGCAGGGCCGCCGGCGGTTTCGCCGAGCCTGCCCAGACCTCCAGGTCCGCCAGGTCCTCGAAGTCCGCCGCCGCGGCCACGGACACGGCCGCCGGTGAGAGCGAGTCGGCCGCGCGCCCCGCGCGTCCGGCCGTCGCCGTGTTCCAGGCGCCCGTGTTCACCGAGCCCCAGTTCCAGACGCCGGAGCGGGCCGCCGCCGCTGCCGCCGCCGAGGCGGCCGTGACGGAGGAGCCCGAGGAGACGGAGGAGTCCGCGTCCGCCGAGGCCCCTCGCGAGGAGCAGTCCGGCGGTTCGCGCCGCCGGCGTCGCCGCCGGGGTGCCGCAGACGAGCCCGAGGCCCCGGCCGCCGAGGCCGCTGCCGCGCAGAGCGCCGACGACGAGTCCGAGGACGCCGAGGACTCCGCCGACGGCGACGAGCAGGAGGAGTCCGAGGGGAGCGGCTCGCGCCGCCGCCGTCGCCGGGGCGGTCGCCGCCGTCGGCGTGGCGACTCGGCCGACTCCGACGAGTCCGCGGACGACGAGTCCGAGCAGGGCGCCGCAGCACAGGACGCCGAGGACACGGCCGAGGAGGACGAGGAGTCCGACGAGGCCGCCGACCGTGACGAGTCGTCCGGCGGGGGCGGCTCCAGCAGCAGCCGCCGGCGCCGTCGCCGCCGTCGCCGTGCCGGTGACAGCGGCACCGAGTCCGAGACCTCCGAGGACGACCCGGAGCGCACGGTCGTCAAGGTCCGCGAGCCCCGTCCCGCGCGGGAAAAGGGTGCGGAGCCGTCCGACGAGGTGCAGTCCATCAAGGGCTCGACCCGTCTGGAGGCCAAGAAGCAGCGCCGCCGCGAAGGCCGCGAGCAGGGCCGCCGACGCGTCCCGATCATCACCGAGGCCGAGTTCCTGGCCCGGCGCGAGGCCGTCGAGCGCGTGATGGTCGTCCGCCAGCACGGCGACCGTACGCAGATCGGCGTCCTCGAGGACAACGTGCTCGTCGAGCACTACGTCAACAAGGAGCAGTCGACCTCGTACGTCGGCAACGTCTACCTGGGCAAGGTCCAGAACGTGCTGCCGTCGATGGAGGCCGCCTTCATCGACATCGGCAAGGGCCGCAACGCCGTGCTGTACGCCGGTGAGGTCAACTTCGAGGCACTGGGCATGGCCAACGGGCCGCGCCGCATCGAGTCCGCCCTGAAGTCCGGCCAGTCCGTGCTCGTCCAGGTCACCAAGGACCCGATCGGACACAAGGGCGCGCGTCTGACCAGCCAGGTCTCCCTCCCGGGCCGTTACCTCGTGTACGTCCCCGAGGGCTCGATGACCGGCATCAGCCGCAAGCTGCCCGACACCGAGCGGGCCCGGCTGAAGACCATCCTCAAGAAGATCGTCCCCGAGGACGCGGGCGTCATCGTGCGCACCGCCGCCGAGGGCGCGAGCGAGGACGAGCTGCGCCGGGACGTCGAGCGGCTGCAGCAGCAGTGGGAGGACATCCAGAAGAAGGCCAAGAGCGGCAACGCTCCGACGCTGCTGTACGGCGAGCCGGACATGACCGTCCGGGTCGTGCGCGACATCTTCAACGAGGACTTCTCCAAGGTCGTCGTCAGCGGTGACGACGCCTGGTCGACCATCCACGGGTACGTCTCGCACGTCGCCCCCGACCTGGCCGAGCGGCTGTCGAAGTGGACCTCCGAGGTCGACGTCTTCGCCACGTACCGGATCGACGAGCAGCTCGCCAAGGCACTGGACCGCAAGGTCTGGCTGCCCAGCGGCGGCTCGCTGGTGATCGACCGGACCGAGGCGATGGTCGTCGTCGACGTCAACACCGGCAAGTTCACCGGTCAGGGTGGCAACCTCGAGGAGACCGTCACCAGGAACAACCTGGAGGCGGCCGAGGAGATCGTGCGCCAGCTGCGGCTGCGCGACCTCGGCGGCATCATCGTCATCGACTTCATCGACATGGTGCTGGAGTCCAACCGGGACCTGGTGCTGCGGCGTCTGCTGGAGTGCCTGGGCCGGGACCGGACCAAGCACCAGGTGGCCGAGGTGACCTCACTGGGGCTCGTGCAGATGACCCGCAAGCGGGTCGGGCAGGGGCTGCTGGAGTCCTTCTCCGAGACCTGCGTCCACTGCAACGGCCGCGGTGTCATCGTGCACATGGAGCAGCCGACCGGCGCCGGTGGCGGAGGCGGCGGCAAGCGCAAGAAGCGCGCGCGTGCCGGTGCCGACCAGCCGCACACGCACGAGGCGGCCGCCGTCGAGACCGCCGAGCAGGAGGCGGAGACCGAGGCGGAGGTCGGTGCCGAGATCGCCGAGCCGATCGCCCTGCCCGAGCCGTCCTTCGAGCCCGACGAGGAGCTGTACAGCAGCGCCGCCGAGGCGGAGGCCGCGGCCGGGCGTGGGCGTACGCGGCGCCGGGCGAGCCGGCGGGCGTCCGCTCCGGCGGGTGCGCCGCGCGGTGAGGCGGCGGAGCCGAAGGCCAGGAAGGGCCGGGGCAAGGCCGAGCAGGCCGAGGCCGAGGGGCCGACGGCTCAGGACGTGACCGCCGCCGAGGAGGTCGCCCGTCCGGTGCAGCCGGAGCCGGCCGCCGAGGCGCACGCCGAGCCGATGGCCGTCGAGGACCCGGTCGTCGAGGTCCCGGCCGCCGTAGCCGAAGCGGCCCCGGCCGCCGAGGAGGCCGCGCCCAAGGGCCGTGGCCGTCGGCGGGCGACGCGCAAGGTGTCCGCGCCGGCCGGTTCCCCGGCGGGGGCGGAGGCGACCGTGGTGACGGTCGCCGAGACCGCACCCGCCGCGTCCGAAGCCACGGAGGCGCCGGAGCAGGCCGAACAGCCCGAGCCGGCCGCCGAGGTGCCCGCCGAGAGCGCCGCCCCGGCCCGTCCGCGGCGCCGCGCCGTGCGCAAGCCCACCGCGTCCACCGCGTCCGAGGAGGCGGCCGTCGTGGTCGTGTCGTCGGCAGCGGAGGAGGCGTCGGAGGCCGGAGCCCCGGCCGCCGAGGTCGCCGCGGAGGCGCCCGCCGAGGAGGCTGCTCCGGCCAAGAAGACGGCCCGCAAGACGGCCAAGAAGGCCACCACGGCGAAGAAGGCCGCCACCAAGAAGACTGCGGCGAAGAAGACCGCGGCCAAGAAGACGACGGCCAAGAAGGCGGCGACCACCAAGACCGCCGCGAAGAAGACCGCGTCGAAGAAGACCGTGGCGGCGGAGCAGACGGTGTCGTCCGCGTCCTCCGTCTCGGCCTCCACCGACGAGGGCTGACATCCCGCCCCTGTGCGACCGGCGTGACCGGTCGCACAGGCGGCGGACCGGCCTCGGTTTGACCCCCTTGGCCGGGGCCCCGTAACCTTGACCGTCGGCGTGTCGAATGACGCGTCACATCCCCGTAAACCTCACCCTCCGGGCGCCGGGCGCCCAGGAGAGGCTGCTCGCTGAGTCGGGCGGCTGGCCTGCGGGGGTGCCGTTTCCCCGAGCGAGAGAGAGTTCCGCGTGTACGCCATCGTGCGCAGCGGTGGTCGCCAGCACAAGGTTGCTGTCGGCGACATCGTTGAGGTTGACAAGATTTCCACTGCCCAGGTTGGCGACACGGTCGAGCTCTCGACCCTGCTCGTTGTCGACGGCGACTCCGTGACCAGCGACCCGTGGGTGCTGGCCGGCATCAAGGTCCAGGCTGAGATCGTGGACCACCACAAGGGCCAGAAGATCGACATTCTGCGCTACAAGAACAAGACCGGCTACCGCCGTCGTCAGGGCCACCGCCAGCAGTACACGGCGATCAAGGTCACTGAGATCCCCGCGGCTGCGAAGTAAGGGACTGAGGAGAAATGGCACACAAGAAGGGCGCATCGTCCACTCGGAACGGTCGCGACTCCAATGCCCAGCGGCTCGGCGTGAAGCGCTTCGGCGGTCAGGTCGTCAACGCGGGTGAGATCCTGGTCCGTCAGCGTGGCACCCACTTCCACCCGGGCTCCGGCGTCGGCCGTGGCGGCGACGACACGCTGTTCGCCCTGGCCGCCGGTTCGGTGCAGTTCGGCACCCACCGTGGCCGCAAGGTCGTGAACATCGTTCCGGTCGCCTGACCGGAAACTTTCGCGAGGCGGACCTCACTTCCCTCACGGGAAGCGGGTCCGCCTTTCGCGTGTTGGTTCTCAGAGAACACCCCGTACGTAACTGGAGGCACATCCCATGACCACCTTCGTGGACCGCGTCGAGCTGCATGTCGCCGCGGGTAACGGAGGCCACGGCTGTGCCTCCGTCCACCGTGAGAAGTTCAAGCCGCTGGGCGGACCGGACGGCGGCAACGGCGGTCGCGGCGGGGACGTGATCCTCACCGTCGACCAGTCCATCACCACGCTTCTCGAGTACCACCACTCCCCGCACCGCAAGGCCACCAACGGCAAGCCCGGCGAGGGCGGCAACCGCTCCGGCAAGGACGGGCAGGACCTGGTGCTGGCGGTGCCGGACGGCACGGTGGTGCTGGACAAGGCGGGCAACGTCCTCGCCGACCTGGTCGGGCACGGCACGTCCTTCATCGCCGCGCAGGGCGGCCGGGGCGGGCTCGGCAACGCTGCGCTGGCCTCCGCGCGGCGCAAGGCGCCCGGCTTCGCGCTGCTCGGCGAGCCGGGGGACCTGAGGGACGTCGTCCTGGAGCTGAAGACGGTCGCCGACGTGGCGCTCGTCGGGTATCCGAGCGCCGGCAAGTCGTCCCTGATCTCGGTGCTGAGCGCCGCCCGGCCGAAGATCGCCGACTACCCCTTCACCACGCTCGTGCCGAACCTCGGTGTCGTCACGGCCGGCTCGACCGTGTACACGATCGCCGACGTGCCCGGGCTGATCCCCGGGGCCAGCCAGGGCAAGGGCCTGGGCCTGGAGTTCCTGCGGCACGTGGAGCGGTGCAGTGTCCTCGTGCACGTCCTGGACACCGCCACGCTGGAGTCCGACCGCGACCCGGCCTCCGACCTCGACGTCATCGAGGAGGAGCTGCGGCAGTACGGCGGGCTGGACCGGCGCCCGCGGATCGTCGTCCTGAACAAGACCGACGTACCGGACGGCAAGGACCTGGCCGAAATGGTGCGGCCCGACCTGGAGGCGCGCGGCTACCGCGTGTTCGAGGTGTCGGCCGTGGCGCACCTGGGGCTGAAGGAGCTGTCGTTCGCACTCGCGGAGCTGGTGGCCACGGCCCGGGCCGCGAAGCCGAAGGACGAGGCCACCCGGATCGTGATCCGGCCCAAGGCCGTCGACGACACGGGCTTCACCGTGACCCGCGAGGCCGACGGCCTGTTCCGGGTGCGCGGCGAGAAGCCCGAGCGGTGGGTGCGGCAGACCGACTTCAACAACGACGAGGCGGTCGGGTACCTGGCGGACCGGCTCAACCGGCTCGGTGTCGAAGAGGCGCTGGTGAAGGCGGGTGCCCGGGGCGGCGACGGCGTCGCCATCGGACCCGAGGACAACGCGGTCGTCTTCGACTGGGAGCCGTCCCTGACGGCCGGTGCGGAGATGCTGGGCCGACGGGGCGAGGACCACCGGTTCGAGGGAGAGCGCCCGGCCGCGCAGCGCCGTAGGGACCGGCAGGCCGAGAGGGACGAGGCGCAGCAGGAGTTCGACGACTTCGAGCCGTTCTGAGTTAACAAAGAGCAAATTCGCGACCGACTTTGATGCAACCAAGTCGCTCTCCGGGATGTCGTACAGGGCGGAGCGGATGAGGATCTTGTTCCTCTCCGCTCAGCAACTGCCCATGCGATCAACGGAGTTGACGTACGTGCCCCAGTCCACGAGCAAGCGCAGGATCGGTCGAGGCATCGGAGTCGCGGCGGCGATCGCCGTCGCCGCCGCCGTCACCGCCCCGGTGGCCGCGCAGGCCGCCGGCGCGGCCGTCACCGCCCCGGCCGCCGCGTCGAAGCTCCACGACGACTTCAACGGCGACGGCTACCAGGACCTGGCGGTCGCCGACTCGCACGGCAAGGTCGACGGGAAGGCCCGGGCCGGATACGTGGCCGTCGTGTACGGCTCGGCCAAGGGACTCGACCTCGGCCACAAGCAGGTCATCAGCCAGAACACCCCGGGCATACCGGGTGCGGCGGAGGCCGACGACTACTACGGCGAGGGCATCGCCGCAGGTGACCTCGACGGCGACGGCTACGCCGATCTGGTCGTGGGGGCCCCGAGCGAGGACGTCGGGGACGTCACGGCCGCCGGCACACTCGCCGTGCTGTGGGGCGGGAAGCAGGGTCTGTCCGGCGGTACGGCCGTCGCGACCGGCACCGAGGAGGACCGGGTCGACTCGAAGACCCCGGCGCTCGGCGACTTCGACAACGACGGCCACCTGGACCTCGCCACCGGCAACCGCCTGCTGTCCGGGCCGTTCGACCGCACCGCCGGCGCCGCGAGCAGCCGCACCCTCGCCCTGGAACCCGCGTACGTCACGGACGACGTGGCCGCGGGCGACGTCGACCACGACGGCGTCACCGACCTGGTCGCGCTCATCCACGACGTCAGCGACGACGACATGCACGACCCCGACTACAGGCACCGTCGCGCGGTCTATCTGCGCGGTACACCGGACGGCCTGAGCAAGCCCGTCGAGCTGAAGAACCCTGACGGCACACGCATGCGCGGCGGCGAGGACCTCGGCATCGGTGACGTGAACAAGGACGGGTTCGCCGACCTCGTGATCGGCCGTTCGAACGACGGCTTCGGCGAAACCGACCTGGACGACCCGCTGCTGAAGGGCGGCCAGATCGGTGTGGTGCACGGCTCGGCCGACGGCCCCGACACCTCCCGTACGACGATCATCACGCAGAACACTCCCGGTGTGCCGGGCGACGCGGAGTGGGCCGACGGCTTCGGCGGGGGCATCTCCGTCGGTGACATCAACGCGGACGGCTACGCGGACGTCTCCACCGGCAGCGCGAGCGAGGCCATCGGAGAGGTGTACGCGGCCGGCCAGGTCACCGTCCTGCGCGGCGGCAAGTCCGGGCTGAGCGGCAACGGCGCCTTCAGCATGAGCCAGAACACCAAGAACGTCCCGGGTGAGGCGGAGCAGAACGACTTCTTCGGCGCCGAGACCAAGCTCCTCGACGTCAACGGCGACGGCCGGGCCGAGCTGTTCGCCGGTGCGACCGGTGAGAACCGGGACGGCGGAGTCTGGGCGTTCCCGAACCCCGTCAACGCCCCCACCGCCACCGGCTCGGTCAGCTTCGGCGCGGGCACCCTCGGCACGGGCGCGAACGGCTCCGCCCTCGGCTCGGGCTTCACCCGATGAGCGCGCGCTTCCGTTCCCGCCGCGGCCGGCTCGCCTTGGCCACCGGCCTCGTCCTCCTCACGGGCGCGCTGGCGGTCCCGGCCGCCCACGCCGCGCCCCCGAGCGCCACGCCGAACGCCGAGCGTCCGCGTGACGACTTCAACGGCGACGGCTACGCCGACCTCGCCACGGCCGCCCCGGCCGCGACCGTCGGCGGCAAGAAGGGCGCCGGCTACGTCGCCGTGCTCTACGGCACGGCGAACGGGCTGACGACGACGAAGAGGCAGGTGTTCAGCCAGAACACGGCCGGCGTGCCCGGCAGCGCCGAGACGGACGACGCGTTCGGCAGCGCGCTCGGCACCGCCGACCTCGACCGCGACGGATACGCGGACCTGGTCGTCGGTGTGGGCGGCGAGGACACGGCCGACGGCGGCACCGACTCCGGCCTGGTCGAGGTCCTGTGGGGCGGCCCGCAGGGGCTGTCCGGCAGTGCCGCATTGGCCACCGGGAAGGAGCACGACGGGCTCGGCCGCCAGGGACGCCTGACCGTCGGGGACGTCGACGGCGACGGTGCCGAGGACCTGGTGACCGTGGAGAACCAGTTCAACCTGCGCGTGGTGAACGGACCCTTCGCCCGGGACGGCTCCACGGCCCGCGACGAGCAGATCGTGACGGACGAGTTCGACAGCCGCTTCCTCGACCTGGCCACCGGCGACGTCAACGGCGACGGCGTCACCGACGTCGCCGCCACCCAGAACGACGGCGACGAGTGGGACGCCCGCCGGGTCGTGTACTGGCAGGGCTCCCGGCAGGGACTCAAGCCGTACACCACCGTGAAGGGCGCCGACGGCTACCGGATCCAGGGCGGCGAGAACCTCGACATCGGGGACGTCGACCAGGACGGCGTCGACGACATCGTGGTCGGCAGGGCCGTCACCGGGTACGACAGCGACCTCGACACCCCCGCCGCCAAGGGCGGCCGGGTCACCTGGATCCCGGGCACCTCGAACGGGCCGGACGGCACCAAGGCCACGCACCTCAACCAGGACAGCCCCGGGGTGCCGGGTGCCGCCGAGGCGGGCGACGGCTTCGGGACGGATGTCCGGGTCGCCGACGTCAACGGCGACGGCTACCCGGACGTGGCGACCGGGCTGCCCGGTGAGGACCTGGACGGCGTGGCCGACGCGGGCTCGGTCGTCGTGCTGCGCGGCAGCGCGAAGGGGCTCACCGGCACCGGCGCCCAGGTCGTCACGCAGGACACGCCGAACGTGCCGGGCGCCCCCGAGAAGGGCGACACCTTCGGCTCGGCCGTGCACCTCGCCGACGCGAACCACGACGGCCTGGCCGACCTGGCCGCCGGCGCGGCGGGGGAGAACGCCAAGGCCGGGTCCGTCTGGTACTTCAGGTCCGGTCCCACGACCGTCGTGAGCCCGAACGGCACGACGACCTTCGGCAACACGCTCCTCGGCACCACCCCCACGGGCGCTCGGCTCGGTAGCGTCTTCGCCGACTGATCATCCGTCAGACCCGTCCCGGCAACGGCTTGTTCCGGTGCTGGCGGCGGGTCTCTTTTTGTCTGCTTAGTTGTCATGTACGTGAACCCCGGCGTTCAGCGGGCGGGTCGCCCGCGAGCGTGAAGCTTCCCAGAGTCCATGTGGCCAGCGAGGTAAGGGAGTCAGCCGATGACAGCAGGATCGCCCGACCGACGCCGCTTTCTGACCGCCGGCGCCGCGGTGCTCGGCGCCGCCGCCTCCGCCCAGTTGTGGCTCCCGGCCGCCGCCCGCGCGGCCGAGACGCCGCTCCCCGACGGTGTGTTCAGCCTCGGCGTCTCCTCAGGTGACCCGCTGCCTGACGGCATAGTGCTGTGGACCAGGCTCGCCCCCGACCCGCTGAACGGCGGGGGCATGCCGGACCGGGTGGTGCCGGTGGAGTGGCAGCTCGCGGAGGACCACCGGTTCAGAAAGCTCGTCCGCCGGGGCACCGCCCAGGCCCGGCCCGAGTACGGGCACAGCGTTCACGTGGACGTACGCGGGCTGCGCGCGGACCGCAGGTACTGGTACCGCTTCCGCACCAGCGGGCAGCTCTCACCCGTCGGCCGCACCCGCACCGCGCCCCACCCCCACAGCTCCGGTGGCTCCCTGCGCATGGCTCTCGCCTCCTGCCAGAACTGGCAGCACGGCTATTTCACGCCATACGCAGACATGCTCGATCAGGACCCCGACGTCGTGGTGTTCGTCGGCGACTACATCTACGAGTCCACGCCCTCGGCGACGGCCCTGCGACGGCACGAGGGCACCGGTGAGCCGTTCAGCCTCGTCCAGTACCGCAACCGGTACGCCCAGTACCGCACCGACCCGGACCTCGCGGCGATGCAGGCGAACGCGCCCTTCGTGGTGAGCTTCGACGACCACGAGGTGGACAACGACTTCGCGGGCGAGATCCCGCAGGACCCCGACAAGCAGCCGCACGACGCGTTCGTGGCCCGCCTGACCGCGGCCTACCAGGCGTTCTACGAGCACATGCCGGTCCGTGCCACCGCCGTCCCGGACGGCCCGCACATACGGATGCACCGCCGTCTGGAGTTCGGCCGCCTGGCCCGGCTCAACGTCCTGGACACCCGGCAGTACCGCAGCGACCAGGCCACCAGCCAGGCCGGGGCCCAGGACCCGTCGCTGACCATGCTGGGCGCGCAGCAGAAGCGGTGGCTGCTGGACGGGCTCAAGGACTCGCCCGCGCGCTGGAACCTGATCGCCTCCCAGATCATGATGGCCGAGACGGACCTCAAGGTCGGCGAGGGCAAGCTCTGGTTCTACGACGCCTGGGACGGCTACCAGGCCGAACGCAACGCGTTCCTCCAGGAGTTCAAGCAGGTCCGCAACCCGGTGGTGCTCTCCGGCGACCGGCACCTGACGATGATCAGCGACCTCAGGGAGGACTACGCCGACCCGGACTCCGCGGTCGTCGGCGCCGAGTTCGTCGGCACGTCCATCTCCAGCAACGGCGACCAGGACCAGGAGGCGTTCCGCAAGGAGTGGGACCCGCGGCGCCCGGACAACCCGCACTGGAAGCTGCTCGACGCGCACCGCGGCTACCACCTCTTCGACGTCCGCCGTGACGGCATCGACGCGCGGGTGAGGGTGGTCGACACCGTACGGCAGCCGACCTCGACACCGAGCACGGTGGCGACGCTGCGGGTCGAGGCGGGCCGGCCGGGCGTCGAGGTGGTCTGACGCCCTTTTGACCATGAAACGGACGAGAGCCCGGGACTCATCGGAGTCCCGGGCTCTTCCGGCTCTTCTCTTACCCCGACCGAGATCGAAATGCTGCGCAATCTTTACCGAGAATTCCGCGGCAAAGGGCGGCCGGGCGAACGGTATTCGGGACTTGCCCGCGCCCCCGTGACTCCGAAGCTTATGAAGAACGCGTGCCGCCCCGTGCCCGGGAAGGTGAAGACCTGTCCGTGACGACTGACACGGCGGCCGGGGGCCACGCGCCGTCGCCAAGACGCGTACCGTGCACCAGACATCGTCCCCGACATCGCTCAAGGAACTGGTGAAGGCCCTCCGGTCGCCGCTGTCCCACGCGGCTCTGACGCCGCTGCGCTCCTGTGGAGTTACTCACAGCGCATTTCGAGGGTCTTCACGGAGCCGTCTCACCAATCACCGGCACTCCCAGGTGAATGACAGGTTGCGCGCACATATGTGGCGAAGGTCGCTCACCTTGCACTGCGGTAACCACAAGTGGGACCATTTCCAAGTTCCCTGTTGCCCCGAGGTAGGTCACCTGTGTCCCAGCACATAGCCAAGCCCCGTACCACCGCAGTGATCCTGGCTGGTGGTACCGGTCAGCGCGTGGGTCTGTCGATCCCCAAGCAGCTGCTGAAGATCGCCGGCAAGGCAGTCATCGAGCACACGCTGACCACCTTCGAGAACGCCGACTCGATCGACGACGTCATCGTGCTGATGGCGCAGGGCTACGTGCCCGACATCGAGAAGATCGTGGCGAAGGCCGGATTCAAGAAGGTCTCGAAGGTCATCGAGGGCGGCTCCACGCGGAACGAGACCACCGAGCGCGCCATCGCCGCGCTGGGCGAGGGCCTGGCCGAGGGCGAGGACGCCAACGTCCTCTTCCACGACGCCGTGCGCCCCCTGCTGTCGCAGCGCGTCATCGACGACTGCGTCGTCGCGCTGGAGCGCTTCCAGGCCGTCGACGTGGCCATCCCGTCCGCGGACACCATCATCGTCACGCGCACGCACGGCGAGGACGGCGAGTTCATCACCGAGATCCCGGACCGCTCCCGGCTGCGCCGCGGCCAGACCCCGCAGGCCTTCAAGCTGTCCACGATCAAGCGTGCCTACGAGGTCGCCTCGAACGACCCCAACTTCCAGGCCACCGACGACTGCTCCGTCGTGCTCAAGTACCTGCCGGACGTGCCGATCCACGTCGTCGCGGGTGACGAGTACAACATGAAGGTCACGCAGCCCGTCGACGTCTTCATCGCCGACAAGCTCTTCCAGCTCGCCTCGACCGCCGCGCCGGAGCAGGTCTCCGAGGAGGCCTACCGCGAGCTCCTCACCGGCAAGACCATGGTCGTCTTCGGCGGCTCCTACGGCATCGGCAAGGACATCGGCGAGCTCGCCGAGTCCTACGGCGCCAAGGTCTACGCGCTGGGCCGCTCCACCACCGGCACCCACGTGGAGAACCCGGAGGAGGTCGACGACGCCCTGTCCAAGGCGTACGCCGAGACCGGCCGGATCGACTACGTGGTCAACACCGCGGGCGTGCTGCGCATAGGCAAGCTCGCCGAGACCGACAACGCCACCATCGAGGAGGCGCTGAAGGTCAACTACCTGGCCCCGGTGCAGATCGCCCGGTCGTCGTACAAGTACCTGTCCGAGACCAAGGGTCAGCTGCTGCTGTACACCTCCAGCAGCTACACCCGCGGTCGCGCCGAGTACAGCCTGTACTCCTCGACCAAGGCGGCCATGGTGAACCTCACCCAGGCCCTGTCCGACGAGTGGGCCGGCGACGGCGTCCGCGTCAACTGCATCAACCCCGAGCGCACCGCCACCCCCATGCGCACCAAGGCCTTCGGCCAGGAGCCCTCGGGTTCCCTGCTGTCCTCCGAGGCCGTGGCCCGCACCTCGCTCGACGTGCTGCTGTCCGAGCTGACCGGCCACGTCATCGACGTCCGCCAGCAGGACCCGACGGCCGGCGCGGCCCGGGCGTCCGGCTTCGAGCAGGCGCTCGCCACGGTTCTGGACCGGCAGGACGGCGTGTAATAATTGGCGCCAAATAGACTCCGGTAATTCAGGCCTCTGCGGTCTCCTGTTCACGACGTTCGTCGACAGGAGAGTTCGCAGGGGCCTGAATCCATACCGTCCCGCGAATATTCACAGACCAGCCGCAATTCCGAACCAGACCGGCACACCCCTCCCAAGAGCAGGTTTCTCCGTGATACCCACCGCTATTCGCGTCGCCCGGGTGGGCAGTGCGGCCCAGCTGGCCGCGGCGGTCCTCATGATGGCGGGCTACCCCGCCCTCATGCTGGCCGCGCTCGTCCCGAGCGTTCCCGCCTTCGCGGCAGCGGCCGCCGTGACGTACCTGGCGGACCACTATCTGCACCGCAAGAGCAGCTATCTGATCAACCGCCTCAGCAAGGTGCGGGCCGGCCTGTCGATCCGCTTCCTGATCCGGCAGCTGCTCCTCGTCCTGCTGCTGGCCCGGCTGTCCCTCGCGGACAACCTGATCTACTACGGGGCGATCGCCTGCTTCATCGCCTTCTACGGTCTTCAGGCCCCGCACGGCGCGCTGGTGCAGCTGATCCGCAACCGCCGCCGCATGCCGGTCGCGACCCGGAACGTCGACCTGAAGTCGCGGATCCGCATCCCGGACGCCCCGCCGCGCAAGCTGCTGCACCGCTCCGCCGAGAAGATGCTGCACATCGACCTCTTCGCGGTCGCCGGCATCCTGCTCGCCGCGCAGGTGAAGTCCGCCCTCGTCGGCTTCGTCGGCATCGGCATCACGGTGGCCCTCGGCACGCTCTACGTGCTGGCGCTCGTGCCGTTCGTGCGCGGCCGGAGGATCCCGCCGAAGGCCGACATGGTCCTGGCCGCCGTGGACGACTGGCTGGGCGAGTACCAGCCGGAGACGGTCCTGTACTTCTCCGGTTCGAAGGACTCCGCCTACCAGGTCAACATGTGGCTGGACACCATGGAGAACCTGGACTCCAAGCCGCTGATCATCCTGCGTGAACGGGCCATCCTGAACAACCTGGCGCCCACCACGGTCCCCGTCGTCTGCGTGCCCGGAGGGGTGCACCTGATGAACATGGACCTGTCCACGGTGCGTGTCGCGCTCTACGCGGCCAACGTCGGCAAGAACATCCACATGCTGCGCGTGCCCACGATCAAGCACGTCTTCATCGGCCACGGCGACAGCGACAAGCTCGCCAGCGTCAACCCGTACAGCAAGGTCTACGACGAGGTGTGGACGGCCGGCCGCGCGGGCCGCGACCGCTACGCCATCGCCGACGTCGGTGTCCGCGACGACGACATCGTCGAGGTCGGCCGCCCGCAGCTCGCCCCGATCCAGACCTGGCAGGGCGTGCCCGACGGACGTATCCCGACGGTGCTCTACGCCCCCACCTGGGAGGGCTGGGACGGCAACCCGGGCAACACCTCGGTCGTGCTGGCCGGCGAGAACATCGTGAAGCGGCTCGTGCAGGCCGACCCGCCGGTCCGCGTCCTGTACAAGCCGCACCCGTTCACCGGCAACGTCAGCAAGGAGGCCGGCGCCGCCCACCAGCGCATCACCGCCCTGGTGCGTCAGGCCGCCGCCGAGCGCGCCCTCGACACGCGCTTCGCCGCCGACACGGCCGTCCAGGCCGACGCCAAGGCCGAGCTGGCCCGTATCGAGGCCCGGCTCGCGCAGCTGTCCGGCTCCGGCGGCGAGCGCCGCGACGAGGCCGAGGCCACCCGTGACGGGCAGGTCGACATCGCCCGGCACGAGGAGGTCGCCCGGCTGCGCCGCGAGTGGAACGACGCCTACTGGCGTTCCTTCCCCGCCTGGGAGCACCGCGTCATCACCGGCGCCGACCCGCGACTGTACGACTGCTTCAACGTCTCCGACGCGATGGTCTCCGACATCTCCAGCGTGGTCTCCGACTTCATCGCGAGCGGCAAGCCGTACGCGGTCACGGACTCCGCCGAGGTGGGCGTCGAGGAGTTCAAGCGGAACAACACGGCGGTGCGCGCCGCGGTGATCCTGTCCAACAGCGCGGCCGAGCTGGGCGAGCTGCTCGGCGCCGTCCGCGACCGGGCCGCCGATCCGCTGGCCGAGGACCGCAAGGAGCTCAAGCAGTACCTGCTGGGCCCGGACGAGCCGACCTCCCTCGTCCAGTTCAACACCGCCGTCGCGAACCTCGCGCTCAAGGCCGAGACGCGCAACGTCGGCCAGGAGTCACGGGTCGCGGCCGCCCTGGCCGATGCCGAGGTCGACGCCGAGGCCGATGCCGAGCTGGCGAACGCCGTGCCCGGGCAGCGGGCGGCCGCGGCCGGTGACACGGACGGTGTCGGCGCGGGCTGAACAGCCGCCTGATCAAGGGCTCGGCCCCCGAGGAGCGTCTTCCTCGGGGGCCGAGCCCTTTCGCGTGCCCGCTGTCTGTCGATTCATTGTGTGACGTGTCCCACTAACACGTGCGTGCGAGGCAACCGCTTGCCCTGATCACCCGTCTACCAAGTAGCGAATGAGGCGATACGGGGGGAATATCCCATTGACTAGGGGGAAACGTGACCGTTGCGCAGCCTGATGTGAGTGTGGTCATCGGGGCGTACGAAGCGATGCCGTATCTGATCGAGTGCCTCTCGTCCGTCGAGGCACAGACCATCGATCCAGAGCGCGTCGAGGTCATCGCGGTGGACGACGGATCGACGGACGGCACGGGGGAGTACCTGGAGGAGTTCGCCGAGCGCGCTCCCATGAATGTCCTGGTGATCCGGCAGGAGAACTCCGGCGGCCCCAGCGGCCCGCGCAACGTCGGCCTGGCCAAGGCGACCGGGCGTTACGTCTTCTTCCTCGACGCCGACGACCGGCTGGGCCCCGAGGCCCTGGAGCGGATGGTCGGCATGGCCGACCGCGCGGGCACGGACGTCGTCCTCGGCAAGGTCGAGGGCGTCAACCGCTCCGCGCCGAAGTCCATGTGGGGCAAGACGGTGGAGCGGACCGACGTCTTCTCCTCCAACATCAAGTTCACGCTCAGCGCGCAGAAGCTGTTCCGCCGCGAGCTGCTGGACCGGCACGGCATGCGGTTCGACGAATCGCTGTTCACCGGCGAGGACGCGCTGTTCACCATGGAGGCCTATCTGCGGGCGGACGGCGTCTCCGTGGTCGCCGACCACACCTGCTACTACCTGGTCGGCCGCGACGACGGCAAGCACGTGACCAAGAGCGGCAGTTACGCGCTGCGGTTCGACTCCGCGCGGGCCCTGATGAACCTCATCGCCGAGCACGTCCCCGCGGGCGGCCGACGCGACCAGCTCATGCTGCGGCCGTTACTCGTCACGCTGCTGCCGCAGTTCGGGCCCAAGTACCTCACGGACAGCGAGGAGATCCGCCGGCACAAGTTCGAGCTGGCCAAGCCCCTGCTGGACGCCCACTGGACCGAGGGCGCCGCCCAGCGCCTCAGGGTCCACGAGCGGCTGCGGCTGCACCTGGTCGCCGAGCAGCGGCCCGAACTCCTCGTCGAGGTCGTGAAGTTCGTCAAGGCCAAGAAGCAGGCGGCGGCGCTCCTGGAGCGCAAGGGCCGCCGCGTCTACTTGGCCTACCCGCACTTCCGCGACCGCGACGCCGGCATCCCCGACTCGGTGTACCTCGCCGAGCCGCGGGAGGCCCGGGCCTTCCCGGGCTACCGCGAGGGCGGCGCCCACACGTTCGTACGCCGGGCGGTACGCAAGGCGCGGCGGGTGCTGACGTCGCGTGAGGTGCGGCCGGCGGCGTGAACACGGAAACGGGGGCCGGAATCTCGCCCGGCCCCCGCGTTCGTCCCCCATCTGTACCGGCTGCTCAGCGCGGTGCGGTCGGGAGTGCCGTCTCCGTGCGCTGGCCGGGCAGTTCCGCCGACAGCCGTTCCGCCACCCGTGCCCGGTGGTCCCGGGCCGTCTCGCACAGCTCCCGTACGGCCGTGTCGAACCGCTCCTGCGACGGCGGCTCGGCCGGGCCCAGCAGACGCAGCTTCAACGCGGCCCGCGCCTCGGCCAGTTCGTCCTTCTCCGGGTGCCGGACCGCCTCCAGCAGGGCCGGCACCCCCTCGGCGTCCGGCGTCAGCACCGTCGCCGCCACCACCGTCGGGAACGCCGTGCGGAACGCGTCCTCGCTCAGCCCGCTGGTGTTCGCCACCGCGTGCGGCTTCTCGCTCGCCAGGAAGTCGCTGATCACGCTCGACACATCACTGACCAGCAGGTCGGCCACATCGAAGCAGGAGTACAGCGCGGGCCGGACGTCCGTGATGATCTGGTGCTCGCCCTCCGGCAGCGACGCCCAGTACGCCTCCTCCCAGGCCGCCGTCGCCCGTGCCACCGCCTCGGCCCGGCCCGGCTCCGGCGCCGACTGCACCCGCATGCGCTCCACCGTGTCGGCCCCGGCCCGGAAAACGGCCGTGGTGAGACGGTCCAACTCCCGCGTGAGACGGTCGAGTCCGGCGGCGCCCGAGGGGCGTGCCCCCGTCCGCTCCCGGTTCGCCGCCCGGATCAGCTCCCGGATCCGCAGATCGGCCGCGCCCGCGCGCGGGTCCACCGACCCCGTCAGCGGATGCGGCTTGTACAGCAGCCGCACACCCGGGTCGGCGAGCAGCGCCCGCACCAGGTTCTCGCCGGCCGCGACCACCGAGGTGTTGCCGGGGTTGCCGTCCCAGCCCTCCCAGGTCGGCGCGTACAGGACCGTCGTCCACGCACCGGCCGGCGGGCCCGCGTACGGCCGTACGGCGTCCAGCTGCGGGCGGCCCGTCTCCACCACGTCCTTGTCCTCGACGCCCACCTCGGCCAGCGCGTACCGCTCGCGCGCGGCGGGCCCGGCCACCCACACCTCGTCGTAGGCCTTCGCGTACGGGTTGCACGAGGACAGCTTGTCGCTCTCGCCGTGGTTGACGAAGGTGTGCTTGATCGTGGGGATGCGCAGCACCTGGGAGGTCTTGCCGGAGTTCGACGGGTGGACGAGGACCTGCAGCGTGGAGTGCTCCAGCCGCATCAGCGTCGACACCTTCGGCAGGCAGACGATCGGGATGTCCGTCGCCGCGATCTTCTGCACCATGAACCGCTCGCGCAACACGATGACCGGCCTGCCGTCCACCCGCGCGAGCGGCTCCAGCCACATGTTCGCCTGGTAGGCCGAGGCGGCGCCGCCGGAGAAGTACAGGCCGACGGTCGGCCGGTACGCGGCCAGCCACGCGTCGAACCACTCGAGCACCTCCTGCTCACCGGCCGGGCGGCGGCCCGGCAGCAGCCGCAGCAGCAGCGCGCCGAGGCCGGTCAGCGCGAGGGCGAGGGAGAGCGCGATGCCCGCCGCCGCGTACACCGGCTCGTCGCCCGGGGCGGCGGCCAGCAGTCCGGCCGTCGCGGGCAGGCCGAACGCCAGCAGCCGATGGCCGGGGCGGCGCAGCAGCAGGGCCGGGGCCGGGGACAGCCGCAGCACCGAGGCGTCGATGTTCCGGGTCACCACCGGCAGGGTGCGGGTCCGGCGCACCAGGACGGAGACCGCCTGGATCGCGCAGTGCAGTACGTAGAAGGCGAGCAGCCCGGCCACCAGCGGGACGTACACCGTCTCCCGGTCCTGTTCGCCGAGCCGCAGCAGGCCCACGACCAGCAGCAGATCGCGCAGGACGTGCCGCACGGTGATGTCCGCGTGCGACTTGGCGAACAGCGACAGCACCCCGCGCTGCCACCGCAGCAGGGCGCCCTCGGTGGCCAGGGAGACGGCGGTCGCGGCGAGCAGCAGCGGTACGTGGGGCAGCAGCGCCGCGACCGCCTGGGCGACGAACGCGGCGGCCAGGACGACGGTGACCAGCCCCTTCAGCAGGACCGGTGGACGGGGAAGAGGTACGGGCACTGCGGTCACTCCAGGAGCGTCGGGTGTCGGCGCAGGTCGGCCGTACGGGTTAACGCGCGGCGACCTCCTGACGACACGCGCGTGTCGCCGGAGCGTAGGGGGCCTGTCGGCCCGCTGTGTCGTCGGACCGTAGCGGAAGATCGCGTTCCTGTCTTCGGCCGGGACGGAACTGCCCGCGGTCGTCGTCCGTGACGCGGGCAGCACCGTCCGTAGCGTGGACCGGCGCCGCGCCGGGTCTCGCCGTCCCGTAGATTTCCTGGTGAGGGACCGAATCGACGCGAGGGGCGGACGGGGACGTGGCAGGGGCAAGGCAGGCCGTGGGCGAGGCCCGCAGAATCGTCGTCAAGGTCGGTTCCTCCTCGCTGACCACCGCCTCGGGCGGCCTGGACGCGGACCGCGTGGACGCGCTGGTCGACGTGCTCGCCAAGGTCCGCAGCGGCGGGGAGCGCGAGATCGTGCTGGTCTCCTCCGGCGCCATCGCCGCGGGCCTGGCCCCGCTGGGCCTGCGCCGCCGCCCCAAGGACCTCGCCCGGCAGCAGGCCGCCGCCAGCGTCGGCCAGGGCCTGCTCGTCGCCCGCTACACCGCCTCCTTCGCCCGCTACGGCGTCCGCGTCGGCCAGGTGCTGCTGACCTCCGACGACATGAGCCGCCGCGCCCACCACCGCAACGCCTCGCGCACCCTCGACAAGCTGCTCGCGATGGGCGCCTTCCCGATCGTCAACGAGAACGACACCGTCGCCACGGACGAGATCCGCTTCGGCGACAACGACCGCCTCGCCGCCCTGGTCGCCCACCTCGTCCACGCCGACCTGCTGGTCCTGCTGTCCGACGTGGACGGCGTCTACGACGGCGACCCCGCGAGGCCCGGCACCTCCCGCATCGCCGAGGTGCGCGAGCCGTCCGACCTCGCGCACGTCGAGATCGGCAGCGCGGGCAAGGCCGGCGTCGGCACCGGCGGCATGGTCACCAAGGTCGAGGCCGCCCGGATCGCGGCCGCCGCCGGTGTCCCCGTCGTGCTCACCAGCGCCGTCCACGCGGCCGACGCCCTGACCGGCGAGGACACCGGCACCCACTTCCACCCCACCGGCAAGCGCTCCGCCGACCGGCTGCTGTGGCTCCAGCACGCCTCCACCCCGCAGGGCGCGCTGACCCTGGACGACGGTGCCGTCCAGGCCGTCGTGGACCGCCGCAAGTCGCTGCTGCCGGCCGGGATCGCCGCCGTCGAGGGCGAGTTCAGCGCAGGCGACCCGGTCGAGCTGCGGGACGGCACAGGCCGGGCGGTGGCCCGCGGGCTCGTCAACTTCGACGCCAAGGAGATCCCCCGGCTGATCGGCCGCTCCACCCGCGAGCTGGCCCGCGAACTCGGCCCCGCGTACGAACGCGAGGTCGTACACAGGGACGACCTGGTGGTCCTCCACCCGTAATGGGCCGAAACATCCGCCCCCGGTGGTGGACGTTCCGCAAAACCGCCACGCGATCCCTTGCGGCCTGCTGAACTTTGTCCCAGGGCAATATTCCGCAGGAGCACCACTGTGCAAAGGAGGCCGTCGTGAGACGAGTGCGCCCTGGGGCCACGGCGTCCCGTGGTGGTGCCGGCTCCCGCGCGGCCGGTGACGAGCGCGCCCTGACCAGTGTGGCGGCCGGGGACCGGTTCCAGGGCGAGGCCCCCGGGGACATCCCGCGCCTGTGGCACGTCACCCTCAGCGTCTCCGGCCGGGAGGCCCCGCTCACCGAGGTCAAGCGGGCCCTGGAACAGCTCGCCCACGACCACCCCTTCCTCCTGACCAGCCGCTACGCGGTCGACCACGCGGAGATCCGCTACTGGGAGGAGGCCCGCGACCTGCACGACGCGGCCGCCGTCGCCCTGCGCCTGTGGGGCGAGCACCGGCAGACCGCCGGGCTGCCGCCCTGGGAGATCGTCGGCCTGGAGGTCATCGACCGCGCGACCTACCACCAGCGCGTCGCCGAGGGGTACGGACCGCCACCGGCGTCCCCGGTCGGAGTCCACCCTTTCTGACCCGGTCCACCCCGGTCAGGGGGTGTCCCGGGAGTGCCCCGGGGGTGTCTCGGGGTGTGAAACGAACGATGAACGGACCGGCCCGGCGCACTACGCTTCTTTCATGACCACGCTTTCGCCGTACGACTCGATGTCCCCGGTCACCGAGGCCGCCTACCGCGCCAAGGCCGCCGCCGCGACCCTCGCGCCGCTGCCACGGGCCGACAAGGACGACGCGCTGCTCGCCATCGCGGACGCGCTGGAGGTCCGTACGAGCGAGATCGTCGAGGCCAACGGCAAGGACGTCGCCAAGGCCCGCGAGGCCGGCATCAGCGAAGGCATGATCGACCGGCTCACCCTCACCCCCGAGCGGGTCCGCGCCATCGCCTCCGACGTGCGCGACGTCGCCGCGCTGCCCGACCCGGTCGGCGAGGTCGTCCGCGGCTCCACGCTGCCCAACGGCATCGACCTGCGCCAGGTCCGCGTGCCGCTCGGCGTCGTCGGGATCATCTACGAGGGCCGGCCGAACGTCACCGTCGACGCCGCCGCCCTCTGCCTGAAGTCCGGCAACGCGGTCCTGCTGCGCGGCTCCTCCTCGGCCTACCAGTCGAACAGCGCCCTCGTGCGCGTCCTGCGCGACGCCGTGGGCGGGGCCGGGCTGCCCGCCGACGCCATCCAGCTGGTCCCCGGCGAGAGCCGCGACAGCGTGCGCGAGCTGATGCGCGCCCGCGGCCTGGTCGACGTGCTCATCCCGCGCGGCGGCGCCTCGCTGATCAACACGGTCGTGCAGGAGTCGACCGTCCCGGTCATCGAGACCGGCACCGGAAACTGCCATGTCTACGTCGACGCCGCCGCCGACCTCGACATGGCCGTCGACATCCTGATCAACTCCAAGGCCCAGCGGGTCGGCGTCTGCAACGCCGCCGAGACCCTCCTGGTCCACCAGGACATCGCCGCCGAGTTCCTGCCCCGCGCCCTGGAGGCCCTCGCCGGAGCCGGGGTGACCGTGCACGCCGACGAGCGCGTGCTGGCCTTCGCCAAGGACTCCAAGGCGACCGTCGTCGAGGCGACGGCCGAGGACTGGGAGAGGGAATACCTCTCGTACGACATCGCCGCGGCCGTGGTGGACTCCCTGGACAAGGCCGTCGAGCACGTCCGGCTGTGGACCTCCGGCCACACCGAGGCCATCGTCACGACCTCCCAGCAGGCAGCCCGCCGCTTCACCCAGCTGGTCGACTCCACCACCGTCGCCGTGAACACCTCCACCCGCTTCACCGACGGCGGCCAGTTCGGCTTCGGCGCGGAGATCGGCATCTCCACGCAGAAGCTGCACGCCCGCGGACCGATGGGCCTGCCGGAGCTGACCAGCACGAAGTACATCGTGACCGGCGACGGGCACGTGCGCCGCTGAGCGCCTGCCGCGTGAGTATGGGAAGCGGCGCATATGCGTGCGGCAGGGGCGGACCGGCCGGGCGCGCGCCGTAGGGAGCCCCGTGAACGCCGTCTCAAACGGCGGATGAATTTCCATACCGTCTGCCCAAATTGACCCCCCAGGTCTACTCTGGATTCGTGCCGGAGGACGTGGGGGGCACGCCGTTTCCGGACGGCTGGGAGCCCGACGACGACCACGACCGCGGGGTGTCGGACGAAGAGTTCGCCTCCGTGGTCTTCGACGAGGCCTTCGTCAGCGCCGCCGTGGTGCACGAGCCGACCGCCGTGGAGCGCCTCCTTGCCGCCGCACAGGCGAGAGCCGAGGCCTCCGAAGCGGAGGCGCGCCGCGCCCACTCCAGAGGCGAGCGCTACGACGACGGGTACGGCTCCGAGGGCCATGGCGATTTCGGCCATGATCCCGACCTCGACGAGCTGGACGACCCCGACATCCTCGAGGACGAGTACGGCGGCACGGGTCCGTACGGCAAGCAGGTCCGCTGGCACCGCCCCGTGGCCTGGGTGCTCGCCCTCGTGATGGGCATCGGCATGGTCGCGCTGGCCTTCACGGCGGTCTACCGGGGCGCGTCCTCGAACCGCCAGGAGCCCCTGCCGGCACCCACCTCGACCGGGCTGGAACAGAGCGGTGGCGCGACCCCCTCCGCGTCCGCCGACTACACCGGGCCCGCCGTCTCGGTGATCCCGCGCACCCCCTGACCGGAACCCGCCTGTCCTGGTGAGAACCTGTCAGAACTTGTCATGGAGCGGGGCGTTTACCTGACCTTCCGGCGACCTACCCTGAAGATATGGGCGGGCCTGGCGACCCACCTGAGGGGCCCCACGAGGGCGCTCCCGGAGGTGGAGAGGACGAGTATCGATCCGTCGTCTTCGACGAATCGTTCATTCGTGCTGCCCGCCTCCAGGAATTCTCCGCCCAGGAACGCATCGCCGACCACGCGCCCGCCGTGCGGCGCCGCCCGCCCCTGCGCCGGGGCCTGTCCCGGCAGGCACTGGTCCTGGTCCTGCTGATCGCCGTCGCCTTCGGCACCGCGATCTACATGGGGGTACGGCACCCCTACCAGACCCCCGCCGCACAGGAGCCCGCCGAGCCCCTGCGGATGACCGTCATCCCGCTCGCCCCCGAGGGCAAGGTGCCCGGCACGGCCGACCCGGCGTATCTGTACGAGCACAGCCCCGCCGCACAGTTCAAGAGCGGCGCGGAGGGCGTCCCGCTGCCCGCCTCGCGGCGCACCGCGCACTTCTCGGACAGCCAGGTGGTGTCAGCCCTGTCCACCGCCAAGGACTACATCGTCCGCTCCGCCCTCGACCCGGACGTGCTCACGGGCGGTGAGGTCCGCGCGGTCCGCGTCCTGCTCGACCCCGATCAACTGGGTCAGTTCGACCAGAGCCTCTCCCGCCCCACCGCGGACGGACGCCACGCGCCCACCGGCTGGCTGGTCCGCTTCGACCCCACCCGCGCGGAGCTGGCCGACCGCAAGGTGCGGGTCCAGGGCACGCTGCAGGCGGCCGAGGCCGACTCGTCCACGCTCGAGGTCACCGCCGACCACACGTTCGTGTACGCGCTGCGGCCGGCCGGGGCCGACGGCAAGGACGAGGTGTCCCTGTTCACCGTCCGGCGCGAGCTGCACTTCCGCTTCGACCGCGACGACCTGCGCCTGCACCAGGGCCAGCTCGTCGTCTCCTACGTCCAGGCCGGACCGCTCTCCTGCGCCGAGGACTCCACGAACCACCTCCGCCCCCTCCTGGCCGGCCAGACGGCCAAGGAAGGCGGCCCGGCCGGCACGGACCCCTATGCCACGGGCAGTGCGACGGCCCTGTGCGGGTCCTTGGCGACGAGCGCGCAGCCGAAGGTGTGAGACGGGGGCTGCCCGGGCGTCTCAGCCCTTGTCGCGCGGCGGCTGGTCGTCCCCCGGGGAGTCCGACGTACCCGGCCCCCGCGGTCCCTGTGGGTCCTGCGGCGCCTCGGGAGCCGAGTTCGTGAAGCCGCCGAAGCCTCGGCGGACCCGGTCGCCCAGGTCACCGGCGCCGCCGGCGAGGTCCGTGACCAGCTTCATCAGCGGGTCCTTGGAGCTCTTCACATGGCTCGTGTAGTGGTTCGCCGAGTCCCGCCAGGAGTCCCTGACCGAGGTGTCCTTGTCCTCGTCGCGCCGGGGGTAGTGGCCGTCCATGATCCGCTGGTAGTCCCGCGACTCGGCCCACTTCTTCAGCTCGGCCGCGCGCACGGTGGTGAAGGGGTGGGAGCGGGGCAGCACGTTCAGGATCTTCAGCACGGAGTCCCGCAGGTCGCCCCCGGCCTCGTACTCCTCGGCCTGGGCGAGGAACGCGTCCACGTTCATCTCGTGCAGATGGTTGCCGCCCGCGATCTTCATCAGGCCCCGCATGGAGGCCGTCAGGTCCTGCCCGACCAGCAGCCCCGCCCGGTCCGCCGACAGCTCCGACTTGCGGAACCACTCCCGCAGCCCGGTCACGATCGCCATGATCGCGAGATTGCCCAGCGGGATCCAGGCGACCCGGACGGCGAGGCTGGTCAGGAACAGCAGGATCGTCCGGTAGACCGAGTGGCCGGACAGCGCGTGCCCCACCTCGTGCCCGACGACCGCCCGCATCTCCTCCTCGTCGAGCAGTTCGACGAGCCCGGTCGTGACGACGATGATCGGCTCGTCCAGGCCGATGCACATCGCGTTCGGCGTCGGGTCCTGGTTCACGTACATCGGCGGGACCTTCTCCAGGTCCAGGATGTAGCAGGCGTCCCGCAGCATCACGTTCAGATGGGTGAACTGCTGGTCCGAGACGCGTACCGAGTCGGACAGGAACAGCAGCCGGAGACTGCGCTCGGGCAGCAGGCCGCTGAGCGCCTTGAACACCGTGTCGAAACCGCTCAGCTTGCGCAGCGCCACCAGGGCGGAGCGGTCGGCCGGATGCTCGTACGTACGCGAGGAGATTCCGGGGAAGCGCCTGCGCTGCCTGCTGGGCACGTGCTCGTGCCCGCTGTGCTCGTGGCCGTCGGACATGTCTTCCCCCATGCGTCTGTGTGACCTTTGCGGCCCCTTGTGCGGCCTTTTGCTTCCCCGAGGCAGAGCCCAGCCTAGGCGGAGTTACGGTGGTCGGGCAGTACAGCGAAGGGAACCACCGTCATGGAGCACCACCCCGCGTCAGCCTGGCTCGCCGAGGCCGCGAGCGCCGCCGAACGGCAGGGACCGGGGATGCTCCGGATCGTCCTCATCGTGATGATCCTGGGCTGTGCGCTGACCGCGTGGTTCCTGCTGCGTGGCTACAGACGGAAGGACGACTGAGGCAGGGGGAAGGTTCCCCGTCACCGACATGCGGAGTCGGGGTGATCGCGCTCGGGGCGCCCGCTTACGATGAGCCGACGTCTTTTATGCCGCCCACACGCGATAGGTCCTGCCGAAGATGAGCTTCCACAGCACCGCTGCCCAGTTGGTCACCCTCGCCGCCGAGGGCGAGGAGCACGGCGGAAACCACGAGAGCCTCAGCCCCTACCTCACCGGTGGCGCAGCCCTCTTCATCCTGCTGCTCCTGCTGTGGATCACCACCCGCTTCAACCGCGACCGCTGAACCCGGCAGGGTGCCCCGCGCAGGGCATCCAGGAGAGCACGGGGGCGGCCGGAGCCCTCAGGCAGGGCCGGTAGGGTCTGCACGCATGGGAGAGCAGGACATGCCTACCGGTCCGGCGAACGAGACGCCGCACGAACCGGCACAGGACACGGCGAGCGGCACCGAGCGACACTCGGAGCCCCGCCGTGCCGCCACGGAGCCCCGCCAGGCCGCCTCGGAGCCCTCCGGCGCCGACGGCCCCGGATCCGGCCCGTCGCGGCCGGGCAAGCGCCGCCTCGGCGTCATGGGCGGCACCTTCGACCCGATCCACCACGGGCACCTGGTCGCGGCCAGCGAGGTCGCCGCGGCGTTCCACCTCGACGAGGTGGTCTTCGTCCCGACCGGCCAGCCCTGGCAGAAGAGCCACCGCAGCGTCTCCCCGGCCGAGGACCGCTATCTGATGACGGTCATCGCGACCGCCGAGAACCCGCAGTTCTCCGTGAGCCGCATCGACATCGACCGCGGCGGTGCCACCTACACCGTGGACACCCTGCGCGACCTGCGCGCGCTCAACCCGGACACGGACCTCTTCTTCATCACCGGCGCCGACGCGCTCGCCCAGATCCTCACCTGGCGGGACAGCGAGGAGCTGATCTCCCTCGCGCACTTCATCGGGGTCACCCGGCCGGGCCACCACCTGAACGACCCCGGACTCCCGGAGGGCGGCGTCTCCCTCGTCGAGGTCCCCGCCCTCGCCATCTCCTCCACCGACTGCCGAGCGAGAGTCGCCAAGGGCGACCCGATCTGGTATCTGGTGCCGGACGGAGTCGTGCGTTATATCGACAAGCGTGAGCTGTACCGCGGCGAGTGAGCCGAGAGGGGCACCGGTGAACGACCGATACGACCCGGGGGCCGCGGGATACGAGGCCGAGCAGTACGAACTCGTCGGGTACGACGAGTACGGCCGGCCTGTCTACCGCCCGGTCCCGGCACAGCAGACCCAGACCTACGACCCGTACGCCCAGCCGGGCCAGCAACAGCAGCAGGGCCAGCAGGGCCAGCAGCAGGGCTACGGCTACGACCCGTACGCGACGGCCGGGCAGCAGCCTGCGTCGTACGACTACGGGACCTACGGCTCCTACGACCCGTACGCCACCGGCACCCACCAGGGCGGCCCCGCGGCCCCCGACTCCCACGGCCAGAACGCGGCCGGCGCCGGTACGGACCGGCAGCCCCGCGTCGCCGAACAGACCGCGCACATCCCGCAGCAGGCGGGCCCGGCCGATGAGGAAGCCCCCGGCCGGCCGGAACCGGAGTACCACACCGAGCAGTTCGCCTTCGTCGAGGAGCCCGACGCCAACTCCGAAGACGTCATCGACTGGCTGAAGTTCACCGAGAACCGCACCGAGCGCCGCGAGGAGGCCAAGCGCCGCGCCCGCAGCCGGATCGTCGCCCTGGTCGTCGTCCTCGCGCTCGCCGCGGCCGGCGGCATCGGCTACCTCGGGTACGCGGGGAAGCTGCCCGGCCTGTCCTCCGACGACTCCACGACGGGCACCGCGACGGCGGCGGGCGCCCAGAAGCGCGACGTGATCGTCGTCCACCTGCACGACACCAACGGCGCCCCCACCTCCACCGCCCTCCTCGTCGACAACACCACCACCAAGCGGGGCACCACCGTCCTCGTGCCCAACTCCCTGGCTCTGACCAGTGACGACGGCACCACGACGACCCTCGCCAAGTCGGTCGAGGACGACGGCTCCGACGGCACCCGCGACGCGCTCGACTCGGCCCTCGGCACCGACATCCAGGGCACCTGGCGCCTGGACACCCCCTACCTGCAGAACCTCGTCGACCTCGTCGGCAACGTCGACGTCGACACCGACACAGACGTCCCCGACCCCGCCGCCAAGAAGAAGGGCACGGCCCCCCTGGTCAACCAGGGCAAGGACCAGACCCTCAGCGGCAAGATGGCCGTCGCCTACGCCACCTACCGCGCCCCCGGCGAGGCCCAGAACGCCCAGCTGGAGCGCTTCGGGCAGGTCATGCAGGGCGTCCTGCGCAAGGTGTCCTCCGATCCGCAAGCGGCCACGACCACGATCCAGACCCTGGCGCAGATCCTGGACCCGTCCCTGACCGACAAGGACCTCGGCACCTTCCTCGCCGGGCTCTCCGACCTCGCCAAGGGCGGCGACTTCAAGACGGACCTGCTGCCCGTCCAGACCGACGGCACGCTCAGCGCCCAGGCGAGCGCGGGCGTGGTCAGGAACGTCCTCGGCGGCACCGCCAAGAGCCCGGACAAGGACGCCGCCGTCAGCGTCTCCGTGCAGAACGCCACCGGTGTGAAGGACAACACGGAGAAGGCCCGGGTCGTGCTCCTCAACGGCGGCTTCACCTTCCTGGAGGGCGGCACGGCCGGCGCCGCGCAGGCCACGTCCGAGGTCGTCTACGCCGACGCCGGCGACAAGGCGAACGCCGCCGAGGTCGCCAAGACCCTGGGCCTGCCCGCGGGCTCGGTCGGCAAGGGCAAGATCTCCGCGAACGCCGACGTCGCCGTGGTCCTCGGCCAGGACTACAAGCCGTAGTCCGGCCGGCAGGCAGGGCTCCGCCCCCACGTGATCCCCGTAATCACGTGGGGGGCCCACGGCTGGCCGTGAGACCCTTGGTGGCAAGTGTCCGCCGATCGAAAGCCTTGTAGTGACCGCGACCGACCGCTCTCACGAGCTCATCATCACCGCCGCCCAGGCGGCCGCCGACAAGCTGGCGCACGACATCGTCGCCTACGACGTCAGTGACGTGCTGTCCATCACGGACGCCTTCCTGCTGGCCTCGGCACCCAACGACCGCCAGGTCAAGTCGATCGTCGACGAGATCGAGGAGCGGCTCCAGAAGGAGCTCGGCGTCAAGCCGGTGCGCCGCGAGGGCGACCGCGAAGCCCGCTGGGTCCTGCTCGACTACGTCGACATCGTCGTCCACGTCCAGCACAGCGAGGAGCGCGTCTTCTACGCCCTGGAGCGGCTCTGGAAGGACTGCCCCGAGCTCGACCTGCCCGAGGACGCCAAGGCCACCCGGGGCAAGGCCGAGGAGCACGCCAAGCTGCAGGCGGCCGAGGAGGCGGCGGAGCTGGACGGAGACTGGCGGTGAGTTCCTTCAGCGAGGCCGGCAGGCCGGGCCGGGGCCGCCGCGTCATCCTCTGGCGGCACGGCCAGACCCTGTGGAACGTGGAGCGCCGCTTCCAGGGCACCACGGACGTCGAGCTCACCGAGACCGGCGTCGCCCAGGCCCGCCGCGCCGCCCGGCTGCTGGCCTCCCTGAAGCCGGACACGATCGTCGCCTCCGATCTGAAGCGGGCCGCGAACACGGCCGCCGAACTCGCCGCGCTCACCGGCCTCGACGTGACCCACGACGAGGCCCTGCGCGAGACCTACGCGGGCGTCTGGCAGGGACTGACGCACGAGGAGATCATCGGCCGGTACGGCGACGAGTACGCCGCGTGGAAGCGCGGTGAGCCGGTGCGCCGCGGCGGAGGCGAACTGGAGACCGAGGTCGCCGACCGTGCCGCTCCGGTGGTGCTCCGGAACGCCGAGAAGCTCCCCGAGGGCGGCACGCTCGTCGTGGTCAGCCACGGCGGCACCATCCGCACCACCATCGGCCGCCTCCTCGGCCTCGACCCCCGCGACTGGGAGAGCCTCGGCGGGCTCTCCAACTGCTGCTGGTCCGTCCTCGGCGAAGGCGCCCGTGGCTGGCGCCTGCTGGAGCACAACGCCGGCACCCTGCCCGAACCGGTGCTCGGTGACGACGACTGACCTCGGATTTCACTTTCCGGCAGGTCGCAGGCTAAAGTTCTTCTTGTTCGCCCCGCCAGCGGGGAAGGAACATGAGGGGCTATAGCTCAGTTGGTAGAGCGCCTGCATGGCATGCAGGAGGTCAGGAGTTCAATTCTCCTTAGCTCCACGTCTAGATCCCGTTCCCGTCCTGGGGGCGGGATTTTTCGTGCCCGGGGTTGAGTCACTCGGGCCTGCTGAGGCGTATACCTCTACGGCCACGACGCATGCCGTGTCCGGACTGGTGCTGAGGCGTCGCTGACCGTATTGGTCCGGCCGTGGCAGAATCAAACGGCCGGAAGGGAGCGCGGCCCGACGGGAGGAGTAGCGATGCCTGCGAGCATCCTCGAGGAGGTCGACCACCTCCTCGGAGCAGCGTTGATACGGCAGATGTCCACCCGCCTCAGCTGCCCTTCCTGCGGATCCGGGCATGTGGCCCAGATGCTCGGCGACAACGGCGGGATCTCCTACGTGTGCACGGCCTGCGGCCACAGCTGGAGCTGATCGATGGGTGCACACAGGCGAAAGTGCGACTGGTGCGGCAGCGGGACTCCGATCGTCCGTGACATGGAACCGATCAATCCCGACTACCAGTACTGGTGTGAGGAGTGCGCGCGGGCGCTGATCATAAAAGGCGACCCGATCGAGACGTACCGCGAGCTGGAGGGCGAGCCGATCTACGGCCGGCTTCTGGAGGAGCACTGCACGCTCAAGCGGTTCTATTCGTTCGTCACGGCCTGAGATCCGTCAAAACGGTCATTTCAGGCAAGGCGAAACCGATTTGGTGTTGGGCCCGATGGCCCAGTAATGTTGGCGTCGCCGCCGGGGAAACCCGGGGACGCGAGGGGCTATAGCTCAGTTGGTAGAGCGCCTGCATGGCATGCAGGAGGTCAGGAGTTCAATTCTCCTTAGCTCCACAGAAGATGAGAAGGCGGGCCATCCGATCGGATGGCCCGCCTTCTTGTTGTGCGCCCGCCTTCTTGTGGTGTGTATGAGTACGGCGGGCTCCCCCGGAGGGAAGCCCGCCGTATGTCTGCTCAGCGGCCGAGAGCGCGCCGTCCGCGGCCCTGGGAGAGGACCGGGAGGTTGCGGGACGACGGCGCGCCCTGGGAGCGCGTGTCCTCCTCCAGGCGCAGGGCCAGCGCCGGGCAGCGGCGTACCGCGCGCAGCGCCTTGGCCTCGGCGTACCGCGGCACCTGGGCCTGCGCGACGGTGGGGAAGCCGTCGGCGCCGAGCTGGAACACCTCGGGGAGGATGTCCGCGCACAGGCCGTGGCCCCGGCACAGTGTCCAGTCGACGTAGATCTTCTGGCGGCTGGGGCCGTTCTCCTCGGACTCGCCGCCGCCCGGGATGCCCGTGGGGGCCCTGCCGCCCTCGAAGAGCGGCAGAACGCCCTCCACGGGCCTGCCGCAGCCGTTGCCGAGGACATGGGCGGCCAGGTCGTCCGTGAACGCCTTGATCGTCGACTCGAGGAACATCGCCGAGCCGTCCGGGTGCGAGCACGCGCCGCGCCGCTTCACGTTCCTGGCGACCTGCTTGACCGCCTCCAGGGCGGCAGGGCCGCCGCCGTTGAGGATGTCCTCCAGGCCGCGTGCGGCGGCCGGCAGACCGAGGTAGCAGGGGCCGCACTGGCCCGCGCTCTCCTCGGCCAGCCACTGGGCGACCCGCAGCGACTCGCCCAGCGGGCAGGTGTCCTGGGTGATCGGCAGGATCGCTCCGGCGCCGAGCGCGCCGCCCACCGCGTCCAGGGAGTTGCGGGAGACGATCGCCTCGTTGACCGTCGCCGCGTCGATCCACTTGCCGTGGTAGCCGCCGGTGAGCACGCCCTGCGGCACCGGCGGCGCGCCGGCGAGCTGCAGGACGTAGCGCAGCGGCACGCCCGTCGGGACCTCGATCACCATGGGGCGGGCCACCGCCCCGGAGACCGTGAGCATGACGGTGCCCGGCTCGTCGTACAGGCCGGTGTTGCCGTAACGCTCCGGGCCGATGCGGGCGGCGATGGCCAGCTGGGCGAAGGTCTCGGCGTTGGAGAGCAGCGTGGGGGCGCCGCCGACGCCGTTCTGCGAGGCGCTGACCTTGCGGCCCGGCGGGACGGCCGGGCCGCCGTCGATCGAACGGATCAGCGACGCGGCGGCGCCGGTGACCATGCGGACCGGGTTGCGCTGCACACGCGCGCGCAGTGCCGACCGGCGGCCGTTGTTGAGACCGCGTTCGGCGAGCGCGGCCTCCATGGAGCGCTGTGTCGACTCACGGGTGACCCCCACCACGAGCGTGCGGGCACCCAGAGCCTCGGCGCACAGCAGCGCGCCGTCCAGGATCAGATGCGGGGCACGGTTGATCAACACCGTGTCCTTGCGGCAGGCAGGCTCGTCCTCGCTTCCGTTGACGACGACGACCGGCCGGATGCCGCGCTTGATCGCCGATTCGGCGACCGAGCGCAGCTTCTTGTGGAAGGGGAAGCCCGCGCCGCCGCGGCCCTTCAGGTTGATGCGTTCGGCGAGTTGCGCGAGCTGCTCGCCGCCCATCGGCTCGAGCGGCCCGTGCACCTTGAGATGCATGGGCAGATCGAGCCGATCGACAAGGTCGAAGCCCGACGTGAGCTGAGGAAGTCCGACGACGCGGACTTCGGGTACGTCGGGCAGAGCCTCGTTCACTTAAAGCCTCCGGAAGGCGTGTTCCAAGGTTCGCCCGATCCCGGTGCGTCGAAGTCGTAGGACGCACCGGGCGATGTTTCAGTGGCGGGACCGCTGTTGTACGTGTCGTTCGGGTAGTACGTGCCGAAGGCGGCGTTCGACTCACCCGTGTCGTACACGTCACTCGATCCATAGCCGGAGGCGCCTGGATTGCCATAGGCCGGAATGCTTTGTCCGGTGTCCTGCATGGGGTCGTAGGGCGGGATGTTGAAGCCCGTGTCCTGGAGGGGATCGTAGGCCGACGGCGGGGCCTCGCCGACCGGGGGCGGGGACGGGATCGGCCAGTTGCCCGAGGTGCTGGAGGGGCCGTCCACGAGCGGAAGGCTCTCGGTGGGCTGCATGTCCAGCGGCAGCTCCATGCGATTGCTCGGCCCCGGCGCGAAGGCCTGCTGGCCCGTGGGAGGGCCGGAGACCGCCCGGTAGGCGGCCGCGAATCCGTTGGCGGGCTCCCTGGCCGCGGGGCGTTCCGCCTTCTCGTACAGCGGCCCCGACGGGGATGCCGCGGGCCTGCGGGGCGCGTCCCGGTTCTCGTAGCCGGGCAGCGTGGAGCCGCCGGTCGCCCGGGCGCGGCTCTCCTCCAGGTCCCTGCGGGCCGAGGACTCGCCGGGGCCTATGAGGTCGGCGAACTTGTCGGCGATCTTTCGCTTGACCGGGCGCGGAGCGGCGCGCAGGGCGAGGGCCGCGGCCACTCCGGCCAGGGACAGGCCGTACAGGATGATGAAGATCGGCTTGGCCGCGCGACCCGCGTAGAGCCCGTGGACCAGGGCGGCGCACCAGGCCGGGTAGGCCAGCATGTGCATGGCCCGCCAGCGGGCGGCGACGGGGGCGGGGGATGCGAAGCGGTTGCGCAGTACGCCGGTGACGGCCACGAAGATCATGAGCATGCTGGCCAGGGTGCCGAGGCCGATGAGGAACGCCCTGCCCGTGACGGCCTCTTCACCGGTCAAGAGCAGCCCGAAGGGGATCACCGCGGCGACCCACGAGGTGTGCTCCAGCGCCAGCTTCACCCCGATGTGGACCAGGAGGAAGACGATCGAGGCGACCGCCGTGGTCCGGTGCACGGCCTGCGCCAGGATGCGCCTGCGCGTGTCGAGGAGGACCCGGTCCTGGGCGACGAGTCCCCAGATCACCGAGCAGGACAGGCACACGAGGGACAGCACGCCGGCGCCGAAGTTGAGGAACTCGGCGAACGAGTCGTCCGCCGTGGAGTCGTAGGGGTTCACGGCCGGCCTCCCCACATCCCGGCGGCCGGGGGTAGCGAGGTGTTACTGCGATGAGGGTTCATGGGGGCAACTCCGAGCGGTTCGGGAAAGCGGTCCCGCTGCCGCACTCTAAGCGGAGCCATACCGATGGGTACGAGGTTTGAGTTATTGCGTTGTTATCAAAGGACAATATGGATGTTGTGATGTCCCTTAGTGACTATTACGCGAAGTAACCTTTGACCCTGGTTCAGCTTTTCGGGTACCGAACGGCCGTCCAGAAGCGCGTCGCGGCGCGCTGGGGGCCTGCGGTACCCTAACGCCATGCGTGCCGTACGCCTTCTGCTTAGCGGGCCGCGCTGATCAGTCCCGGCCACCGGACGAGTCGAGTGGCCGGAATCGGCGCGGCGTCCCCTCCTGTGCGAGGGGATTTTTCGTTTCTCGAACCCACAGCCGCAGGCAGAGACGATCGATGGAGCTTTGAGGATCATGAGCGAGACGAACCCCGCTGCCGCCGCCGAGGTGGCGGCGCCGCACCGCTACACGGCCGCCATGGCAGCCGAGATCGAGGCACGCTGGCAGGACATCTGGGACGCCGACAACACCTACGGCGCGCCCAACCCGAAGGGTGACCTGGCGGGCGAGCGGGAGACCGTCGCCAAGCCCAAGAAGTTCATCATGGACATGTTCCCGTACCCCTCCGGCGCGGGCCTGCATGTCGGTCACCCCCTGGGCTACATCGCCACGGACGTGTTCGCCCGCTTCCAGCGGATGACCGGCCACAACGTCCTGCACACCCTGGGCTTCGACGCCTTCGGCCTGCCCGCCGAGCAGTACGCGGTGCAGACCGGCACGCACCCGCGCGTGTCCACCGAAGCCAACATGGAGAACATGAAGTCCCAGCTGCGCCGGCTGGGCCTGGGCCACGACAAGCGCCGGTCGTTCGCCACGATCGACCCGGACTACTACAAGTGGACCCAGTGGATCTTCCTGCAGATCTTCAACTCCTGGTACGACCACGAGGCCGGGCGGGCCCGCCCCATCGCCGAGCTGATCGAGCTGTTCGCCTCCGGTGAGCGGCCCGTTCCGGGACACACGCGCGCGTGGAGCGAGCTGAGCGCCGCCGAGCAGGCCGACGTCCTGGGTGAGTTCCGGCTGGCCTACGCCTCCGACGCGCCGGTCAACTGGTGCCCCGGGCTGGGCACCGTGCTGGCCAACGAGGAGGTCACCTCCGAGGGCCGCTCCGAGCGCGGCAACTTCCCGGTCTTCAAGTCCAAGCTGCGCCAGTGGAACATGCGCATCACCGCCTACGCCGACCGGCTGCTGGAGGACCTGGACGCGCTGGACTGGCCCGAGGCCATCAAGCTGCAGCAGCGCAACTGGATCGGCCGCTCCGAGGGCGCCCGGGTCGACTTCCCCGTCGACGGCGAGCGCATCACGGTCTTCACCACTCGCCCGGACACCCTGTTCGGCGCCACCTACATGGTGCTGGCCCCCGAGCACCCGCTGGTCGAGAAGTTCACCCCGGCCGCCTGGCCGGAGGGCACCCACGAGGTGTGGACCGGCGGCCACGCGACCCCCCGTGAGGCCGTCAGCGCCTACCGCGCGCAGGCCGCCTCGAAGTCCGACGTGGAGCGCCAGGCCGAGGCCAAGGACAAGACCGGCGTCTTCATCGGCGCGTACGCCACCAACCCGGTCAACGGCGAGCAGGTCCCGGTCTTCATCGCCGACTACGTGCTGATGGGCTACGGCACCGGCGCGATCATGGCCGTCCCGGCCGGAGACCAGCGCGACTTCGAGTTCGCGCGCGCCTTCGAGCTGCCGATCCACTGCATCGTCGAGCCCACCGACGGCCGTGGCACGGACACCTCGACCTGGGAGAACGCCTTCGGGTCGTACGACGCGAAGATCATCAACTCGTCGAACGACGAGATCAGCCTGGACGGCCTGGGCGTCGCCGAGGCCAAGGCGCGCATCACCGAGTGGCTGGAGCGGTCCGGCACCGGCGAGGGAACCGTCAACTTCCGGCTGCGCGACTGGCTGTTCAGCCGCCAGCGCTACTGGGGCGAGCCCTTCCCGATCGCCTACGACGAGGACGGCATCGCCCACGCGCTGCCCGAGTCGATGCTGCCCCTGGAACTGCCCGAGGTCGAGGACTACTCGCCCCGCACGTTCGACCCGGACGACGCCGACACCCAGCCCGAGACGCCGCTGTCCCGCAACGAGGACTGGGTCAACGTCACGCTGGACCTGGGCGACGGCCGCGGCCCGCGCACGTTCCGCCGCGAGACCAACACCATGCCCAACTGGGCCGGTTCCTGCTGGTACGAGCTGCGCTACCTGGACCCGCACAACTCCGAGAAGCTGGTCGACCCCGAGATCGAGCAGTACTGGATGGGCCCGCGCGAGGGCCAGCCGCACGGCGGTGTCGACCTGTACGTCGGCGGCGCCGAGCACGCCGTGCTGCACCTGCTGTACGCGCGCTTCTGGTCCAAGGTGCTGTACGACCTGGGGCACGTCTCCTCGGCCGAGCCGTTCCACAAGCTGTACAACCAGGGCATGATCCAGGCCTACGTCTACCGCGACAGCCGTGGCATCGCGGTGCCGGCCGCCGAGGTGGAGGAGCGCGACGGCGCGTACTACTACCAGGGCGAGAAGGTCACCCGTCTGCTGGGCAAGATGGGCAAGTCGCTGAAGAACGCGGTCACTCCGGACGAGATCTGCTCCGAGTACGGAGCCGACACGCTGCGCCTGTACGAGATGGCGATGGGCCCCCTGGACGTCTCCCGGCCGTGGGACACGCGCGCGGTGGTGGGCCAGTTCCGGCTGCTGCAGCGGCTGTGGCGCAACATCGTCGACGAGGCGACCGGCGAGGTGACCGTCGTCGACGCGGAGCCGGACGAGGAGACGCTGCGCGCCCTGCACAAGGCGATCGACGGGGTGCGCGGTGACCTGGAGGGCATGCGGTTCAACACCGCCATCGCCAAGGTCACCGAGCTGAACAACCACCTGACCAAGGCGGGCGGCGCCGTCTCGCGTCCGGTCGCCGAGGCCCTGGTGCTGATGGTCGCGCCGCTGGCCCCGCACGTCGCCGAGGAGCTGTGGCGCAGGCTGGGGCACACGGACTCGGTGGTGCACCACGACTTCCCGGTGGCCGACCCGCAGTACGTGGTCGACGAGACCGTGACGTGCGTCGTGCAGATCAAGGGCAAGGTCAAGGCGCGGCTGGAGGTCTCGCCGGCCATCTCCGACGACGAGCTGGAGAAGGTCGCCCTGGCGGACGAGAAGGTCGTCGCCGCGCTGGGCGGGGCCGGGATCCGGAAGGTGATCGTGCGGGCACCGAAGCTGGTGAACATCGTTCCGGCGTAGGCGCGGGGGCTGGGGACCGCTTTCGGGGTGACCCCTAGTGGTCCTGTGATGGTCCTCTACGGGCAGGTTCGGGGTTCTTCCGGAACTCCGGACCTGCCTGTTGCGTTTACCGTTGAAGAGCGACGTGAGGTGTGCCGCGATGCCCTGAGGAGGAGCCGGTGGAAGCAGTGATCGCAGTATTCGCCCTGCTTTTCGTGCTCTTTCTCGGGCTCGGCGTCTACGCGACCGTGAAGGTGGTCGGTGCCGCCAAGCGCGGTGTGGACCGCGGCCTCACCCAGGCCCGCCGCACCGTCGAGGACCACACCCTGCGGGCCAAGTCCTTCGCCCAGCCCGGCGCCGCGGGAGAGATCGCCCAGCTGCGACTGAAACTGCGCACCTCGATGCGCGCCACCCAGGACGCGCTGAACGCGGCCGTCGCCGAGGACGAGTCCCTGAAGGAGTCCATCGGCCTCTTCCAACGGCTCAGTGCGCACGGCCACGAGCTGGACGACGAGCTGAAGCGCCTGGAGACCGAGCCGGACCGCGGCGCGCTGACCCAGCGGCTGCCCGGGCTGCGCGAGCGCACCGAACGCATCACGCAGTCCGCGGACGCACTGCGCTGGGCGGCCCGCGACCGGGCCCGCCGCTTCGCCGAGGACGACCTCGACACGCTCAGCGCCCAGATCGACGTGGAGGCCGGGGCGCTGCGGCACTGGACGACGCCGGAGCCCGAGCCCGCCTCCCGGCCGTGGCCCGAAGCGCCCGCCGCCGATGCCACCACAGCCGGGCAGACCTGGCCGGAAGCGCCGCAGCCGAGCCCTGAGCAGGAGCCCGCAAGGCCCGCCATCACCCCGCCGGGACCGCGCCCCACCTACTCCTGGCAGAAGAAGGCCCGCCCCGAGAGCACCACTTGATCCGGCCACGCGCGCCGCGAGGCACAGGGGCCGGGCTGCCGCACGGGCACTACGGCAGGTAACCTCCAGCTCATGTCCCGCCATGTCGCGATCGTCACCGATTCAACGGCCTACCTGCCGGCCCGGACGATGGAGCGCCACGGCATCACAGCGGTACCCCTGACGGTGGTCCTCGGTGACCGGGCGCTCGAAGAGGGCACCGAGATCTCGACCCGTGCTCTCGCACAGGCTTTGCAGAAGCGGCGTCCCGTGACGACCTCGCGGCCCAGCCCCGCCGTCTTCGAGGAGACGTACCGCAAGGTCGCCGAGTCCGGCGCCACCGGCATCGTCTCCCTCCACCTCTCCGCCGAACTCTCCGGCACCTATGACGCGGCCGTCGTGGCCGCGCGCCAGGCGCCGGTGCCCGTGCGGGTGGTGGACACCGGCATGATCGCGATGGCGCTCGGGTTCTGCGCGCTCGCCGCGGCGGAGACCGCGGAGTCGGGCGGAACGGTGGACGAGGCCGTCACGGCAGCGGAGAAGAGGGCCGCGGGCACGTCCGCCTACTTCTACGTCGACACCCTCGACTACCTGCGCCGCGGCGGTCGTATCGGCGCCGCCCAGGCCCTGCTGGGCTCGGCGCTCGCGGTGAAGCCGCTGCTGCAACTGGCCGACGGCCGCATCGAACCGCTGGAGAAGGTGCGGACCGCGTCCAAGGCGATCGCCCGCCTCGAGGAGATCGCGGCCGACCGGGCGGGCGGCGCGCAGGTCGATGTCGCCGTCCACCATCTCGCCGCCCCGGACCGGGCGTCGGCCCTCGCCGACCGGCTGCGGACGCGGTTGACCGGGCTGGCCGATCTGCATGTCAGCGAGGTCGGCGCGGTGATCGGGGCGCATACGGGGCCCGGGCTGCTGGGAGTTGTGGTTTCGCCGCGGTGAACGTTGCTGCGGGGCTGCGGGCATCGGCTCCGATCACCCGTGTGAGTGGCGGAGTTGTCCACAGCCGGGCGGTTGTCCCCGGGAATTGACCAAGATCATCGCGGGTGGGCCGAGGTGGCCGATCCTCGTCGCATGGGACTTCGATCACGTTCACGTACAGCGACTGCGACCAGCGGCCCGGGCCGTGGACCCACGTCCGACGGGCGGGTCCGGCACCCTCGCCGCCGCCCGCATGGCGCAGGCGTCCGGGCTCGGCACCGTCATGCTTCTGCGGAGGAACTGCGTCGGCGGGCGGGGGTGCTGTTCGGAGAGCACGGCGGACGGGCTGGGCCTGCCGAGCGGGCTGGGCCGGATGAACGGGTCGAGCCTGCTGAATGGGTCGGGTCGGTTGAACGGGTCGAGGAACGGCGGGAGTCGGGGCAGGGGCCGTCGGTTCCGGGGCGGCCTTCCTGGGCTGTCGTGGAGGCGGATGACGGGGATCGTGCTCCGCGGGAGCGGGATCGGCACGGAGTTGTTGTGGAGCCCTGCTTGGAGCCCGACGTCCCCGCCGAGTCCGACGGCGGAGCGGCGGGCCGTGTCGCGGAAGGGGCCTGGCGGGAGCGGGCCGGGCTCGCGCTGCGGGAGCGCATGCCGTTGTGGTTGCAGGCCAGGTGTGGGCTGGAGCTGCGGAGTGTGCTCGCTCTGAGTGTGGTGCTCGTCGTGGCCGCGGTGTTCGCCGTGCAGCACTTCTGGACCGGCCGGACCCAGTCCGTGCGGCCGCCCGAGGTGGTGCGAGCGGCGGTGCCGTACGGGGAGCAGGGCCAGGGCGGGCAGGCCGAGGAGGAGCGGGGGCCGGGCGTGCCCGCGGGGGCGGCGAAGGCGACGGGTGCCGCAGGGCAGCCCGAGATCGTCGTGGACGTCGGCGGCAAGGTCCGTGAACCCGGAATCCATCGGCTGCCGAGCGGCTCGCGCGTCGCGGACGCCCTGCGCGCGGCGGGAGGTGTGAAGCCCGGGACGAACACCGACGGTCTCAACCGCGCCCGCTTCCTCGTGGACGGCGAACAGGTGGTCGTCGGAGGACCGGCCCCCGCCGCGGGAACCGGGGCAGGAACCGGGGCGGGCGGTACGGCTGCCGGAGGTCCGGCCGGTGGTGCGGCGGGCGGCGCGATGCCGGCGGCCCCGGTCTCCCTCAACATGGCCACCGCCGATCAGCTCGACACCTTGCCGGGTGTGGGCCCGGTGCTGGCGCAGCACATCATCGACTACCGCACGCGGCACGGCGGTTTCCGTTCCGTGGACGAACTGCGCGAGGTGAACGGCATCGGCGACCGCCGCTTCGCCGACCTGCGGAATCTCGTACGGCCATGAGGACGGCCCTTGACCCGCCGGTGCGGCGGGACGAGGCCGCTCCCGGAGCCGGAGCCGGAGCCGGAGCCGGAGCCGGAGCCGGAGCCGGAGCCGGAGCCGGAGCCTCGTCCGAGCAGGCTCGGTCGTCCGTGCATGCCTCGTCCGGGAAGCGTCTCGGCACCGCGCGTCCTCGGCAGGAAGGCCCCACCGACCTGAGGCTCGTGCCTCCCGCCCTCGCGGCCTGGGGGACGGCGGCGCTGGTGCTGGGTGCATCGCCGGGGTGGGCTGCGGGCATCGTGGCCGGCTGTCTGCTGGCCGTCGGCCTGTTGCCGCTGGCTCGGAGATCCGGTACGGCGTCCTGGCCGCGCGCGTCGGCCACCGCCGTGCTGCTCTGCGTCGCCGCTGCCGCCGCCTCGGCGGGGCTGCACGGGGCGGATCTGCGCCGGGGGCCCGTGCCCGGCCTGGCGCGGGAGTACGCGACGGTGACCGCCGAGGTCGAGCTCACCTCCGACCCACGGTTGACCCGTCCCAAGGTCCGGGGCGATCACGTGGCTCCCACCGCCGTACTGGTCGACGCCGAGGTGCGGCGGGTCCACGAGGCGGGTGGCAGGGCAGCGGTGACGCGGACGCCGGTGCTGATGATCGTCGACGTGAGGTCGGCCCACCGCGGTGCCGGGGGTGCCGGGGGTGGGCCGCCGGGGTCGGTGGCCGGTGAGCGGGTGCGGTCGCCGTGGCTCGGGCTGCTGCCGTCGACGCGGCTGCGGGTCAGCGCGCGGCTGGCGCCCGCGATGACGGGCGGCGACCGGGTCGCGGCCGTGCTGCGGGTGCGGGACCAGGGCGTACCGGAGGTGGTGGGAGAGCCCTCGGGGGCGCAGCGGCTCGCCGGGCGATTGCGCGCCGGGCTGCGGGAGGCGACCGGCGGGCTGCCGGCGGATGCTCGGGCTCTGTTGCCGGGGCTGGTGGTGGGCGACACCTCGCGGATCACCCCGGAGCTGGAGGAGGCCTTCAAGGAGACCGACCTCACGCACACGTTGGCTGTTTCCGGAGCGAATTTCACGATTCTGCTGGCCCTGCTGCTCGGGCCGCCGGGCCTGGCGCAACATGCCGAACGGCGGGGGATCGCGCCGCGTCTCGGTATCTCCCTGCGGGGGACGGCGGTGCTCGGGGGTGCGCTCTCCCTCGGGTTCGTCGTGGTCTGCAGACCGGATCCGAGCGTGTTGCGGGCGGCGGCCTGCGGGGCGGTCGCGCTGCTCGCCCTCGCGACCGGTCGGCGGAGGTCGCTGATCCCGGCGCTGGCGACGGCGGTCCTGCTGCTGGTGCTGTACGACCCGTGGCTGGCGCGGAGTTACGGGTTCCTGCTGTCCGTCGTGGCCACCGGGGCGCTGCTCACGCTGGCGCCGCGGTGGAGCGCCGGGCTGCGGCGGCGCGGGGTGCCGCCCAGGCTGGCCGAGGGGCTGGCCGCCGCTGCCGCCGCGCAGGCGCTGTGCGCGCCCGTGGTCACTGTGCTGTCGTCGCGGGTGAGCCTGGTCGCGGTGCCGTGCAATCTGCTCGCGGAGTTCGCGATCGCACCCGCCACCGTGCTGGGTTTCGCGGCCCTGGCCACGGCACCGGTGGGGATGCCGGTGGCCGAGGCCCTGGCGTGGTGTGCGCAGTGGCCCGCCGAATGGATCGCGGAGATCGCCCGGACCGGAGCGGCGCTGCCGGGAGCGGGGGTGGACTGGCCGGGCAGTTGGGCGGGCGCGGCGCTGCTCGCGGCCGTGACCCTGGTGGTGCTGCTCGTGGGGCGGCGGCTGCTCGGGCATCCGTGGTGGTGCGGGGTCTGCGGGCTGCTGCTGGCGCTGGCGGTGGTGCAGCCGCCGCCGCTGACCCGGGTGATCACGGGCTGGCCGCCGCCGGGCTGGCGGCTGGTGATGTGTGACGTGGGGCAGGGCGACGCCATGGTGCTCGCGGCGGGTGAGGGCGCCGGCGTGGTGGTGGACGCGGGGCCCGATCCGCAGCTCGTCGACCACTGCCTGCGCGCACTCGGCATCACCAGGATCCCGCTGGTCGTGCTCACCCACTTCCACGCAGATCATGTGGCGGGGCTGCCCGGCGTGCTGCGCGGACGGGCCGTGGGCGCGATCGAGACGACGGACTTCGAGGAGCCCGCCGACCAGGCCGCGTTCGTCCGGAGACAGGCGGCGGCCCGGCGGGTGCCCGTGACGAGTGCCGCCGTCGGGGAGCGGCGCCGCGCGGGCGGGCTGTCCTGGCAGGTGGTGTGGCCGCCGCCGAGCCCGCCACCGCCGTCGGCGGCCTATCCACCGGGTTCGCGTCCGCAGGTGCTCCCGGCCCACCCGGTGCCGGAGGGGCCGAACGACGCCAGTGTGGCCATGCTGGTCCGGACGGCGGGGCTTAGGCTGCTGCTCCTCGGGGACCTCGAACCCCCGGCCCAGCGGGCACTGGCCAGATCGCCGGCGGCCGAGGAACTGGAGGGCGTGGACGTGCTGAAAGTCGCCCACCACGGCTCGGCCTACCAGGACCCCGGCCTCATACGCCGGGCGGCCCCGCGGCTGGCCCTGATCAGCTGCGGCGCGAACAACACCTACGGGCATCCGGCGTCCGGCACGGTGGCGGCGCTGCGCGCCGGAGGTGCGACGGTGCTGCGGACGGACAGGGACGGCGCACTGGCGGTCATAGGAGGGCGCGGAGAGCTGAGGGTGGCGCGAGACTGAGGGCATGAACTCAGCACAGGTTGATGCCTATCTCCACCGCCTCGGGGTCGAGCCCCCGGCGTGGCCCACCGTCGACGCGTTGCGCGAGCTGCACCTGCGGCATCTGGTGGCCGTGCCGTTCGAGAACCTCTCGATCCATCTCGGCGAGGAGATCGTGCTGGAGGAGAAGCGGCTGCTGGACAAGGTGGTGGGCGCTCGGCGGGGCGGGTTCTGCTACGAACTCAACGGCGCCTTCGGGGCGTTGCTCGCCGCGCTGGGTTACGAGGTGTCGCTGCTCGCGGGGCGGGTGTACGGGGACGAGGGGCGGCTCGGAATCCCGTACGACCATCTCGCGCTGCGGGTACGGACGGTGGACGGGGGCGACTGGCTGGCCGACGTCGGGTTCGGGGCGCACAGCCATCTTCCGCTGGAGTTCGGGGAGAGGGGAGAACAGGAGGACCCGGGGGGCACGTTCCGGATCGTGGAGGCGGGGCCGGACGCGGCCGGGGTGCGCGGTGGGCACGACACGGCGGAGGCGGCGGACCTGCATGTGATCCGTGACGGCCGACCGCAGTACCGCCTGGAGATGCGGCCGCGGGCGCTCGGTGACTTCGTGGCCGGCGCGTGGTGGCACAGCACGTCGCCGGTGTCGCACTTCACGCGGTCGCTGGTCTGTTCGCGGGTCACGGAGGACGGAGGGAGGATCACGCTCAGCGGACGCAAGTTCACGGTGACGGAGGCCGACGGGACGCGGGAGGTGAGGGAGCTGGGGACGGACGACGAGGTGCTCGGGGTGTATCGGGAGCGGTTCGGGATCGAGCTCGATGCGGTGCCCGTGGTCCGGGGCGGCGGCGAGGAAGGCTGATCCGGACCGGCCGGGAAGGCTGATCCGGACCAGAAGGGGCACACCGTCCACACACGGTCCACATGGTTCTAGTCGGTTCTACTCGGGAGTAGTCCCATCACATGTGCTGGATTCCCGTGATGTGGTCGCGTGTTGCCTCGAAAGCCTCATCGGTGGTCGAATGCGTCCTCGGTGAACAGTGATCAAACCGCTGACTTCGAGTCGCACGAGGTGTCCAGATGATCAGCCGCTGGCTGGGAAGCCGAACCAACCGGGTGCAACGGACGAGCCCCCTGGCGGCGGTGCCGACACCGCCGAGTGCGGGGGTGTTGAGCTGTCGGGTGCTCGACCCGGTCAACGAGCCGGTCAGACACGCCGAGTTCGCGGTCACCGACGCCATGGGGCGTGCGGTGGTCAGCGGGGGCGCGGATCCGTTCGGGTCGTTCGTGACGACGGTGCCGGCGGGGGAGTACCGGCTCGCGGTGTCGGCGGAGGGGTACACGCCGTACCGGGCGACCACGCAGGTCGCCGAGAACACGCTCGCGTCGCTCGGGGACGTGACGCTGCAGGTGGCCCGGCCGCCGGAGCTGCCCGAGCCCGGCGACTGGGAGATCGAGTCGGCGCACTCCTCGCTCGGCTTCACCGCGCGGCACATCGGACTGGCCCGGATCCACGGGCAGTTCAAGTCGTTCGCGGGCGTCATACGGGTCGCCGATCCGCTGGAGCGGTCGGCGATGCATGTGGTGATCGACGCGGCGTCCATCGACACCAACGTGAGGATGCGTGACGACCATCTGCGGTCGGCGGACTTCCTGGACATCGCGAAGTTCCCGACGCTGGAGTTCTACAGCGACCGGTTCGTGCACAAGGGCGCGAACCGGTGGGCCGTGACGGGGGCGCTGTCGCTGCACGGCGTCACGCGGACGGTCACGCTGGACACGGAGTACCTGGGGCTGGGCAACGGCATGGAGGGCGAGGTGCGGGCGGCCTGCCGGGCCACGACCGAGCTGCACCGGGACGACTTCACCGTGAGCTGGCAGACGATGCTGGCGCGGGGCATCGCGGTGGTCGGGCCGAGCATCAAGATCGATCTCGATGTGCAGGTCGTCCGCAAGGGCTGAACCGGCGGATCCGGCGGATCGGGCCGCGACGCGGTGTCGGACAATGTCCGGCGTGAGTGATGTGCGACATGTGCTGGTGCTGCCCGACCGTGATGCCGCGGAAGAGGTGGTCGAGGCGCTCGGGGAGAGGTTCGGGGTCGTCGAGGAGCCGCAGCTCGTACGGGACGCGCTGGCCGGTGAGGACGACGCCGAGGACGCGCAGTGGCTGGTCGTCCTGAGGGACGAGGCCGGGCGGCTGGACGCCGGGCAGCTGGACCGGTTCGCCGGGGAGTGGGACGGCTGGCGGGAAGAGCCGTAGGGGGCTGGGCATACCCCGGTGCGTCCGGGGCCGTTGTCAGTGGCGCGTGGGATGCTTGTCGCGATGGCCAGGAAGACTGCGAATGACGACCCTCTCGCCCCGGTGACGCTCGCCGTGGGCCAGGAGGACCTGCTGCTCGACCGCGCCGTGCAGGAGGTGGTGGCCGCGGCGAAGGCCGCCGACGCCGACACGGACGTACGGGATCTGACCCCGGACCAGTTGCAGCCCGGCACGCTCGCCGAGCTGACGAGTCCGTCGCTCTTCGCTGAGCGCAAGGTCGTGGTCGTACGCAACGCGCAGGATCTCTCGGCCGACACGATCAAGGACGTCAAGTCCTATCTCGGAGCGCCCGCCGAGGAGATCACCCTCGTGCTGCTGCACGCCGGAGGGGCCAAGGGCAAGGGGCTGCTCGACGCGGCGCGCAAGGCCGGGGCGCGCGAGGTGGCCTGTCCGAAGATGACGAAGCCGGCGGACCGGCTGGCGTTCGTGCGGGGCGAGTTCCGGGCGACGGGGAGGTCGGCCACGCCGGAGGCGTGTCAGGCGCTCGTCGACGCGATCGGGAGCGATCTTCGGGAGCTGGCGTCGGCGGTCTCGCAGCTGGTCGCGGATGTCGAGGGGACGATCGACGAGGCGGTCGTCGGGCGGTACTACACCGGCCGGGCCGAGGCGTCGAGCTTCACGGTCGCCGACCGGGCGGTCGAGGGGCGGGCTGCGGAGGCGCTGGAGGCGTTGCGCTGGTCGCTGGCGACCGGGGTGGCGCCGGTGCTGATCACCAGCGCGCTGGCGCAGGGCGTCCGGGCGATCGGGAAGCTGTCCTCGGCGCGCGGCGGCCGGCCGGCCGATCTCGCGCGCGAGCTGGGGATGCCGCCATGGAAGATCGACCGGGTCCGGCAGCAGATGCGCGGCTGGACCCCGGACGGCGTGTCCGTGGCGCTGCGCGCGGTCGCCGAGGCGGACGCGGGAGTGAAGGGCGGCGGTGACGACCCGGGCTACGCCCTGGAGAAGGCGGTCGTCGCCATCGCCCGGGCGGCCCGGTCCCGGGGGCGAGGATAGGCGCCGCTTCTCAGGGGGCGGGGGCGTCGATGCCCGGCAGGTTTCCCTCGCTGTCGCGGACCAGCCGCCGGGGTTTCGCCCGGGCGGCCAGGTCCAGGGCAGGAGGTAGGGGGCCAGCTCCTCAGCGGACGGGCTGGCCGATGCCCGGCAGGTTTCCCTCGCTGTCGCGGACCAGCCGCTGGGTTTTCCCCCGGGTGGCCGGGGCCAGGGGGCGAGGGTATGGGCTGGCTCCTCAGCGGACAGGCGCGTCGATGCCCGGCAGGTTTCCCTCGCTGTCCCCGAATCAGCCGCCGGGTTTTCCCCCGGGCGGCCAGGTCCAGGGGGCGAGGGTAGGGGCGGCTCCTCAGCGGACGGGCGCGTCGGTGCCCGGCAGGCTTCCCTTCAGCGGACGGGCTCGCCGATGCCCAGTAGGTTTCCCTCGCTGTCGTGGAACCAGGCGCCGCGTTCACCGCGGGCGCCCTTGCTCGGGTAGTTTCCCTCGACCTCGGCGATCCCGTCCCGTGTGCGGAACCCGGGCAGGTCGACCTCCTCGAAGACCACACCGCGCCGCTTCAGCTCCGCCACGGCGGCGTCGATGTCGTCGACCTCCAGCGCCATCTGGGTGAAGGTGCCGGGCGAGGTACCCGTAGAGCGGAACAGGACGAACTCCCCGCCGCCGCAGCGGTAGAGCAGCCCGCCGGGGCGTTCGTCGGCGGGCTCCAGGCCGAGCTTCTCGGCGTAGAAGCGCCGCGCCCGGTCCAGGTCCTGGGCGGGCAGCCTGGTCGCCACGCGGGCCCGGGCCAGCACGTCCCTGTTGTCACCGTTCATCTCTCCACTGTGCCGCGAGTGACGGCCGGAGGGAGAATCGGGAGTGTCAGCCGTACGTCGCCCAGTGACGGAGAGGTGGCGAGGGTCATGGCTGAACACCCGCACGCAGCGCTCGTCCGCAAGGGATTCGAAGCCTTCTCGCGCGGCGACATGGACGCCTTGCGCGGGATGATCGCGTCGGACGCCACACACCACGTACCGGGAGATCACCCGTTGTCGGGCGACTTCAAAGGGGTGGACGCGATCATCGAGATGTACGAGCGGCTCGGCATGGAGACCGACGGGACGATGGATTCCGAACTGATCGGCATCTGTGTCGACGGCCGGGGCCATGTGGTCGCGATGAACCGCTTCACCGCAGAGCGCCGGGGCAAGCGCCTCGACGACACCGGCTGCATCATCTTCCGGATCGTCGGCGACAAGGTCACCGACCTCGACGAATGCGTCGAGGACATCGACAAGAACAACGCGTTCTGGTCCTGAACAGGCCGAAGGCCGGGTGCCCTCCCATGGGGAACGGGAGAGGCACCCGGCCTTCGATTCAAGCTGCTGGATCCGCGCCCGCGTGGCGAACGCAGGCCGCGCGCGGATCCTCAGGGGTGCCGGAAGGGAGCGGATGAGAGAGGGCCCGCTCGATTCCCCCCGGCGTCACATCAGATGTCAGCCCTTGAGCGCGGCGACCTTCTGAGCCAGCGCCGACTTCTTGTTGGCAGCCTGGTTCTTGTGGATGACGCCCTTGGAGACGGCCTTGTCGAGCTGACGCGCGGCAACGCGCTGGTACTCGTTGGCCTTCTCGACGTCACCCGCGGCAGCAGCCTCACGGGCCTTGCGGATCGCGGTCTTGAGGGAGGACTTGACGGCCTTGTTGCGCAGCCGCGCCTTCTCGTTGGTCTTGATCCGCTTGATCTGGGACTTGATGTTCGCCACGAATGAGCCTTTTCAGGTTCTGGCACGGGACCGCGCGGGACCCGCACCGATGATTTCTTGAAGGTAGCGCCTCCTGCTGAGAGGGCATGAGGCACAGCCCCCCACGGTACCAGCGGGCCCATCCACGGCCCAAACCCGTCCATGCTCCCCACGCGTGGGACCATGGAGGCTACGTATCGATCCGACCCGAGACCGCAGACCCTGCGGACGCCTCAAGAATCAGGACCCTGCGTGCCCGCGATCCCTAGCCATGTGCCCGAACCGAGCCGTACCGACCCGGCTCTGATCCGCAACTTCTGCATCATCGCGCACATCGACCACGGCAAGTCCACGCTCGCCGACCGGATGCTTCAGCTGACCGGAGTGGTCGAGCAGCGGCAGATGCGCGCCCAGTACCTCGACCGCATGGACATCGAGCGTGAGCGCGGCATCACGATCAAGTCCCAGGCGGTGCGTCTGCCGTGGGCTCCCACCGAGGAGCCGGGCAACACGCACATCCTCAACATGATCGACACTCCGGGCCACGTCGACTTCACCTACGAGGTCTCGCGGTCGCTCGCAGCCTGCGAGGGCACCGTCCTCCTGGTCGACGCGGCCCAGGGCATCGAGGCCCAGACTCTCGCCAACCTCTACCTGGCGATGGAGAACGACCTCAAGATCATCCCTGTACTGAACAAGATCGACCTCCCGGCCGCCCAGCCGGAGAAGTTCTCCGAGGAGCTCGCCAACCTCGTCGGCTGCGACCCGGAGGACGTCCTCAAGGTCTCCGCGAAGACCGGCGTGGGCGTCGACGCGCTGCTCGACAAGGTCGTCGCCGAGGTGCCGGCCCCGGTCGGCGTCGCGGACGCGCCTGCCCGCGCGATGATCTTCGACTCGGTCTACGACTCCTACCGCGGCGTCGTCACGTACGTTCGAGTCGTCGACGGCCAGCTCAACAAGCGTGAGCGCATCCGGATGATGTCCACCAACGCCACGCACGAGCTGCTCGAGATCGGGACGAACTCACCCGAGATGCTGTCCGCCGACGGCCTCGGTGTCGGCGAGGTGGGCTACATCATCACCGGTGTGAAGGACGTCCGCCAGTCCAAGGTCGGTGACACGATCACCAGCCTGCAGAAGGGCGCCACCGAGGCCCTCGGCGGGTACAAGGAACCCAAGCCGATGGTGTTCTCCGGCCTCTACCCCCTCGACGGATCCGACTACCCGGAGCTGCGCGAGGCCCTCGACAAGCTCCAGCTCAACGATGCCGCGCTGGTCTACGAGCCGGAGACCTCCGCGGCCCTCGGCTTCGGATTCCGCGTCGGCTTCCTGGGCCTTCTCCACCTCGACGTCATCCGTGAGCGGCTCGAGCGCGAGTTCGGGCTCGCCCTCATCGCCACCGCTCCGAACGTGGTCTACCGCGTGGTCATGGAGGATGGCACCGAGCACACGGTGACAAACCCGAGCGAGTTCCCCGAGGGCAAGATCAACGACGTGTACGAGCCGGTCGTACGCGCCACGCTCCTCGCCCCGAGTGAGTTCATCGGCGCGATCATGGAGCTGTGCCAGACCCGGCGCGGCACGCTGCTCGGTATGGACTACCTCTCCGAGGACCGCGTGGAGATCCGCTACACGCTTCCCCTCGCGGAGATCGTCTTCGACTTCTTCGACCAGCTCAAGTCCAAGACCAAGGGCTACGCCTCGCTCGACTACGAGCCCACCGGCGAGCAGGCCTCCAGTCTCGTCAAGGTCGACATCCTGCTGCACGGCGACAAGGTGGACGCCTTCTCGGCGGTCACGCACAAGGACGCGGCGTACGCGTACGGCGTGCGGCTCGTCGCCAAGCTGCGCGAGCTGATCCCGCGCCAGGCCTTCGAGATCCCCGTCCAGGCGGCCATCGGCTCCCGGGTCATCTCCCGCGAGACCATCCGCGCCATCCGCAAGGACGTCCTCGCCAAGTGCTACGGCGGTGACATCTCCCGTAAGCGGAAGCTGCTGGAGAAGCAGAAGGAGGGCAAGAAGCGGATGAAGATGGTGGGTTCCGTAGAGGTTCCGCAGGAAGCCTTCATCGCGGTCCTGTCCAGCGATGACAGCGCGGGGTCGGGCAAGGGCAAGAAGTAGTCACGGATTACCGTGGGTTACACCCCAAACCGGGTAGAACAGGGGCCCGCCGTGCGAGAGCGCGGCGGGCCCCTGTGCGCACGTGGGGTAGCTGTCTGTACGAAGAGACAGGCCGTGGGCCCTTACGCGGGGACCGGTCGGCCTTTACTCTGATCCCTGCTCGATAGTTACTCGCGAGTTAAACAACGGCTCGCGAGTAAAACCAGCCGCACCTGAGCCAGCCGCCTGACGCGGGCCCCGGAGGACGTCGTGAGCGACACACAGACCCTGATCGAGAACCGTCCGCCGTCGGTGGCGGGCCTGTTCCTGGAGCGCGTGGCGGCCACGCCGGACGCCGAGGCCTATCGGTATCCGGTCCCATCGTCCTCCGGTCAGGGGCCGGACGAGTGGAAGTCGCTGAGCTGGGCGCAGGCCGCCGAACGGGTCTACGCCATCGCGGCGGGACTCATCGAGCTGGGCGTGCGGGCCGAGCAGCGCGTCGCGCTCGCCTCCAGCACCCGGATCGAGTGGATCCTCGCCGACCTCGGCATCATGTGCGCGGGCGCCGCGACCACCACGGTGTACCCGCAGACCAACGCCGAGGAGTCCGCCTACATCCTGTCGGACTCCGAGAGCCGGGTGCTCATCGCGGAGAACGTCGACCAGCTGGCCAAGGCGAAGGAGAAGCGCGCCGAGCTGCCCGAGCTGACCCATGTCGTGGTCGTCGACCCGGCGGGTCTGGCGAGCGAGGAGAGCGCCGACTGGATCCTCACCCTCGACGAGCTGGAGAAGCGCGGCGCGGCCCGCCTGGAGAAGGACCCCGACCTGATCAAGGAGCGGGTCGGCGCCATCACCAAGGACCAGCTCGCCACCCTCATCTACACCTCCGGCACCACCGGCCGCCCCAAGGGCGTGCGCCTTCCGCACGACAACTGGTCGTACATGGCGAAGGCGATCGCCGCGACCGGCCTGGTCAGCAGCGAGGACGTGCAGTACCTGTGGCTGCCCCTCGCGCACGTCTTCGGCAAGGTGCTCACCTCCGGCCAGATCGAGGTCGGGCACGTCACCGCCGTGGACGGCCGCGTCGACAAGATCATCGAGAACCTGCCGATCGTGCAGCCCACGTACATGGCTGCAGTGCCGCGCATCTTCGAGAAGGTCTACAACGGCGTCGCCGCCAAGGCCCGTGCGGGCGGCGGGGCCAAGTACAAGATCTTCCAGTGGGCGGCCGAGGTCGCCCGCGAGTACGCCAAGGTCTCCCAGGACAACTTCCGGCGCACCGGCACCCTGTCCGTGCCCTTCGGCCTCGGCGCCAAGCACAAGGTCGCCGACGCGCTGGTGTTCGCCAAGATCCGTGAGGCCTTCGGCGGCAACCTGCGGGCCTGTGTCTCCGGGTCGGCCGCCCTCGCGCCGGAGATCGGGTACTTCTTCTCCGGCGCCGGCATCCACATCCTCGAGGGCTACGGCCTCACCGAGTCCTCGGCGGCTTCGTTCGTGAACCCGGGCGAGGCCTACCGCACCGGTACGGTCGGCAAGCCGCTGCCCGGCACGGAGGTGCGGATCGCGGACGACGGGGAGATCCTGCTGCGCGGCCCCGGCATCATGGAGGGCTACCACGGGCTGCCCGAGAAGACCGCCGAGGTGCTGGAGTCGGACGGCTGGTTCCACACCGGGGACATCGGGGAGCTGTCGGCCGACGGGTACCTGCGGATCACCGACCGCAAGAAGGACCTCATCAAGACCTCGGGCGGCAAGTACATCGCGCCGGCGGAGGTCGAGGGGCAGTTCAAGGCGGTGTGCCCGTACGTGTCCAACATCCTGGTGCACGGGGCCGACCGGAACTTCTGCACGGCGCTGATCGCTCTTGACGAGTTGGCCATCGTGGAGTGGGCGAAGGAGAACGGGCTCGGGGGGAAGTCGTACGCCGAGATCGTGGCCGCGCCCGCGACGGTGGCGATGGTCGACGGGTATGTGAAGCAGCTCAACGAGGGGCTTCAGAAGTGGCAGACCATCAAGAAGTTCCGGTTGCTGCCGCGGGATCTTGATGTGGAGCACGGGGAGATCACGCCGAGTCTGAAGTTGAAGAGGCCGGTTGTGGAGCGGGAGTACAAGCATCTGATCGAGGAGATGTACGAAGGCTCTCGCGAGGCGTAGGTGTGGGTCGGGAGCGCGGGCGGCTGCGGGTTGTTCGTGGTTGCTCGCGCAGTTCCCCGCGCCCCTAGGTGGCCGAACCAACTCGGCGTTTGAGGTCCTGGATCTCCGTTCGCAGGCGTTCCACCTCTCTGCCCTTGCGGTAGAGGTCCAGGAAGACGCTGACCTTCGCGCGTAGGACCCATGGGTCGAAGGGCTTCGTCAGGTAGTCGGCGGCGCCGGTCGCGTAGCCGCGGAAGGCGTAGCCCGAGTCGTCGTCCGCTCCGGTCAGGAAGATGATCGGGACGTCTCGGGTCTGGTCGAGGCGTTTGATGTGGGCGGCTGTCTCGAAGCCGTCCATGCCCGGCATGCGGATGTCGAGCAGGACCAGGGCGATCGGCTGCCGCAGGAGGGCCTTCATGGCCTCCTCGCCCGAACGGGCGCGGACCAGCGGTTCGTTGAGGGAGGCGAGGACGGCCTCCAGGGCGGTCAGGTTGTCCTCCATGTCGTCGACCAGGAGGATTCCGGCGCGATCGGTGCTCATGACGGTCGAGTCTCCTCCGCCGGGTCCTCTGTGTCCTCCGCGTGCTCCGGGTCCAGCAGTTCGCACACGACCGTCAGCAGCCGGTCGATGTCCACCGGCTTGGGCACGTAGTCGTTGGCGCCGCGGGCGATGGACTTCTCCCGGTCGCCCGGCATCGCCTTCGCGGTCAGCGCCACGATCGGCAGGCCCGTCCAGCGGGGAGCGCGGCGGATGGCGGAGATGGTCTCGTAGCCGTCCATCTCCGGCATCATGATGTCCATCAGGACCAGTTCGACGTCCGCGCTGCGCTCCAGGGTCTCGATGCCCTCGCGGCCGTTCTCCGCGTACAGCACGGTCATGCCGACCCGGCCCAGGACATGGGTCAGGGCGAACACGTTGCGGATGTCGTCGTCGACGATCAGCACCCGGCGCCCGGCCAGGATCCGGCCCGGCCTGCCGGACGTCCACGCCTCCAGCTTCGTCGGCGCCGGCCAGGAGTCCTCCGTGTCGTGCGCGGCCGGGTAGGGTCCCACCGTCGACTGGAGGGGCAGGGGCAGGGCAGCGCGCTCCTCCGGGACCGGAATCGGAGCCGTGTGGCCGGGGCTGACGACCGGGACGTACAGGGTGAACCTGGAGCCCTTGCCGGGCTCGCTCTCGGCGATGATCCGGCCGCCGAGCAGGCCCGCGATCTCCCGGCTGATCGACAGGCCGAGGCCGGTGCCGCCGTACTTGCGGTTGGTGGTGCCGTCGGCCTGCTGGAACGCCTCGAAGATCACCGGGAGTTTCTCCGGCGCTATGCCGATGCCCGTGTCGGACACGGCGAAGGCGACGACGTCGTCGGCGTCCCGGACATGGTGGCGCTCGGCATCCTGCACCACCCGGTCGACCCGCAGCTCGACCTTGCCCGACGCGGTGAACTTGATCGCGTTGGACAGGAGATTGCGCAGGATCTGCTGGAGCCGTTGTTCGTCCGAGTACATCTCGCGCGGCACGTCCTCGCCGACCGCGACCTCGAAGGCGAGGCCCCGGTCGATGGTGAGGGGGCGGAACGTGGCGTGGACGTAGTCGAGCAGCTTGATCAGCGGGAGCCGCTTGGGGCGTACGTCCATCCGGCCCGCCTCGATCTTCGACAGGTCGAGGATGTCGTTGATCAGCTGGAGCAGGTCCGAGCCCGAGCGGTGGATCGTCGTCGCGAACTGCACCTCCTGGTCGGAGAGACGGCCGTCCGGGTTGTCGGAGAGCAGCCGGGCCAGGATCAGCAGGGAGTTCAGCGGGGTGCGCAGCTCGTGCGACATGTTCGCCAGGAACTCCGACTTGTACTGCGAGGACGTGGCCAGCAGGGCGGCCTTCTCCTCCAGTGCGGCGTTGGAGCGCTGCAGCTCGCCCTGCTGCTTCTGGAGTTCGTCCGAGCGCTCCTGGAGCTGCATGGCGAGGCGCTGGGACTCGCCGAGCAGGGACTCCGTGCGGGAGTTGGCGATGATCGTGTTGATGGCGACGCCGATGGTGTTGACGAACTGGTCGAAGAACGCCAGGTGCACATCGGAGAAGCGGGAGAACGAGGCGAGCTCGATGACACCGAGGAGCTTGTCCTCGAAGAGGATCGGGATGATGACGATCGTGGTGGGGGCCGCCTCGCCCAGGCCACTGTTGATCTTGATGTAGTCGGGCGGGGCGCCCTCCACCAGGATCCGCTTCTTCTCCCGGGCCGCCTGCGCGACCAGGCCGTGCACGGGGAGGCCGCCGGTCTCCACGGTCGCGTCCTGGGCGGCGCCGTAGCCGGCGATGAAGGCCAGGCCCTTGATCGGCACGGCGGTGCGCAGGACCGCGCCGTCCTCGTCCGGGTCGGCCAGGTAGAACGCGCCGTACTGGGCGTTCACCAGCGGGGTCAGCTCCCGGAGTATCAGGTCGGCGACCTCCATCAGGTCGCGGTGGCCCTGCATCAGGGCGGCCAGGCGGGCCAGATTGGACTCCAGCCAGTCCTTCGCGCGGGTCGTCTCGCGGAGGTTGGCCACCATCAGGTTGATGTTGTCCTTCAGCTCGGCGACCTCGCCGCGCGTCTCGACCGTGATCGAGCGGGACATGTCGCCCTGGGCCACGGCGGAGGCGACCTCGGCGATGGCGCGGACCTGGGTGGTGAGGTTGAGCGCGAGTTCGTTGACGTTCGTCGTCAGGCGCTTCCAGGTGCCGTAGACGCCCTCGACCCGGGCCTGGCCGCCCAGTTGGCCCTCGCTGCCGACCTCGCGGGCCACGCGGGTGACCTCGGAGGCGAAGGAGGACAGCGTGTCGACCATCGTGTTGATGGTGGTCTTCAGCTCCAGGATCTCGCCGCGCGCGTCCACGTCGATCTTCCGGGACAGGTCGCCCTGCGCCACGGCCGTCGCCACCTGGGCGATGTTGCGCACCTGGGAGGTGAGGTTGTCGGCCATGTAGTTGACGTTGTCCGTCAGGTCCCGCCAGACGCCGGAGACGCCCAGCACCTGGGCCCGTCCGCCGAGCCGGCCGTCGGTGCCGACCTCGCGGGCCACGCGGGTCACCTCGTCGGCGAAGGCGCGCAGCTGCTCCACCATCGTGTTGACGGTGTCCTTCAGCTCCAGGATCTCGCCCCGGGCGTCGACCGTGATCTTCTTCGACAGGTCGCCGTTGGCGACGGCGGTGGTCACCTGGGCGATGTTGCGCACCTGGGAGGTCAGGTTCAGCGCCATGAAGTTGACGTTGTCGGTGAGGTCCTTCCAGACCCCGGAGACGCCCCTGACCTGGGCCTGACCGCCGAGGTTGCCTTCGGTGCCGACCTCGCGGGCGACGCGCGTGACCTCGTCGGCGAAGGCGGAGAGCTGGTCGACCATCGTGTTGATCGTGGACTTGAGCTCCAGGATCTCGCCCTTGGCCTCCACCGTGATCTTCTTGCCGAGGTCGCCCTGGGCGACGGCGGTGGAGACGAGGGCGATGTTCCGCACCTGGGAGGTGAGGTTGTCCGCCATGAAGTTGACGTTGTCGGTGAGGTCCTTCCAGACCCCGGAGACGCCCCTGACCTGCGCCCGGCCGCCGAGGTTGCCTTCGGTGCCGACCTCGCGGGCCACGCGCGTGACCTCGTCGGCGAAGGCGGAGAGCTGGTCGACCATCGTGTTGATGGTCGACTTGAGCTCCAGGATCTCGCCCTGCGCGGCGACCGTGATCTTCTGGGACAGATCGCCGTTGGCCACGGCCGTGGTCACCTGGGCGATGTTGCGGACCTGGGAGGTCAGGTTCGACGCCATGAAGTTGACGTTGTCGGTGAGGTCCTTCCAGACCCCCGACACGCCCCGCACCTGCGCCCGGCCGCCCAACTGGCCCTCGGTGCCGACCTCGCGGGCGACGCGCGTGACCTCGTCGGCGAAGGCGGAGAGCTGGTCGACCATCGTGTTCACGGTCAGCTTCAGTTCCAGCAGCTCGCCGGTCGCCTCCACCGTGACCGTGCGGGTCAGGTCGCCCCGGGCCACCGCCGTCGTCACGGCCGCGATGTCCCGCACCTGGGCCGTCAGCCGGGACGCCATGGTGTTGACGGCCTCGGTGACGTCCCGCCAACTGCCCGACAGGCCGCGCACATTGGCCCGGCCGCCGAGCCGTCCCTCGGTGCCGACCTCGCGCGCGACCCGGGTCACCTCGCCCGTGAAGAGGGACAGTTGGTCCACCATCGTGTTCACGGCCCGGCCGAGGCGACGCAGGTCGCCGCGTAACTGCCGGGTCCCGTCGTGCAGATCGACCCGCTGGGTCAGATCGCCTCCGGCCACCGCGTCCAGTACGCGCGTGGCGTTCGCCGCCGGGGCGACCAAGGCGTCGAGGAGCTGGTTCACGTCGTTGACGCGGGAGGTCCACAGGCCCTGGCCCGGGCTGGCCGAGAGGCGCTCGTCGAGCCGGCCGTGCCGCACCAGCTCCCGTCGGACGCGCTGGACCTCGGTGGTGAAGTGCACGCTGCGGTCCATGATCTGGTTGTAGACCGCGGTGAGTTCGGCCACCATCCCGTGGCCGGATTCCGGCACTTTGGTGAAGTCGCCGTCGCGTGCGGCGGTCATCGCGGCAAGGAGTGGACGCAGATCGGATGTACGAATCTGACCGTCTTCGTACCGGTCTTCGACCACAGGCGTAGCACTGTTCTCACTCATGGCGGCCCACTTCGGTAACTCGGCGCTTATGGGCGGGGTCAGTCTGTCACTCTGTCGGCATCGACTGTGGCGTATTCGTACGAACTGCCCGGGGAGCTGTCCATGGGGGCCATTCCGACGCAACGGGAGACCGCCTCCCGTGCCTCGCAGGCGCCTGCACACGCTTCGGAGACGCCCGCGTCCGGTGAGGACGCGCTCGTCTCCGAGGAGCCCGTACCGACCGCCGAGACACGCACGCCCGACGTGTGCGCCCCGGCCTGCGCGGCGCCCGCACCCATATCCCAGGCGCCCGCACGGGAGTGCGCGCGGGCGCACGCGACCCTGTCCGGCAGCTCGCTCGCGCCGGGCACCGCGCGCGCCCTGGTGCGCTCGGCGCTCGCCGAGTGGACCCGGCTCGGTCTGCCCGGCACCGAGCACCTCACCGACCGCCTCGCCGACGACGCCACGCTCGTCGTCAGCGAGCTCGTCACCAACGCCGTCGTGCACGCCGGCACGGACGTCGAGCTGGAGTGCCGGCTGGAGGGCGCCGAAGGCGGCGACCGCGGCGACGGCGGCGACGGCGTCGACACGGAGACGGTCGCGCTCGTCGTCGAGGTCTGCGACCACCACCCCTCACGCGCCCCGCGCGGCGGCGAACCGGAGACACCGCACGACATGCCCGAGTACGGGCGCGGCCTGCGGCTCGTCGGCGCGCTCTCCGAGGCCTGGGGCATCACGTACCGCACGGGCCGGAAGACCGTGTGGGCGCGGTTGCCCGCCGGGGGGTGCGCGGCGGGCGAGCAGATCGAGGCGTACGCCGAGGAGCAGGCGCTGGCGCGCGGGCTGCGGGTGGCGGAGATCCTGGCACCGGAGCCGCGCCAGGGCTGGGAGGCCGAAGGGCTGCCGGGTGCGTCGGACGCGGCGGACGCGGGGGAGTCGAGGGAGGCCGGACGGGGTCGGCGGGACGCGCAGGACTTCCGGGACGCGCAGCACTCTCGCGCTGTGCAGGACTCTCGCGGCTTACGGGACCGACAGGGCTCACCGGACCGACAAGACCCCCGTGGCCTACGGGACTCACGTGACTGGAACGACGTACGGGACTGGCGGGACCGTCACGAGGGCGGCTGTGACGGGCGCGACGGTGCCTGGCTGGGCCGCGGGGCCCTCTCCTTCCTCGCGGAGGCCTCCGACCTGCTCGCCGGGCAGCTCGACGAGGACCTGGTAGCCGCCCTCGCCGGGCAGCTGATCGTGCCGCGGCTGGCCGACTGGTGCGCGGTGTGGCTGGAGGACGAGGCCACCGGCGGCGGCTGGAGCGGCGGGGCCGGAGCGGGCGGGGCGCGCCTGGCCCGGGTCTGGCACGGCAGCGAGAACCGCATCGAGGAGCTGCGCCGGGCCCTGGAGAAGGACCCGCCGCACCCGTCCGACCCGCCCGGGTCCTGGCCCGTCGACTATCCCTGGCCGGGCGAGGCGCTCGGTGACGCGCCGGGCGAGCCGGGGTCGGCGCTCGCGTACCGGCTGGTCGCCGGGGGACGCCCGCTGGGCACCCTGGTCATCGGCCGGTCCGGGGCCGCCGGCTTCCCCGACGAGATCACCGGCCTCGTGGAGGATCTCAGCCGCCGCGTCGCCCTCGCCATCGGCGCCGCCCGCCAGTACGCCCGCCAGGCCACCATCAGTGCCGTACTCCAGCGCGGACTGCTGCCCGGCGCCGTCGCCGAGATCCCCGGGGTGCGCAGCGCGCTCGTCTACGAGCCGTACGACAAGGGCGGGCCCAGCGGCGACTTCTACGACCTGTTCCCGGCCGGAGACGGCCGCTGGTGCTTCGCCGTCGGCGACGTCCAGGGCAAGGGGCCCGAAGCGGCCGTCGTGATCGGACTGGCCCGGCCCTGGCTGCGGCTGCTGGCCCGGGAGGGCTACCGGGTCGCCGACGTCCTCGACCGCCTCAACCAGCTCCTCCTCGACGACGCCACGGAGGCCGCCGACGCGGCGGCCCGGGCGCTGGTGGCCGCGGGCGCCCGGCCGACCCCGCCCGGCGACGGCCCCCAGACCCGCTTCCTGTCCCTGCTCTACGGCGAACTGGTCCCCTTCGACGGTGGTGTCCGCTGCACCGTCGCCTCCGCCGGGCATCCGCTGCCCCTGCTGCTCGGGGCGGGCGGCGAGGTCCACGCGACAGCGCGGCCGCAGACCCTCCTGGGCGTCGTCGAGGACGCCACGTACACCAGCGACACCTTCGAGCTGCGGCCCGGCGACACGCTGCTGTGCGTCACCGACGGCGTGACCGAGCGCCGCTCCGGCTCCCGCCAGTTCGACGACGAGGACGGGCTCGCGGCAGCCCTGGCCGGGTGCGCGGGGCTGGACGCCGAGCTGATAGCCGAGCGGATCAAACGGCTGGTGCACGAGTTCGGGGCCCGGCCCCCGGCCGACGATCTCGCGCTGCTGGTGCTCCAGGCGGAGTGAGCAGACGGAGCGACCGCGCGGGTGCTGGACAATGGAAGGCATGCCTTCCGCACTTCCCGACGGCGAGCCCGTCCCCGACGACGGCGCGCTGCCCGTGTCCGCGCTCGCCGGGGCCGCCGACCGCCCGCTCGGGTTCTATCTGCACGTCCCGTACTGCGCGACCCGCTGCGGCTACTGCGACTTCAACACCTACACGGCGACCGAGCTGCGCGGCACGGGCGGTGTGCTGGCCTCCCGCGACAACTACGCCGAGACGCTGGTCGAGGAGGTCCGCCTGGCACGCAAGGTGCTGGGCGATGATCCGCGGCCCGTTCGTACGGTGTTCGTGGGCGGGGGGACGCCCACGCTGCTGGCCGCCGGTGATCTCGTACGGATGCTGGGCGCGATCCGTGACGAGTTCGGACTCGCGCCGGACGCCGAGGTCACGACGGAGGCGAATCCGGAGTCGGTGGATCCGGCGTATCTCGCCGCGCTGCGGGAGGGCGGCTTCAACCGGATCTCGTTCGGCATGCAGAGCGCGCGGCAGCATGTGCTGAAGGTGCTGGACCGTACGCATACGCCCGGGCGCCCCGAGGCGTGTGTGGCGGAGGCGCGGGCGGCGGGCTTCGAGCACGTCAACCTCGACCTGATCTACGGCACGCCGGGGGAGAGCGACGACGACTGGCGGGCCACGCTGAGCGCGGCGCTGGGGGCGGGGCCGGACCATGTCAGCGCCTACGCGCTGATCGTCGAGGAAGGCACGCAGCTGGCCCGTCGTATCCGCCGGGGCGAGGTCCCCATGACGGACGACGATGTGCACGCCGACCGCTATCTCATCGCCGAGGAGGCGCTGTCCTCGGCGGGGTTCGAGTGGTACGAGGTGTCCAACTGGGCGACCTCGGAGGCGGGGCGGTGTCTGCACAACGAGCTGTACTGGCGGGGGGCCGACTGGTGGGGGGCCGGGCCGGGGGCGCACAGCCATGTGGGGGGCGTGCGGTGGTGGAACGTCAAGCATCCGGGCGCTTATGCGGGGGCGCTGGCGGTGGGGCGGTCGCCTGGGGCCGGGCGTGAGGTGCTGGCGGAGGAGGACCGGCGGGTCGAGCGGATTCTGCTGGAGTTGCGGCTGCGGGAGGGGGTGCCGTTGGCGTTGCTGCGGGAGGAGGGGCTTGCCGCGTCGCGGCGGGCTTTGTCGGACGGGCTTCTGGATGCGGGGCCGTATGAGGACGGGCGCGCGGTGCTGACCTTGCGGGGGCGGTTGCTGGCGGACGGGGTTGTACGGGACCTCGTGGACTGAGGTGCTCGGGGTTCTTGCTGGGGCCGGGTGGGTCCGCAACCCGGCGTGGCGGGGTGCCGCTTCTTTGGGACGGGAGCCGCCCCTAGCGGCACGCATGCCCGCAGCTAAGCGGTTACGAAGTCGATCAGCTCCTCGACCCTGCCCAGCAGCTCCGGCTCCAGGTCCTTGTACGAGCGCACCCCCGACAGGATCCGCTGCCAGGCCGCGCCCGTGTTGGGGGGCCAGCCCAGGGCCCGGCACACGCCCGTCTTCCAGTCCTGGCCGCGTGGTACCCGGGGCCATGCCTCGATGCCCAGGGACGACGGTTTCACCGCCTCCCAGATGTCGATGTACGGGTGGCCCACCACCAGGGCGTGCTCGCTCGTGACCGACTCGGCGATGCGCCACTCCTTGCTGCCCGGGACCAGGTGGTCCACCAGGACGCCGAGGCGGGCGTCCGGGCCGGGGGCGAAGTCGGTGACGATCGCGGGCAGGTCGTCGACGCCCTCCAGGTACTCCACGACCACGCCCTCGATGCGCAGGTCGTCGCCCCACACCTTCTCGACCAGCTCGGCGTCGTGCCGGCCCTCGACGTAGATGCGGCCGGCGCGTGCCACACGCGCGCGTGCGCCGGGGACGGCCACCGAACCGGAGGCGGTGTGCGTGGGGCGGGCGGGGCCGGACGACGGGCGGACCAGCGTCACCACCCTGCCCTCCAGCAGGAAACCGCGCGGCTCCATCGGGAACACCCGGTGCTTGCCGAAGCGGTCCTCCAGCGTCACCGTGCCCGCCTCGCAGCGGATCACCGCGCCGCAGAAGCCGCTCCCCGCCTCCTCGACCACCAGGCCCGGATCCGCCGGAACCTCGGGTACCGGCTTCGGCTTCTTCCACGGCGGAGTCAGATCGGCGGAGTACTGGCGCATTCGAATGACGATAGGAGAAGGCGTACGGCGATCACCGCGACACGCCGAAACGCGCGGCCAGCGCGTCCCGCTGGGCCCGGACGAACGCCGCATCTACCACCGCTCCGTGACCGGGCACGTACAGTGCGTCGTCACCGCCCAGGTCGAGCAGCCGGTCCAGCGCGGCCGGCCAGTGCGACGGCACGGCGTCGGGGCCCGCCTGGGGTTCGCCGGACTCCTCGACCAGGTCGCCGCAGAACACCACCTCCGGATCACCCGGCACCAGCACCGCCAGGTCGTGCGCGGTGTGCCCCGGGCCCACGTTCGCCAGCAGCACCTGGCGGCCGCCGCCCAGGTCGAGCGTCCACTCGCCGGAGACCAGGTGGCCGGGCGGGACCAGCCGCTCCGCCGCCTCCTCGGCCGCGGACGCCGCCAGGCCCTGTCGCACCCCGTCCTCGCGCAGTTCCTCGCGGTCTCGCACCCGGGTCAGGAGCGCGTCCACGCCCACCGCGCCGAACACCTCGGTGTCCGGGAGCGCCGCGGCGCCGAAGACATGGTCGAAGTGCGGATGGGTCAGCGCGAGATGTGTCACACGGTGACCGGTGAGTGCCCGCGCCTGCGCGCCCAGTTTCGCGCCCTCGGCGAGGCTGGACCCCGCGTCGATCATGAGAACCGCCCCCTCGCCGGCGACCAGCCCGATCGTGCAGTCCCACACCGGCAGCCGGCACCGGCCCACACCGGCGGCCACGCGTTCCCATCCGAGCTCTTCCCAAGTCACCGTCATACGGCGACGCTAGCGGGTGCGCCCCGCCCGGGGTGCGGCGCGCACGACCAGCCTTGCCGGGGGTGTACCCCACCGCCGTACACTGGGCCGGGGGATGCTGGCACTCGCACGCATAGAGTGCCAGGCCGCGACAGGCAGGCAGCAGGCGGACGACTTCTGGAGGTGCGCGCGATGCTCAGTGAACGCAGGCTTCAGGTGCTGCGCGCCATCGTCCAGGACTATGTCGGCACCGAGGAGCCCGTCGGCTCCAAGGCCCTCACCGAGCGGCACAGCCTCGGCGTCTCCCCGGCCACCGTCCGCAACGACATGGCGGCCCTCGAGGACGAGGGATACATCGCCCAGCCGCACACCAGTGCCGGGCGCATCCCCACCGACAAGGGCTACCGGCTGTTCGTGGACAAGCTGGCCGGCGTCAAGCCGATGACCGCGCCCGAGCGGCGCGCGATCCAGAACTTCCTCGAGGGCGCCGTCGACCTCGACGACGTCGTGGCGCGTACGGTTCGGCTGCTGGCGCAGCTCACGCGCCAGGTGGCCGTCGTGCAGTACCCGTCGCTGACCCGGTCGACCGTGCGGCATGTGGAGTTGCTCTCCCTCGCGCCCGCGCGGCTGATGCTCGTGCTGATCACGGACACCGGGCGGGTCGAGCAGCGGGTGGTCGACTGCCCGGCGCCCTTCGGCGAGGCCTCGCTCGCGGATCTGCGCGCACGGCTCAACAGCCGTGTCGCCAACCGCCGTTTCGCGGATGTGCCGAGTTTGGTGGAGGATCTGGCGGAGGCGTTCGAGCACGAGGACCGGGGCACGGTTTCCATGGTGCTCTCCACGCTTCTGGAGACGCTCGTCGAGGAGAACGAGGAGCGGCTGATGATCGGCGGCACCGCCAATCTCACCCGCTTCGGGCATGACTTTCCCCTGGTGATCCGGCCGGTGCTGGAGGCGCTGGAGGAGCAGGTCGTGCTCCTCAAGCTGCTCGGCGAGGCGAAGGATCCGGGCGTGACCGTACGTATCGGTCATGAGAACGCCCACGAAGGACTCAACTCCACGTCCGTCGTGTCGGTCGGCTACGGTTCGGGCGGCGAGGCAGTCGCCAAGCTCGGCGTGGTCGGACCGACCCGCATGGACTACCCGGGAACGATGGGAGCGGTACGCGCAGTGGCACGGTACGTCGGACAGATCCTGGCGGAGTCGTAGTGGCCACGGACTACTACGCCGTACTCGGCGTGCGCCGCGACGCGTCGCAGGAAGAGATCAAGAAGGCCTTCCGGCGGCTCGCACGCGAGCTGCATCCGGACGTCAACCCCGATCCGAAGACCCAGGAGCGGTTCAAGGAGATCAACGCCGCCTACGAGGTGTTGTCGGACCCGCAGAAGAAGCAGGTCTACGACCTCGGCGGCGACCCGCTCTCGCAGGCCGCGGGCGGCGGCGCGGGCGGCTTCGGAGCCGGTGGCTTCGGGAACTTCTCCGACATCATGGACGCGTTCTTCGGCACGGCGTCGCAGCGCGGTCCGCGCTCGCGCACCCGCCGCGGCCAGGACGCGATGATCCGTATCGAGGTCGAGCTCGACGAGGCGGCCTTCGGTACGACCAAGGACATCCAGGTCGACACGGCCGTCGTCTGCAACACCTGCAGCGGCGAGGGTGCCGCGCCGGGTACGAGCGCGCAGACGTGTGACATGTGCCGCGGTCGCGGTGAGGTGTCGCAGGTCACCCGGTCGTTCCTCGGCCAGGTCATGACGTCCCGGCCCTGCCCGCAGTGCCAGGGCTTCGGGACCGTGGTGCCGACGCCGTGCCCGGAGTGCGCCGGCGACGGCCGCGTCCGCTCCCGGCGGACCCTGACCGTGAAGATCCCCGCCGGTGTCGACAACGGCACGCGCATCCAGCTCGCCGGCGAGGGCGAGGTCGGGCCCGGTGGCGGTCCCGCCGGTGATCTCTACGTCGAGATCCACGAACTTCCGCACTCCACCTTCCAGCGGCGCGGCGACGACCTGCACTGCACGGTGACGATCCCCATGACGGCCGCGTGTCTCGGCACGAAGGTGCCGCTGGAGACGCTGGACGGCATGGAGGAGGTCGACATCCGCCCGGGCACCCAGTCCGGCCAGTCGATCCCGCTGCACGGCCGGGGCATCACGCACCTGCGGGGCGGCGGACGCGGCGACCTCATCGTCCACGTCGAGGTCCAGACCCCGACGAAGCTCGACCCCGAGCAGGAGCGACTGCTGCGCGAGCTGGCCAAGCTGCGCGGCGAGGAGCGGCCCACGGGGCAGTTCCAGCCTGGGCAGCAGGGGTTGTTCTCGCGGTTGAAGGATGCGTTCAACGGGCGCTGATCGGTTTTCTGGGCGCCTTTTCCTCTGGTCTATGCCACACGGCAGGCCGGTTTCGGGGTTGTTCGGAGGACGTGACAACATGCGGTCATGTCCTCCGCGCTGACCGATCTCTTCCCGCACCCGATCGTGCAGGCCCCCATGGCGGGTGGCGTCTCCGTACCGCAGCTCGCCGCCGCCGTGTGCGAGGCGGGCGGGCTCGGATTCCTCGCCGCCGGGTACAAAACCGCCGACGGGGTGTACCAGGAGATCAAGCAGCTGCGGAGCCTCACGAGCAGGCCCTTCGGCGTGAACGTCTTCATGCCGCAGCCCGAGTACGCCGACCCCGCCGCCGTCGACGTCTACGCCCACCAGCTGGCCGGCGAGGCCACCTGGTACGAGGCCGAACTCGGCGACCCCGACAGCGGTCGCGACGACGGCTACGAGGCCAAGCTCGCGGTGCTGCGCGACAACCCCGTGCCCGTGGTGTCGTTCCACTTCGGCGTGCCGAGCCGCGAGGTCATCGACACCCTGCACCGCGTCGGCACCTTCGTCCTGGCCGCCGCGACCACCCCCGACGAGGCCCGGGCCGTGGAGCGGGCGGGTGCGGACGGCGTCATCGTGCAGGGCGTCGAGGCCGGCGGCCACCAGGGCACGCACCGGGACATACCGGAGACGGACGGTTCCGGCATCGGGCTGCTGTCGTTGGTCGCCCAGATCCGGGAATCCGTGAACATCCCGATCGTCGCCGCCGGCGGCATCATGCGCGGCGGCCAGATCGCCGGGGTGCTCGCGGCCGGCGCCAGCGCGGCCCAGCTCGGCACGGCGTTCCTCGCCACGCACGAGTCCGGCGCGAACGCCCTGCACAAGCAGGCGCTGACCAACCCCCTGTTCGTGCGTACGGAGTTGACCCGAGCCTTCTCCGGGCGTCCGGCGCGCGGGCTCGTCAACCGTTTCCTGCGCGAGCACGGCCCGTACGCGCCGCCCGCCTACCCCGAGATCCACCACCTGACCTCGCCGCTGCGCAAGGCCGCCGCAAAGGCGGGGGACGCGCAGGGCATGGCCCTCTGGGCCGGGCAGGGCCACCGGATGGCCCGGGAGCTGCCCGCCGGGCAGCTGGTGGAGGTGCTGGCCGGTGAACTCGCCACGGCACGCGCGGTGTTGTCGGGCGGGGGCGGCGTCCGATGACCGCGCCGGTGTTCGTGGTCGAGCACCTCGACGCGGGCGGTGGCGGTAGCGGTGGCCGGTACGTCCTCGACGGTCCGGAAGGGCGGCACGCCGTCTCCGTGAAGCGGCTGCGGCCCGGCGAGGACATCGTCCTCACGGACGGGGCCGGCCGCTGGGCGGACTGCGTCGTGCTCGACACCGAGGGCAAGGACCGGCTGATCGTCCGGCTGGACTCGGTGACCGAGGAGCCGGTGGAGCAGCCTCGGGTCACGGTCGTCCAGGCGCTGCCCAAGGGCGACCGCGGGGAGCTGGCCGTCGAGACGATGACCGAGGTCGGTGTCGACGCGATCGTGCCGTGGTCGGCGGCGCGTTGCATCACGCAGTGGAAGGGCGAGCGCGGGCTGAAGGCGCTGGGCAAGTGGCGGGCGACGGCCCGGGAAGCCGGGAAGCAGTCGCGCCGCGTGCGGTTTCCCGAGGTCGCGGAGGCGGCTTCGACCAAGCAGGTCGCTTCGCTGCTGGCCGGTGCCGACTTCGCCGCCGTGCTCCACGAGAGCGGGGACGAGCCGCTGGCGACCGCCGAACTGCCGTCCTCCGGTGAGATCGTGCTGGTCGTGGGGCCCGAAGGGGGCGTTTCGCCCGAGGAGTTGGCGCAGTTCGAGGAGGCCGGGGCGAAGGCGTACCGGCTGGGGCGCAGTGTGCTGCGCACATCGACCGCCGGGACGGCTGCCGCCGCCGTACTCCTGGCCCGCACCGGCCGGTGGTCCTGAGCCCGTAGTGCTGCGGGCCGTGGTGGCCGTATGCGCTCTACCGCCCCGCCCTCGTCGGTGGCAGGCTGCCTTCCATGGGGGCATCGAGGAGGACCGGACGGGGCTCGCGCGGCCGCCGGGTCGCGGCCGTGGCGGCGTTCGCGGTGGTCGGTGTGGGCGGCGCCGTCGCCTGTGAACCCGGGGCGGGGATCAGTTCCGCGGCCGTCGCCTATACGACCGACGAGACCGTCACCAAGGAACTCGACCGGCAGAAGGCGGGCGTGCGTTGGCTCACGTGTACCGCCTCGTACGGGGACTCCGGCAAGGGCGGGAACGCGTCGCCCTCGGCGCGGGAGAAGACCGTCGCGACCGTCGACTGCGAGGGGGAGACCAAGGACGGGAAGGACATCACCGTCACCGGCCGGGTCACCCACGCGGTGGACGGCGAATGCGTGCGCGGGAAGATCACCGCCAAGGTCGACGGCAAGGTGTGGTTCGAGGTCGACGGGCTCGGCAACTGCGACGCCACTCCGTCGCCGGTGGGGGGCGGTCCCACGAACGGGCAGCCCGGGCCCACCGTCACCGTGACCGTCACACAGACCATCTGGTGCGAGCGCTATCCGGACTGCAGGCCCGTCGAGGGCAAGTGATCCGAAGTCTGTCCGCGCGGCGTCGTCCCTGCATAGGGTGATCGGGTGACTCAGTCCGCATCGCCTGCTTACCTCCGGTTCCCCCACGTGCGCGGCGACCTGGTCGCCTTCACCGCCGAGGACGACGTGTGGCTCGCCCCTCTCGACGGCGGCCGGGCCTGGCGGGTCAGCGCCGACAACGTGCCGGTGACCCAGCCCCGCATCTCGCCCGACGGCACCACCGTCGCGTGGACCTCCTCCCGCGACGGCGCTCCCGAGGTGCACATCGCCCCGGCCGACGGCGGCCCCGCCAAGCGGCTGACGTACTGGGGCAGTTCGAGGACCCAGGTGCGCGGCTGGACCCCGGACGGCGACGTCCTGGCCACCAGCACCCAGGGGCAGGCCAGCCTGCGCCGCAGCTGGGCGCGTGCCGTCCCGCTCGACGGCGGTCCGGCCACCACCCTGCCGTACGGGCCCGTCGGTGACATCGCCTACGGGCCGAGTGTCGTCCTGCTGTCCGCGCCGATGGGGCGCGAGGCCGCCTGGTGGAAGCGGTACCGGGGCGGTGGCGCGGGCAAGTTGTGGATCGACCGGGAGGGGGACGGGGAGTTCGTACGGCTGCATCAGGAGCTCGACGGGAACATCGAGTACCCGCTGTGGGCCGGCGAGCGCATCGCGTTCCTGTCCGACCACGAGGGCACCGGCGCGCTGTACTCCTCCCTCGCCGACGGGTCCGACCTGCGGCGCCACACGCCGCTCGACGGCTTCTACGCCCGGCACGCCGCGACCGACGGCACCCGGGTCGTCTGGTCCAGCGCCGGTGAGCTGTGGGTGCTCGACGATCTGGACGGGGCCGAGCCGCGTCGGCTGGACGTGCGGCTGGGCGGGCAGCGCGTCGATCTCCAGCCGTTTCCGCTGAACGCCGCCCGGTCGTTCGGGGCGGCGTCCCCGGACCACACCGCGCGCGGCAGTGCCGTCTCCGTACGCGGCTCCGTCCACTGGGTCACCCACCGCGCAGGGCCCGCCCGCGCCCTCGCCGCGACGCCCGGTGTGCGGGCCCGGCAGCCGCGTGCCTTCCGCGCCGACGGCGAGGAGTGGGTGGTGTGGGTGACGGACGCCGAGGGCGACGACGCCCTGGAGTTCGCGCCCGCCACCGGGCTCGCCCCGGGAGCGACGCCGCGCCGGCTCGCCGCCGGGCAGCTCGGCCGGGTGCTGGACCTCGCCATGGCGCCCGACGGCAGCCGCGCGGCCGTGGCCTCCCACGACGGGCGGCTGCTGCTCGTCGAGCGGGAGACGGGCGAGGTGCGGGAGGTGGACCGGAGCGAGGACGGTGATGTGTCGGGCGTCGTCTTCTCGCCCGACTCCTCCTGGCTGGCCTGGTCCCACCCCGGCCCGCGGCCCCTGTCCCAACTGAAGCTCGCCAACACCACCGACCTGTCGGTCACCGAGGCGACCCCGCTGCGCTTCCAGGACTACGCGCCCGCGTTCACGGTGGACGGCAAGCACCTCGCGTTCCTGTCGACCCGCTCCTTCGACCCGGTCTACGACGAGCACGTCTTCGACCTGGCCTTCGTGGAGGGTGCCAGGCCGCACCTCATCACCCTCGCGGCGACCACGCCGTCCCCGTTCGGGCCGCAGCGGCACGGCCGGTCCTTCGAGACGCCCGACCGGGAGGAGACCCCCGACAGCGAGGGCACCCCCACCACCCGCATCGACCTCGAAGGCCTCAACGACCGCATCGTGCCCTTCCCGGTCGAGGCCGCCCGCTACTCCAATCTGCGGGCGGCGAAGGACGGCGTCCTGTGGCTGCGCCACCCCGTCGCCGGTGTGCTCGGCGCGTCCCGGGCCACCCCGGACGACCCGGAGCCCAAGTCCGAGCTGGAGCGGTACGACCTCGCCCAGCAGCGCGTCGAGCATCTCGCCATCGACGCCGATCACTTCGAGGTCAGCGGCGACGGCAAGCGCGTGCTGCTGTGGACCGACGGACGGCTGAAGGTCGTCCCCAGCGACCGGCGCGCCTCGAACGACGACGACAGCGACTCCAACATCACCGTCGACCTCGGCCGCGTACGCCAGTTCATCGACCCGGCCGCCGAGTGGCGGCAGATGTTCGACGAGAACGGCCGCATCATGCGGGACCACTTCTGGCGGCCCGACATGAGCGGCGTCGACTGGACCGGCGTCCTCGACCGCTACCGCCCGGTCGTGGACCGGCTCGCCACCCACGACGACCTGGTCGACCTGCTGTGGGAGGTGCAGGGCGAACTCGGCACCTCGCACGCCTACGTCACCCCGCGCGGCGGCTACGGCCGCGGCGCCCGCCAGGGCCTGCTCGGCGCGGACATCTCCCGCCACGAGGACGGCAGTTGGCGCGTCGACCGCATCCTGCCCTCGGAGACCTCCGACCCGGACGCCCGCAGCCCGCTGGCCGCACCCGGTGTCGCCGTACGCCCCGGGGACGCGATCCTCGCGATCGCCGGACAGCCGGTCGACCCGGTCGCGGGGCCCGGCCCGCTGCTGATCGGCACGGCCGGCAAGCCGGTCGAGCTGACCATCTCCCCGTCCGGCGGCGGCGACCCGCGGCACGCCGTCGTCGTCCCGGTCGCCGACGAGGAGCCGCTGCGCTACCACGCCTGGGTCGCCGACCGGCGTGCCTACGTCCACGAGAAGTCCGGCGGCCGCCTCGGCTACCTGCACGTCCCGGACATGCAGGCGCCCGGCTGGGCCCAGATCCACCGCGACCTGCGCGTCGAGGTCGCCCGCGAGGGCCTGGTCGTCGACATCCGCGAGAACCGCGGCGGCCACACCTCCCAGCTCGTGATCGAGAAGCTCGCCCGGCGCATCGTCGGATGGGCCGTGCCCCGTGGCATGCGCCCCTTCAGCTACCCCGAGGACGCCCCCCGGGGCCCCGTCGTGGCCGTCGCCAACGAGTTCTCCGGCTCCGACGGCGACATCGTCAACGCCGCGATCAAGGCCCTGGGCCTCGGCCCGGTGGTCGGCGCCCGCACCTGGGGCGGCGTCATCGGCATCGACAGCCGCTACCGCCTCGTCGACGGCACCCTGGTCACCCAACCCAAGTACGCCTTCTGGCTGGAGGGCTACGAGTGGGGCGTGGAGAACCACGGCGTGGACCCGGATGTGGAGGTCGTACAGCGCCCCCAGGACTACGCGGCGGGCAGGGACGCCCAACTGGACGAGGCAATCCGCCTGGCACTGGAGAGCCTGGAGGCCAGTCCCGCTAAGACGCCCCCGAGTTTGCCGACCTCTTAAGGGGCGCGGGGAACTGCGCGACCAGCCACAACGCACCCGCACACGACGACGATACGATGCCCGAGTAGGACCACATTCGGCCAACCCCCGGAGGGACCATGGCAGGGGAGCCCCAGGAAGACTGCCTGTTCTGCAAGATCGTCGCCGGCACCATCCCGGCGACCATCGTCCGCCAGACAGACACCACCATCGCGTTCCGCGACATCAACCCCCAGGCCCCCACCCACGTCCTGATCATCCCCAAGGCGCACTACGAGAACGCCGCCGCCCTCGCCGCCGCCGACCCCGCCCTCACCGCGGACGTGATCCGCGAGGCCCAGGCCGTCGCCGACGAGGAGAAGCTCGACAGCCACCGCCTCGTCTTCAACACCGGCAGCGGCGCCGGCCAGACCGTCTGGCACGTGCACGGCCACGTACTCGGCGGCCGCGGCCTCGACTGGCCCCCCGGGTAGTCGCCTTGTCCGTACGCGAACTCGTGGTCCTCGGCACCGCCAGCCAGGTACCGACCCGGCACCGCAACCACAACGGCTACCTGCTGCGCTGGGACGGCGAGGGCATCCTGTTCGACCCCGGCGAGGGCACGCAGCGCCAGATGCTGCGGGCCGGGGTCGCCGCGCACGACCTGAACCGGATCTGCGTCACGCACTTCCACGGCGACCACAGCCTCGGCCTCGCCGGTGTCATCCAGCGCATCAACCTGGACAAGGTGCCGCACGAGATCACCGCGCACTACCCCCGCTCCGGGCAGCGCTTCTTCGACCGGCTCCGGTACGCCACCGCCTACCGTGAGACCGTCGACATCAGCCAGTCGCCCGTCTCCGCCGACGGGCCCCTCGCCCGTTCGGGCACCTACACGCTGGACGCCCGGAAGCTGTCGCACCCCGTGGAGTCGTACGGCTACCGGATCGTCGAGCCCGACGGCCGCCGCATGCTGCCCGAGCGGCTCGCCGCGCACGGCATCAAGGGCCCGGACGTCGGCCGGATCCAGCGCGAGGGCTCGCTCGGCGGGGTCGCGCTCGACGACGTGAGCGAGGTGCGGCGCGGGCAGCGGTTCGCGTTCGTCATGGACACCCGGCTGTGCGACGGGGTGTACGCGCTCGCCGAGGGCTGTGACATGCTCGTCATCGAGTCGACCTTCCTCGACGAGGACGAGCAACTCGCCGTGGAGCACGGGCATCTGACGGCGGGACAGGCCGCGCGGGTGGCCCGGGACGGCGGTGTGCGGCATCTGGTGCTGACCCACTTCAGTCAGCGCTACACCGACCCGGAGGAGTTCGAGCGGCAGGCGCGGGCCGCCGGCTACGAGGGTGAGCTGACCGTGGCGCACGATCTACTGAGAGTGCCGGTTCCGAAGCGTCGGTGAATCGGCCGTACGATGAATTGATGTCCCTCCCCAAAGCCGAACTGCACCTTCACATCGAAGGCACCCTGGAACCGGAACTTGCCTTCGAGCTTGCCGCGCGCAACGGCGTCACACTGCCGTACGCCGACACGGACGAGCTGCGCGAGGCGTACCGGTTCGAGGACCTGCAGTCCTTCCTGAACCTGTACTACGAGCTCATGGCCGTCCTGCGCACCGAGCGCGACTTCGAGGACCTGGCCAACGAGTACCTCGCCCGCGCCGCCGCCCAGGGGGTCTGGCACGCGGAGATCTTCTTCGACCCGCAGGCCCACACCAGCCGGGGGCTGGAGATCGGCACGGTCGTCGAGGGGCTGTGGCGGGCGCTGGGCAGCAGCGAGGCGAACCACGGTGTCTCGACCCGGCTGATCCTGTGCTTCCTGCGCGACGAGTCCGCCGAGTCGGCCCTGGCGACCCTGGACGCGGCGAAGCCGTACCTGGACCGGATCACCGGCGTCGGCCTCGACTCGGCCGAGGTCGGGCACCCGCCGGTGAAGTTCCGCGAGGTCTACGAGGCCGCCGCCGCGCTCGGGCTGCGGCGGGTCGCGCACGCCGGTGAGGAGGGACCGCCGGAGTACATCACCGAGGCGCTGGACATCCTCGGCGTGGAGCGGGTCGACCACGGCCTGCGCTGTGTGGAGGACCCGGCGCTGGTGGAGCGGCTGGTGCGGGACCGGGTGCCGCTGACGCTGTGCCCGCTGTCGAACGTACGGCTGCGGACCGTCGACACCCTCGCCGACCACCCCCTGCCCGCCATGCTGGACGCCGGGCTCATGTGCACGGTGAACTCGGACGACCCGGCCTACTTCGGCGGGTACGCCGGCGAGAACTTCGACGCCGTGCGCGCCACCCTCGGCCTCAGCGAGGAGCGGCTGCGGGAACTCGCCCGCAACTCCTTCCTCGCCTCCTTCCTGGAGGACGACGAGGAGCTGCGGGCGCGGTATCTCGCCGAGGTGGAGGCCTACGCCTTCCCGTAGGCAGACCTACAGGGCTCCGGACCCCGGTGAGGCACCCGCCTGCCGGGGTCCCGCCTTGTCGTAGGCCCGCTGGGTGGGAATCGCCGCGGCCTCCACGGCGATCTCCACGACCGGCTGTTCCGGGGCGCCGATCTCGGGGACCGTGCCGGTGGGCGTGCCCGTGGCGGCGGCGACCAGGGCGGCCGGGTGGCCGCCGCGGCGGCGGATCGCGCCGGGCAGCAGCGGGCGTCCGCCGGTGTGCAGGGCGACGGCGGTCATCGGCACGGCGATGACCAGCAGCCCGGCGGCCAGGATCGCGCCCATGACCGGGAACCCGGCCTGCGCCGACAGCACACTGCCGGTGAGCGGTCCGGCGGCCGTGCCCAGCGAGGACGCCGAGCCGACCAGCACCGCCCAGCGGCCGCGCGGGTCGAGCGAGGCGGCGAGCCCGATCAGATACGACAGCACCACCGGGTACATCGTGTTCCAGGCGATCTCGCCGGTCGCGAAGCTCGTCAGGTCGGTCGAGGAGGCGCTGAGCGTGATGCAGCCGGCGATGAGGACCGTGCCGGCGCCGATGGGCACGGCACGTCCCAGCCGCGCGCCGAGCGCGCCCGCCGCCAGGACCCCGGTCAGGCCGGCGCCCAGTGCCACGGCGAACACGGCACCGACGGTGCTCTCGCTCAGATGGGCCTGGTCGAGACCGATCCGTCCGCTCACGCCCCACAGGGAGTTCTGGGCGAGCGACCAGCACAGCATGGCGGCGGCCAGCACCAGTCCCGAACGGGCGTGCGGCAACCGGGCCTTGTGCTGCCGCGTGGGTGCGGCGGGCGCACCGGCGGGGAGACGGCCGGTCAGCGGCCACACGACCAGGGCCGTGAGGGCGATCGCGGCCAGCGGCAGGCCGTGCCCCGGGCCGAGGTGCGGGACCGTCAGATACACGGCGCCCGCGAGGGCGGAGACGGTGAGCAGACCGGCGGTGGAGGCCCGGTGCGGATCCCGCTGTCCGGCGATGAGGGTGGCGGCGACGGTGGTGGCCGTGCCGGACCCGAACCCGCCGAGGACGGCCCCGGCGACGACGGCCGGGACGGCGGTGGTGAGGGCGGCGCCGCCGTAGCCGATCAGGGCCAGGGTGAGCCCGATGCGGGCGAGGGTGCGGGCCCCGATCCGTTCGACCCGTGAGGCCAGGACGAATCCGGCGGCGGCCGAACTCAGCAGCAGGGCACTGCCGGCGGCGCCGGCCTGCGTGGCGGAGAGTGGTAGGCCCGAATCGAGCCTGCCGACGGTGGTCGGCAGCAGATACGGAGCGAGGTACCCGGCCGTGAAAAGGGCGACGAGGGACCAGGGAGTGGTGCGGGGGGCGAACACGGGCGTTCCCAGGGCATGCGAAAGGAGCGGGAAGAGGGGGGAGGGGCGACGACCGTCGACGGACAGGAACGCGCGGGCAATTTGTATCAAGCAAGTAGTCGAACGCGTGAACCGAGAGAGCGTGATCTGGATCACGTTGCGTTTGATGCGGTGAAGTTCGGGTAAACGAGCGCCTTTCGCCAGGTGGCGCGGGTGTTCCCGCTAACGCCAGTGCACCGATCCGGCCCCCGTGGGAACCGTCGCCTCGGCCTTCGCCCGGATCTCCCGCATCACGGTGACGATCCGCTCCTCGTGCTCCGGAGTGAGCCGGGCGACCGGCACCGAGCAGCTGATCGCGTCCAGTGCGGGGGAGTCGTAGCGCAGCGCGAACCCGAAGCCGACGATCCCGCTCACGCCCTCCTCCCGGTCCACGGAGTGGCCGCGGGCCCGGACCCGCGCGAGGTCGGCCGCCAGGGACTCCCGGCTCGTGTGCGAGTTCGGGGTCAGTGCCTCGTAGGGGCCCTCGGGCAGCTCCTCGTCCGGGCGTTCCGCCAGCAGGGCCTTGCCCAGGGCCCCGACATGGGCGGGCAGCCGGCGTCCCACCCGGCTGATCGTGCGCAGGTACTCGTGCGACTCCCGCGTCGCCAGATAGGCCACGTCCCGGCCGTCCAGACGTCCCATGTGGATGGTCTCGCCGAGCGCCTCGGACGCCTCGTCGAGATACGGCCGTACGGCCCGCACCCGGGGGTCGGAATCGAGGTAGCCGGTGCCGGTGAGCAGGGCGTGGATGCCGATGCCGTACAGGGAGCCGGTGACGTCGGTGCGGACCCAGCCGCGCGAGATCAGGGTCTGGAGCAGCGCGTACATCGAGCTGCGCGGCACGCCGAGCGCGTCGGCCAGCTCCTGCAGCCGGGCCGGGCGGTCGCCGCGTGCCGCGAGGAGCTCCAGCAGCTCGACCGTGCGCGCCGCGGACTTCACTTCGCGGACGCCCCCTGTGTCTGACATGTGCCGATCGTAATCGGGCGGCCCGGGCGGTTGACGTTCGCGTATCCAACCGCCATTCTCATATATAGATGACGTCTACATAAGGAGATGACCGTGAGCGCTGGCGCTGGACCGGAAGCGGTCGCGCAGCGGCTGCGGGACGGCATGGCCGGTGGCGTGCTGTCGTTCCCGCTGACCGGCTTCCGCGACGACGGCACCCTCGACCCGGAGGGCTTCCGCGCCTACGTCGCGCAGCGGCTCGCCGCCTCGCCCGGCGCCGTCTTCCCCGCCTGCGGCACCGGCGAGTTCTTCTCGCTGGACGAGGACGAGTACCGGCAGGTCGTCACGATCACCGTCGAGGAGGCGGCGGGCCGCGTCCCCGTCGTGGCCGGCATCGGATACGGCTGGGCGCAGGCCGTGCGGTTCGCGCGCATCGCCGAGGACGCCGGCGCCGACGCGCTCCTCGTGCTGCCGCACTACCTCGTCGCCGCCCCGCAGGACGGCCTGGTCGCCCAGCTGGAACAGATCGCCGCCCGCACCCGGCTGCCGCTGATCGCCTACCAGCGCGGCCAGGTCGCCTTCACCGCCGAGTCCCTCAAGCGCATCGCGGCCCTGCCGAACGTCATCGGCCTCAAGGACGGCCACAGCGACCTCGACCGGCTGCAACGCCTCACGCTCGCCGCCCCCGAGGACTTCCTGTTCTTCAACGGCGCCGCCACCGCCGAGATCCAGGCCCGCGCCTACGCCACCGTCGGCGTCCCCGCCTACTCCTCCGCCGTGCACGCCTTCGCCCCCGAGATCGCCGACGCGTTCTTCGCCGCCCTGCGCGACGGCGACCACGGCACGGTCGACAAGCTGCTGCGCGACTTCTACGTCCCGCTCGTCGAACTGCGCGACCGCGTCCCCGGGTACGCCGTGTCGCTGGTGAAGGCGGCGGCCCGGCTGCGCGGCCACCGGGTCGGGCCGGTCCGCGCCCCGCTCACCGACCCCTCGCCCGCCGACCTGGCGACCCTCACCTCCGTCCTCGCCACCGGCCTCGACCTCGTAGGAGCCGCCCTGTGAACCTCGCCATCACGGACGTACGGCTGACGCCGATCCTGGTCGCCGACCCGCCGCTGCTGAACACGCAGGGCGTGCACCAGCCGTACACGCCCCGGCTGATCGTCGAGGTCGTCACGGCCGACGGGATCACGGGCGTGGGGGAGACCTACGGCGACGCCAAGTACCTGGAGCTGGCCCGCCCCTTCGCCGAGCGGCTGAAGGGGCACCAGGTCAGCGATCTGAACGGCCTGTTCACGCTCGCGGACCAGGTCGCCGTCGACCGCTCCCGGGTCGAGAACGCCGTCGACGTCGGCGGGCTGCGGGGCGTCCAGACCGCCGACAAGCTGCGGCTGTCCGTCGTCTCCGCCTTCGAGGTCGCCTGCCTCGACGCCCTCGGCAAGGCCCTCGGACTGCCCGTGCACGCGCTGCTGGGCGGCAAGGTGCGCGACGCCGTCGAGTACAGCGCCTACCTGTTCTACAAGTGGGCCGACCACCCGGAGGGCATCCCGGCCGAGAAGGACGACTGGGGCGCCGCGATCGACCCGGCGGGCGTGGTGGAACAGGCCCGCCGGTTCAAGGAGCGCTACGGCTTCACCTCCTTCAAGCTCAAGGGCGGCGTCTTCCCGCCCGACGAGGAGATCGCGGCCGTCCGGGCGCTCGCCGAGGCGTTCCCCGGGCATCCGCTGCGGCTCGACCCCAACGGCGCCTGGTCCGTCGAGGCGTCGGTCAAGGTGGCCCAGGAGCTCGGGGAGGTCCTGGAGTACCTGGAGGACCCCGCGCTAGGCACCCCCGCCATGGCCGAGGTCGCCGAGCGGACCGGCGTGCCACTGGCCACCAACATGTGTGTGACGACCTTCGCCGAGATCAAGGAGGCGTTCACCAAGGGCGCCGTGCAGGTGGTCCTCTCCGACCACCACTACTGGGGCGGCCTGCGCAACACCCAGCAGCTCGCCGCCGTCTGCCGCACCTTCGGCGTCGGCGTGTCGATGCACTCCAACACCCACCTGGGCATCTCGCTCGCCGCGATGACCCACGTCGCGGCCACCGTCCCGAACCTCCACCACGCCTGCGACTCCCACTACCCCTGGCAGTCGGAGGACGTCCTCACCGAGCGGCTCACCTTCGAGGGCGGCAAGGTGACGGTGTCGGACGCCCCCGGGCTCGGCGTGGAGCTCGACCGCGAGCGCCTCGCCGCACTGCACCGGCGGTGGCTGGACGACGACGGCGCGCTGCGCGACCGCGACGACGCGGCGGCCATGCGCGTCGCCGACCCGGAGTGGGTGACGCCCTCGATGCCCCGCTGGTAGGACATGACCGGGTGATCGGCGTCACGTTGTCGGTGGTGTGGTGCAGACTGGCCTGATCCGCACCACGTCAGGGAGCGCACCGTGATCGCGTCCACCGCCCCGGCCGGAAAGGGCCCGAGAAAGGGATCGCACCGCCAGAACCAGGTCGATCCCCTCGCCCCGCTGCGCGAGCCGGACGACCCGCCCTGGGATGTCTACCTCACCGGCACCGTCTTCCTCGACATCATCTTCACCGGGCTCGACTCCGCCCCGGTGCGCGGGACCGAGTCCTGGGCACGCGGGATGGGGTCGAGCCCCGGCGGCGTCGCCAACATGGCCACCGCCCTGGCCCGCCTCGGCCTCCGGACGTCCCTCGCGGCGGCCTTCGGCGACGACCACTACGGCGACTACTGCTGGGACGCCCTGGAGCACGGCGAGGGCATCGACCTCTCCCCGTCGCGCACGGTGCCCGGCTGGCACTCCCCGGTGACCGTCTCCATGGCGTACGAGGGGGAGCGCACGATGGTCTCGCACGGCCATGAGCCGCCCCTGGAGGAACCGGCCCCCGAGTGCCCGCCCCGCGCCCGTGCCGCCGTCGCCTCCCTCGCCCCGGGCGTCAGCGCGCCCTGGATCGCCCAGGCCGCGAGCAAGGGCACCCGGGTCTTCGGCGACGTCGGCTGGGACGACACCGGCGCGTGGGACCTGGCGGCACTGCCCGACCTGCGGCACTGCGAGGCCTTCCTGCCGAACGCGCAGGAGGCGATGCGGTACACCGGCGCCGACTGCCCGCGGGCCGCGGCGCACGCCCTGACCGAGTACGTGCCGCTCGCGGTGGTCACGCTCGGGGCGGACGGCGCGTACGCGGTGGACCGGCGTACGGGGGAGACCGCCGAGGTGCCGGCCATCGAGGTCGAGGCGCTCGACCCGACCGGGGCCGGTGACGTGTTCGTCGCCGGGTTCGTGACCGCGACGCTGGCGGACTGGCCGCTCGCGGACCGGCTGGCCTTCGCCGGGCTGACCGCGGCGCTGTCGGTGCAGGAGTTCGGCGGGTCCCTGTCGGCGCCGGGGTGGTCGGAGATCGCGGGGTGGTGGCGGAAGGTGCAGTCGGTCCAGGGACAGTCGGCGACGGCGTTGCGGCGGTACGGGTTCCTTGCGGGGCTGGTGCCGGAGAAGTTGGTCAGGCCCTGGCCGTTGCGGCGTGCCGTGCCGACGATCGGGTTCCGGCGCTCGGCGTGACCGGCCGGGTCAAGGCGAACTGCCGACCCGGTTTCCAACCCCACCCCTAAAAGCCCTACGGCGTTGTCAGTCCCCCGTCGTACCCTTGGAATCGCGAGGCCGCCCTCAGCTACGCGGCCGTGACGAGGAGGAACCGCAGGCCTTAAGCGCCGGCCCATGACTCAGACACCCACAGCTCACACCCCCGCGCAGGAGCAGGCGAGAGCGCAGTTCACCGTCCCCGCCCAGCACCCCATGGTGACCGTGCTGGGGTCCGGCGACAGCCTCCTGCGCGTGATCGAGAAGGCCTTCCCGGCGGCCGACATCCATGTCCGGGGCAATGAGATCAGCGCGGTCGGCGACCCAGCGGACGTCGCCCTCATTTCGCGCGTGTTCGACGAGATGATGCTCGTGCTCCGCACCGGGCAGCCGATGACGGAGGACGCAGTGGAACGCTCGATCGCCATGCTCAAGGCGAGCGAGAACGGGGAGAGCGACGGCCAGGAGACCCCGGCCGAGGTGCTCACGCAGAACATCCTGTCCTCGCGGGGCCGCACGATCCGCCCCAAGACGCTCAACCAGAAGCGCTACGTGGACGCGATCGACAAGCACACCATCGTCTTCGGCATCGGCCCCGCCGGCACCGGCAAGACGTACCTGGCGATGGCCAAGGCGGTGCAGGCCCTGCAGTCCAAGCAGGTCAACCGCATCATCCTGACCCGCCCGGCGGTCGAGGCCGGAGAGCGCCTCGGCTTCCTCCCGGGCACGCTCTACGAGAAGATCGACCCGTATCTGCGCCCTCTCTACGACGCGCTGCACGACATGCTCGACCCGGACTCGATCCCGCGGCTGATGGCGGCGGGGACGATCGAGGTGGCGCCGCTGGCATATATGAGGGGTCGCGCGCAGCCGACATTCACGAACGTCCTCACGCCGGACGGATGGCGCCCCATTGGTGACCTCAAGGTAGGTGACCTGGTCACTGGTTCGAACGGGGAACCGACTCCGGTCCTGGGCGTCTACCCGCAGGGCGAGAAGGACATCTACCGGGTCACCGCTCAGGACGGTTCCTGGACCTTGTGCTGCGGCGAGCACCTGTGGACCGTCAGGACACGTGACGACAAGCGCCGCGACAAGCCGTGGCGGGTCCTTGAGACCCAGGAGATGATCGGTAACCTGCGTGCCGCACATGCGCGCCGGTACGAGCTGCCGCTGCTTACCGCGCCAGTGCAGATGCCCGAGCGGGAGGTCCCGATGGACCCGTACGCGCTGGGGCTGCTGCTCGGTGACGGATGCCTGACCGGTTCCACCACACCCTCCTTCGCCTCGACGGACCCAGAGCTGGCCGAGGCTCTGGAGGCCGCGCTCCCGGGCATCGCCGTACGGCATCGTGGTGGCCCGGACTACGTGCTCAACCGTGTCAAGTCACCGGGCGATGTGGTCACGCTGGAGAATCCGATCACTCGTGTCCTGCGCGAGCTGGACCTCCTGCGCACGCGCTCCCATTCCAAGCTTGTCCCGGACGACTATCTGCACAACTCCGCCGAGGTCCGGCTGAGCCTGTTGCAGGGGCTCCTCGACTCCGACGGCGGCCCGGTCACGCAGAAGGACCGCACCTGTCGGATCCAGTACACGACGACGTCGATTCTGCTCCGTGACGATGTGATCGCTCTCGTCCAGTCGCTGGGTGGCGTCGCGTACACCCGCCGCAGGGCTGCTGAGGGCCGCAAGCCCGGCCTCGCGAACGGCCGGGAGGTCGCCTATCGCCACGACGCCCACATCATCGACATCCGGCTCCCCGAAGGGATCGAACCCTTCCGCCTCTCCCGTAAGCGAGACAAGTACCTCGCGGCCGGAGGGGGCGGGCGCCCGATGCGGTTCATCGACAGCATCGAGCCGGCGGGCCGCGAGGAGACGGTCTGTATCCAGGTGGCGGCCGAGGACTCGCTGTACATCACGCAGGACTACCTGCTGACGCACAACACCCTCAACGACGCCTTCATCATCCTGGACGAGGCCCAGAACACGAGCCCCGAACAGATGAAGATGTTCCTCACCCGCCTCGGCTTCGAATCGAAGATCGTGATCACGGGTGACGTGACGCAGGTCGACCTCCCGGACGGCACCAAGAGCGGTCTGCGGCAGGTGCAGGACATCCTGGAGGGCCTGGACGACGTCCACTTCTCCCGGCTGTCGTCGCAGGACGTGGTCCGGCACAAGCTGGTGGGCCGTATCGTCGACGCGTACGAGCAGTACGACACCAAGCACGGCACCCAGAACGGCGGGCACAAGAGCCGCGGCAAGTCCGTGCACAAGGGGAAGTAGAAAAGCACCACACCATGTCGATCGACGTCAACAACGAGTCCGGCACCGAGGTCGACGAGCAGGCGATCCTCGACATCGCCCGCTACGCGCTCGCTCGGATGCGCATCCACCCGCTCTCCGAGCTCTCGGTCATCGTCGTGGACGCCGACGCCATGGAGCAGCTCCACATCCAGTGGATGGACCTCCCCGGCCCCACGGATGTCATGTCCTTCCCGATGGACGAGCTGCGCCCGCCGTCCAAGGACGAGGACGAGCCGCCGCAGGGGCTGCTCGGCGACATCGTGCTCTGCCCCGAGGTCGCCACCAAGCAGGGCGCCGAGGCCGACACGCAGCACTCCATGGACGAGGAGCTCCAGTTGCTCACCGTCCACGGGGTGCTGCACCTGCTGGGCTATGACCACGAGGAACCGGACGAGAAGGCCGAGATGTTCGGCCTTCAGGCGGCCATCGTGGACGGCTGGCGCTCGGAGCGGGGCCTGACCGGCCCGTCCCCGGCGCCGACGGTCTCGTAGAGCCGCCGCCGATGAATCCGCAACTCGCCCTGGGCGCGGTCGCCCTGGTCGTCGTGGCCTGGCTCGCCGCCTGCGCGGAGGCGGGCCTCGCCCGCGTCTCCAGCTTCCGCGCCGAGGAGGCCGTACGCGGCGGCAGGCGCGGCAGCGCCAAGCTCTCCCAGGTGGCCGCCGACCCGACCCGCTATCTGAACGTGGCGCTGCTGGTGCGCGTCGCCTGCGAGATGGCCGCCGCCGCGCTGATCACCTACGGCTGCCTGATGGAGTTCGACAACACGACCGAGGCCCTCCTGATCGCCATCGCGGTCATGGTCCTCGTGTCGTACGTCGCCGTCGGGGTGTCCCCGCGCACCATCGGCCGCCAGCACCCGCTGAACACGGCGACGCTCTCGGCGTACGTCCTGGTGCCGCTGGCCCGGATCATGGGCCCCATCCCGTCGCTGCTCATCCTCATCGGCAACGCGCTCACCCCCGGCAAGGGCTTCCGCCGCGGTCCCTTCGCCTCCGAGGCGGAGCTGCGGGCGCTGGTCGACCTCGCCGAGAAGGAGTCCCTCATCGAGGACGAGGAGCGCCGCATGGTGCACTCGGTCTTCGAGCTGGGCGACACCCTCGTGCGGGAGGTCATGGTCCCGCGCACGGACCTGGTGGTCATCGAGCGGTTCAAGACCATCCGCCAGGCCCTCACCCTCGCCCTGCGCTCCGGCTTCTCCCGGATCCCGGTGACCGGCGAGAGCGAGGACGACATCGTCGGGATCGTGTATCTGAAGGACCTGGTCCGCAAGACGCACATCAGCCGCGAGGCGGAGTCCGAGCAGGTGTCCACGGCGATGCGCCCGGCGTTCTTCGTGCCCGACACCAAGAACGCGGGCGACCTGCTGCGCGAGATGCAGAAGGAGCGCAACCACGTCGCCGTCGCGGTCGACGAGTACGGCGGCACGGCCGGCATCGTCACCATCGAGGACATCCTCGAGGAGATCGTCGGCGAGATCACCGACGAGTACGACCGTGAGCTGCCGCCGGTGGAGGACCTCGGCAAGGACCGCTTCCGGGTCACCGCCCGGCTCGACATCGGCGACCTGGGCGACCTGTACGGCCTGGAGGAGTTCGACGACGAGGACGTCGAGACGGTCGGCGGTCTGCTGGCGAAGGCGCTGGGCCGGGTCCCCATCGCGGGTGCGTCGTCCGTGGTCGGTCTGCCCGACGGCCGGGAACTGCGGCTGACGGCGGAGGCCGCGGCCGGACGCCGCAACAAGATCGTGACGGTGCTCGCGGAGCCCGTGGAGCCGGCGGACGCCGCCCGGGAGGAGAAGCCGGAATGACCCCGCAGGAGCTGCGCGCGTTCTGCCTGTCCTTCAACGCGGCGGTCGAGGACTTCCCGTTCCGCCCGGAGATCTCGGTCTTCAAGGTCCAGGGCAAGCTGTTCGCCCTGTCGCATCTCGACGAGCGGCCCCTCAAGGTCAACCTCAAGTGCGACCCGGACGACGCGATCCGGCTGCGCGGCGAGCACGAGGGCCTGATCGTCCCCGGCTGGCACATGAACAAGCGGCACTGGAACACGGTCACGGCCGACGGCGGACTCCCGGACCGGCTGGTCCGGGAGCTCGTCGAGGACTCCTACGATCTCGTGGTCGCGGGCCTGCCGCGCGCGGACCGCCTCCGCCTCGACCGGCCCTGAGACCGGGCCGGGGCGGTCGCTACGTATGCTCGGATCATGACCGACAGCAGCGCGCTCGACCCCGAGGACCGCAAGATCGTCACCCTGGCCCGTTCCGCGCGGGCCCGCAACGGCGTGCCCGAGGGGGCGGCCGTACGGGACGAGACCGGACGTACGTATGTCGCGGGGACCGTGGCCCTCGACTCCCTGAAGCTCAGTGCCCTGCAGACGGCGGTGGCGATGGCGGTGGCCTCGGGGGCGACGTCCCTGGAGGCGGCGGCGGTCGTGACGGAAGCGGAGTCGCCCTCGGCCGAGGACCGGGCGGCGGTACGGGATCTCGGCGGGGCACAGACGCCGGTGTTGGTGGCCGGGCCCGACGGGACGGTCAGGGCCACCGTGACCGCCGGTTGACGGGTTGGCCGAACTTCGCTGTAACCGGCGGTAATTAGGCCAGTTTTCAACCTTGCCGCCGCCTGCCCCACACGCATCAATGGAACCGTCAGTTCCGACGGACCGTCAGGTTCGACTCTCGGCAGTGTGTCCGCATCCACGTGCCGAGCGGTCCACCCCCCCCACGGAAACGGAGCCGGAATCCCATGAGATGCAAGCGAATCGCAGCAGGTGCGGCACTGGCGGCCGGGGCTCTCGCGGTCAGCGGGCTCGCCTTCGCCCCCGCCGCTCTCGCCGTCACCCCCCAGACGGCGACGATCAGCGCGGACTGCGGCACCTTCGGCAGCGGCGAGGCCACCCTCACGGCCACGCAGAACGGCACCGCCGCCACCGTCACCGTCAAGTCCTCGGCGATCACCGCGCCGATCGCCCTGGGCGCGGACTCGATCACGTCCTCGCTCACGCTGGTGAAGTCCGGCGGCGGCACCGTCGCCTTCACCGGCACCAAGAACCCGGCGATGGCCGCCGGCGCTCCCGTCGAGGTCGGCCCCCTCAGCGGCACCGTGGCCTCCGGCGACAGCCTGGAGGCCTTCGGCGGCTCGCTGAAGATGACCGTCTTCGGCATCACCATCACCTGCACGGCGACCGGGCCGCAGTCGCCGGGCCCGTTCGTGTTCGACTGATCCCGAGGGCCGGGCGCGACCTACAGCGCGTCCGGCCCGCGCTCGCCCGTCCGCACCCGTACGACGGTGTCGACGGGCAGCGCCCACACCTTCCCGTCGCCGATCTTGCCGGTGTGCGCGGCCCTGACGACCGCGTCGATGACGGCCTCGGCGTCCGCGTCCTCGACGACGACCTCGATACGGACCTTCGGCACCAGGTCGACCTGGTACTCGGCGCCGCGGTACACCTCGGTGTGGCCGCGCTGCCGGCCGTAGCCGCTGGCCTCGCTCACGGTCAGGCCGTGCACGCCGAGTTCCTGCAGGGCGTTCTTGACCTCGTCGAGGCGGTACGGCTTGACGATCGCGGTGATGAGCTTCATGCCTGGGGGGTGACCTTCTGGGCGTGGGGGACGACGGAGGAGGAGACCGGGGCGCCGTGGCCCAGGACCCCGTGATCGTAGGCGGTCTCGGCGTGCACCGTAAGGTCCAGGCCGGTCTGCTCCTGCTCCTCGCTCGCGCGGAAGCCCATGGTGACGTCGATCAGCTTGCCGATGCCGTACGTCACGGCGAACGCGTACACCGCCACCACGACCACGGCCAGCAGCTGCTTGCCCAGCTGGGCGAGGCCGCCGCCGTAGAGGAGGCCCTCGGCGCCGCCGGTCATCGAGTCGACGGCGAAGACGCCGATGAGGAGCGTGCCGATGACACCGCCGACCAGGTGGACGCCGACGACGTCCAGGGAGTCGTCGTAGTTCAGCTTGAACTTCCAGCTCACGGCGTACGAGCAGACGGCACCGGCGGTGAGGCCGACGACCAGGGCGCCGAGCAGGGAGACCGAGCCGCAGGACGGCGTGATGGCGACCAGGCCGGCGACCGCGCCGGACGCGGCGCCCAGGGTCGTGGGGTGGCCGTCGCGCTTCTGCTCGACGAAGAGCCAGCCGAGCAGGCCGGTGCAGCCCGCGGCGAGGGTGTTGAGGAAGGCCGCGGCCGCGAGGCCGTTGGCGCCGAGGGCGGATCCGGCGTTGAAGCCGAACCAGCCGAACCAGAGCAGACCGGCGCCCATCATCACCATGGGCAGGTTGTGCGGGCGCATGGAGTCCTTCTTGAAGCCCAGACGCGGGCCCAGGACCAGGCACAACGCGAGTCCCGAGGCGCCGGAGACGATCTCGACGGGCAGGCCGCCGGCGAAGTCGAGGGCGCCGAGCTTCTCCAGGATCCAGCCACCGGGTCCCCACACCCAGTGCGCCACCGGAACGTATACGAGCAGCGCCCACACCGGCACGAAGACCAGCCACGCCCCGAACTTCGCCCGGTCCGCGACCGCGCCGCTGACCAGGGCGGCCGTGATGATCGCGAAGGTGAGCTGGAAGGTGGCGAAGAGGAGCGTGGGGACGGTCCCCTGGACACTGTCCGGGCCGAGCCCGCTCATCCCGATGTGCTCAAGCCCGCCGATGAGACCGCCCCCGGCGTCCTCCCCGAAGGTGAGGGAGAACCCGGCCGCCAGCCAGACCACCGTCACCAGGGCGATCGACACGAAGCTCATCATCAGCATGTTGAGCACGCTCTTCGTGCGGACCATGCCGCCGTAGAAGAGGGCCAGGCCGGGAGTCATCAGCAGGACGAGGGCGGTGGCGGCGAGCAGCCAGGCGGTGTCGCCGGTGTCGGCGCTTGCGGCGGCCAAGGACACGGTGTCTCCAACAGGGTGGGGCTCCGGGGGTTCGTCAGAGGTTCACCGGCGTCCGTTTCCGGTTGCGTACGGGTGTGTTTCCGTGACGTTTCGTTGCGTGAGGGTTTCCGGGAGCTCACGGGGCGGAGGGCGTTCGGGCGCCTGTGCGGCGGGGCTCTGTGGATCAGGGAGAATGGGCGCCATGAGCGTTCGTACCCAGTCATCCGAAGAGCCGGCCGAAGCTGTCCACAGGGCTGGCTTCGCCTGCTTCGTGGGCCGTCCCAACGCGGGCAAGTCCACCCTCACGAATGCTCTGGTCGGCCAGAAGGTGGCGATCACGGCGAACCAGCCGCAGACGACGCGGCACACCGTGCGGGGCATCGTGCACCGCCCGGACGCGCAGTTGATCCTGGTCGACACCCCGGGGCTGCACAAGCCGCGCACGCTGCTGGGTGAGCGGCTGAACGACGTCGTGCGCACGACGTGGGCCGAGGTGGACGTGATCGGCTTCTGTCTGCCGGCGAACGAGAAGCTCGGCCCCGGCGACCGCTTCATCGCGAAGGAACTGGCGTCCATCAAGAAGACGCCGAAGATCGCGATCGTCACGAAGACCGACCTGGTGGACGGCAAGACGCTCGCCGAGCAGCTCATCGCGATCGACCAGCTCGGCAAGGAGCTCGGCTTCGAGTGGGCGGAGATCGTCCCGGTGTCGGCGGTCGGGGACAAGCAGGTGAACCTGCTGGCCGACCTGATCGTCCCGCTCCTGCCGGAGGGCCCCGCGCTCTACCCCGAGGGCGACCTGACCGACGAGCCCGAGCAGGTCATGATCGCGGAGCTGATCCGGGAGGCCGCGCTGGAGGGCGTCCGCGACGAGCTGCCGCACTCCATCGCCGTGGTCGTCGAGGAGATGCTCCCCCGCGAGGACCGCCCCGCCGACAAGCCCCTCCTCGACATCCACGCCTTCGTCTACATCGAGCGCCCCAGCCAGAAGGGCATCATCATCGGCCCCAAGGGCAAGCGCCTGAAGGACGTCGGCATCAAGTCCCGCAAACAGATCGAGGCCCTGCTGGGCACGCCTGTCTTCCTGGACCTGCACGTGAAGGTCGCCAAGGACTGGCAGCGGGATCCGCGGCAGTTGCGCAAGCTGGGGTTCTGAGGCTCGTTCCTACGGCGTCGCCAGGCTCGCCCAGACCGCGTTGCCGCCGGTGAGGGTCGAGCGGGTGATGCCCCAGTTCTCCGCTATCTCCCGGACGAGCAGCAGGCCGCGGCCGTTCTCGTCGTCGAGGCCGGGGCGGCGGTCGGGGATGCCGCGGCCCGAGCGGTCGCCGTCGTGCACCTCGAGACGGAAGCGCGCGTCGGGCATCAGCCCGACGCCGCACAGGATCCGCTCACTGAGCGTGTGCAGCACCGCGTTGGTCACCAGCTCGGACATGAGCAGGACGGCGTTCGCGCACACCTCGTCGGGCGCCTGCCACGAGTCCAGCCGTGCCCGGAGGGCATGACGGGCGCTTCTGACGCTGGTCCGGTGCGGCGGCAGTTCCAGCCAGTGGGTGAGGCCCGGGCGCACCGCGTCCAGGAACCGGGGGATGGACGTCGTGTGGGGGGACACGGCAGTCGCCTTCCGTGGGGGGTGGGAAGGGGCGAGGCGGACAACGGACCGGCCGGGAGTGGGGAGTGGGGTTCCGGCCCTGGTCTCGCAAGTAATCATGCTCGCAGAGCAGTTCACCCTGCAACCATCCCCGGCCCGGCCCGTGGCCCGGCGTGGGCGTCAGACCGTAGCGCCCGTGGCGTTCTGGGCCTTCAGCAGCTCCCGGTACCAGCGGTACGACGACTTCGGGGTCCGCTCCTGGGTCTCGAAGTCGACATGGACCAGGCCGAAGCGGCGCGCGTAGCCCTCCGCCCACTCGAAGTTGTCGAGCAGGGACCAGACGAAGTAGCCGCGCACGTCGACGCCCGCCTCCAGCGCCCGGTGCAGCGCCCGGACGTGGCCGTCCAGGTAGGCGACGCGGTCCTGGTCGTCGACGCCCGGGTAGGAGCAGCCGTTCTCGGTGATGACGACGGGCGGGAGCCGGTCGCCGTAGCGCTCGCGGAAGCCGGTGAGCAGTTCGGTGAGGCCCTCGGGTACGACCGGCCAGCCGAAGTCCGTGACCGGGTGGCCTGCGATCTCGCGGACGGAGAAGGGAAGTTCGGCGGGCATGGAGACGCCGCCGAACTCGATCTCCGTGCCCTGCGGGGCGCCCACCCGGGTCGGCGCGTAGTAGTTGACGCCGTACCAGTCGAGCGGCTCGGCGATCACCTTCAGGTCGGCCTCGACGTCCCCGGGCATCAGCTCGCCGATGCCGTCCGGGTAGCGGCCCAGCAGCAGCGGGTCGGCGAAGAGGCGGTTCAGCAGCAGGTCGTAGAACTCGGCCGCCTCCACGTCCGCCGCCTCGGTCGACGCGGCCCAGGTCGGACCGTGCGAGTTGGCGACGCCGATGTCCGTGGCACCAGAGGCGCGCAGGGCCCGGACGGCCAGACCGTGGGCCAGCAGCTGGTGATGCGCGACCGGCAGCGCGTCGAACAGCAGCTTCCGGCCCGGCGCGTGCACGCCCAGGGCGTGGCCCAGCAGGGTGTGCTCGGCGGGCTCGTTCAGGGTGATCCACTTGGTCACCCGGTCACCGAGGCGCTCGGCGACCAGCGACACGTACTCGGCGAAGCGCGCGGCCGTGTCCCGCTCCAGCCAGTCCAGGTCCGCCGGCAGATCCCAGTGGAACAGGGTCGGCACCGGGCGGACGCCGGCCGCGCACAGGTCGTCCACCAGCCGGTCGTAGAAGTCCAGGCCCTTCTCGGAGCGCACCCGCGGCCAGGAGACCGAGAAGCGGTACGCGTTCACGCCGAGGTCCGCCAGCAGCGCCACGTCCTCGCGGTGGCGGTGGACATGGTCGCAGGCCACCGCCGCCGTCGAGCCGTCCTTGATCCGCCCCGGCTCGGCCGTGAAGGCGTCCCACACGGACGGCTCGCGCGCGTCCACCGCGCCCTCGATCTGGTGCGCCGAGGTGGACACGCCCCAGAGGAAGCCGGCCGGGAAACGGGGGATCGGGTTGCCTGCGTCAGTCGCCATGCGCGGATCATCCGTACCGGTGGTAACTCAAGTCAACAGGCCGCCGCCCGGGACCTGTTACGCCCCCTCCTTGAGGACCCACGAGATCAGCCTGCGCTGCTCGTCCGTCAGCCGGGGATCAGAGCAGTAGACCGTCGTGTCGTCCACCGTGATCTGGTAGCTGAAACCGTCCGGCACCCCGATCGGCGGAGTGCCCCGGCCGGCGGCCACCGCCTGCTCGGCCAGGGCGTGCCACTCGGCGGCATCGGGTCGGCCCGAGGTGTCCACCTCGGCATGCCGCTCGATACCCGCGAACCCGCCTGTGCGCCTCACCTGAATCCGCATGGCACCTGTCTAGTACGGAACTACAGGGTCCGCACCCCGACCTGCTCCCAGGCCTTCGACACGGCGTCCAGCTCCTCCCCGTCGCCGAAGCGCTCCCGGGCGGCCTTGACGGTGAGCGTGGCGAAGTCGGTGAACATCGCCTTCTCCTTCAGCTCGCCGCCGGTCAGCACGTCGTACCAGACCTGCCCCGCCCGCTCCCAGGCATGGCCGCCGAGGGCCGTGGCAGCCAGGTAGAAGGCGTGGTTGGGGATGCCCGAGTTGATGTGGACGCCGCCGTTGTCGCGGCCGGTGCGGACGAAGTCGTCCATGGTCGCGGGCTGCGGGTCCTTGCCGAGGACGTCGTCGTCGTACGCCGTGCCCGGCTCCTTCATGGAGCGCAGCGCCACGCCCGTCACGCGCGGGGCGAGCAGGCCCGCGCCGATCAGCCAGTCGGCCTCGGCGGCGGTCTGGCCGAGCGTGTACTGCTTGATCAGCGCGCCGAAGACGTCCGACACGGACTCGTTCAGCGCGCCGGGCTGGCCGAAGTACGTGAGGTTCGCGGTGTACTGCGTGACGCCGTGGACGAGCTCGTGGCCGATGACGTCGATCGGGATGGTGAAGTCGAGGAAGATCTCCCCGTCGCCGTCCCCGAAGACCATCTGCTCGCCGTTCCAGAAGGCGTTGTTGTAGTCGCGGTCGTAGTGCACGGTCGCGTCCAGCGGCAGGCCGTTCCCGTCGATCGAGTCGCGCTGGTACGCCGTGAGGAGCAGCTCGAAGGTGGCGCCGAGGCCGGCGTAGGCGCGGTTGACCGTGGCGTCCTTGCCGGGCTTGTCGCCCTCGCCGCGGACCTTGTGGCCGGGCAGGTCGGTGCCGTGCCGGGCGTCGTGGACCGTGCGCTGCGGCTTGCCGTCGGCGACCGAGGCGACGGCGCTCGCGCCGATGACCGTGGTGAGGCGGCGCTGGGTGCGCTCGAAGGCGTCGCGCTGCAGGGTGCGGCGGGCGGGTCCGGCCAGCGCGGGGTCCTCGGCCTGGGAGAGCTTGTCGAGGACATGGGGCGGAACGATGGTGCAGAAGACGGGCTCGAAGCCCCCGTGAGTCGTCATGACCGGCACCCTTGCACTGCGTGACAGGGCTGTCACTAGTCGCCACCATGATTGGTGAAATACGCGGACAAGCGACTTCACGCTCCGTGGTTGAGTGGTATGGCAAGTGGTATAGCGCACTTTTTGTCCCATATGCGCGCCCGGTCCCGCATACTGATACGGATCCGCACACCTGGAGGGCCTCGGCTAGCATGCTGCGCATCATGCGTTTCGGGCTGCTTCTCCTTAGCTGCCGCGGCGAGGGCCTGTAGTCGAGGCCGACTCCCTCCCCGCGGAGCTTGGTGCTGCGTCGTCGGCCGTCCATCCGGACATCCTGAGGAGCCCCCGCATCATGGCGAACCGCCAGCAGCCCAGCACCATGCCGATCCACAAGTACGGCCGCTACGAGCAGGTCGACATCCCGGACCGCACCTGGCCGGCCAACCGGATCACCACCGCCCCCCGCTGGCTCTCCACCGACCTGCGCGACGGCAACCAGGCGCTGATCGACCCCATGTCGCCCGCGCGCAAGCGCGCCATGTTCGACCTGCTGGTCAAGATGGGCTACAAGGAGATCGAGGTCGGCTTCCCGGCCTCCGGCCAGACCGACTTCGACTTCGTGCGCTCCATCATCGAGGAGCCGGGCGCGATCCCCGACGACGTCACCATCTCCGTACTGACCCAGGCCCGTGAGGACCTGATCGAGCGCACGGTGGAGTCCCTGAAGGGCGCCAAGCGCGCCACGGTCCACCTGTACAACGCCACGGCCCCCGTCTTCCGCCGGGTCGTCTTCCGCGGCTCCAAGGACGACATCAAGCAGATCGCCGTGGACGGTACGCGGCTGGTGATGGAGTACGCGGAGAAGCTGCTGGGCCCTGAGACCGAGTTCGGGTACCAGTACAGCCCCGAGATCTTCACCGACACCGAGCTGGACTTCGCGCTGGAGGTCTGCGAGGCGGTGATGGACGTCTACCAGCCCGGTCCGGGCCGCGAGATCATCCTCAACCTGCCGGCGACCGTCGAGCGCTCCACGCCCTCCACCCACGCGGACCGCTTCGAGTGGATGAGCCGCAACGTCTCCCGCCGCGAGCACGTCGTCATCTCCGTCCACCCGCACAACGACCGCGGCACGGCCGTCGCCGCCGCCGAGCTGGCCCTGATGGCCGGCGCCGACCGCGTCGAGGGCTGCCTGTTCGGACAGGGCGAGCGCACCGGCAACGTCGACCTGGTCACCCTGGGCATGAACCTCTTCTCCCAGGGCGTCGACCCGCAGATCGACTTCTCCGACATCGACGAGATCCGTCGTACGTGGGAGTACTGCAACCAGATGGAGGTCCACCCGCGCCACCCGTACGTGGGCGACCTGGTCTACACGTCCTTCTCCGGCTCCCACCAGGACGCCATCAAGAAGGGCTTCGACGCCATGGAGGCCGACGCCGCCGCCAAGGGCGTCACCGTCGACGACATCGAGTGGGCGGTGCCCTACCTGCCGATCGACCCCAAGGACGTCGGCCGTTCCTACGAGGCGGTCATCCGGGTCAACTCGCAGTCCGGCAAGGGCGGTATCGCCTACGTCCTGAAGAACGACCACAAGCTGGAACTGCCGCGCCGGATGCAGATCGAGTTCTCCAAGCTCATCCAGGCGAAGACGGACGCCGAGGGCGGCGAGATCACCCCGAAGGCCATCTGGGGTGCCTTCGAGGACGAGTACCTGCCCAACCCCGAGAACCCCTGGGGCCGGATCCAGGTCAAGAACAACCAGTCGACCACCGACACCGACGGCGTGGACACGCTGAAGGTGGAGGCCACGGTCGACGGCCAGGACACCGTGCTGACCGGCTCGGGCAACGGCCCGATCTCGGCCTTCTTCGACGCCCTGCAGTCCGTCGGCATCGACGTACGCCTGCTGGACTACCAGGAGCACACGATGAGCGAGGGCGCCTCCGCACAGGCGGCCTCCTACATCGAATGCGCGATCGACGACAAGGTCCTGTGGGGGATCGGAATCGACGCGAACACCACGCGCGCCTCCCTGAAGGCGGTCGTCTCGGCCGTCAACCGCGCGACGCGCTGACCAGTCGTAACGGGGATTGTGGGGCTCTGCCCGCCGTTGTCCGGCGGGTGGAGCCCCGTCACATACCGGCCAATCCCTGTGAGGGTCACGGAAAGGTCTCCTCCGGGGTGCTGACTCCTCCTCATGGATGTGGCTAACATCACGCAAGCGCGGCGACGCTGCCGTGCGGCGTGACGGAGGTGCGACGTGCTGCCAGGACGGGGACGAAACGGCCATGCCGCCAGGTTTTCGAGCATCCTGGGCACCCGTATCGCATGGACGGCCGCCGGTGACGGGGAGTTCTTCTGCCCCGGCTGCGGCGGCGACCGCAACTACCAGCGGCTGACCGGACAGCGCCGCTTCACCCTGCTCGGCCTGCCCGTGCTGCCGCGCGGCGAGACCGGCCCGGTCGTGGAGTGCGCCGCCTGCCGTCGCCACTTCGGCACGGACGTCCTCGACCATCCGACGACCACCCGCTTCTCCGCGATGCTCCGCGACGCCGTGCACACCGTCGCCCTCGCGGTACTGGCCGCGGGCGGCACCGGTGCCCGTACGGCGCTGGAGGCCGCCGTGCTGGCCGTGCGCGCGGCCGGCTTCGACGACTGCACGGAGGAGCAGCTGGCCGCCCTCGTCGAGGCGCTGGAGGCCGACACCGGCCGGATCACCGGCGAGCCCTGCGGTGCCGGGCTGGCCATAGAGCTGCACGAGGCCCTGGACCCGCTCGCCCCGCACCTCGCCACCGTCGGCCGCGAATCGATCCTGCTCCAGGGCGCCCGCATCGCCCTGGCGGACGGGCCGTACACCCCGGCCGAGCGGGACGTCCTCGCGACGGTGGGGGCGGCGCTGACCATCTGCCCGGACGACGTGACCCGGCTGCTGGCGGCCGCCGCGCGTACGCCGTCGTAGGACACGTCCCCGCGTTACTCCCCGGGGAGTAGTCCGCGGCCCGTGCCGCCCCGGGCAGTAGCCCTCAACTCGGCCTCGCGCCCGACGAACCCGCCCCCGCGCGCCGGGAGTCTGGAGAGCGTTCCAGACACCCGACCCGGAGGGAGCCCGGCTGATGGGGGACACAAGGACACGTACGCGGCGACGGGCCGTGCCCTGGGTGGTGGTCGGACTGTGGCTGGCCGCCCTCGTACTGCTCGGGCCGCTCGCCGGGAAGTTCGCCGGCATCCAGCAGAACCGCGCGGTCGACTACCTGCCCGACAGCGCCGACTCCACCCAGGTGGCCCGCGTCCAGGACCGGCTGCCCGGCGGGGAGTCGACCGACCTGGTGCTCGTCTACCACCGGGACGGCGGCCTGACCGACGCCGACCGGCGCACCGCCGCCGAGCAGGTCGCCGAGGTGAGCGGCGCCTACGACCTGACGGGCGGCGAGGTGCGGGGCGTTCCGTCGAAGGACGGCTCCACCCTGATGTACCCGGTCTCCAGCACCCAGCCGGGCCAGGACGAGGAGGCCCGGGACGCCTTCGTCGACGGAGTGCGCGACATCGCCGAGGGCGGCGGCGGGCTGAGCGCCGAGGTCGGCGGGCCGGGGGCGCTGAACACCGACATGAACAAGGTGTTCGGGACGCTCGACGCCACCCTGCTGCTCGCCACGCTCGGCGTCGTCACCGTGCTGCTGATCCTCATCTACCGCAGCCCCTTCCTGTGGCTGGTCCCGCTCGCCGTCGCCGGCGTCGCCGCCGCCACGGCGATGGCCGCCGGATACGGACTCCACGAACTGTTCGACGTCACCGTCACCGGCCAGAGCGGCGGTGTGATGACCGTGCTCGTCCTCGGCGCCGGCACCGACTACGCGCTGCTGATCGTCTCCCGCTACCGCGAGGAACTGCGGCGCCACGAGCGGCCGTACGACGCCATGCGCGCCGCCCTGCGCGGCTGCGGTCCGGCGGTCCTCGCCTCCTCGGGGACCGTCGCGGCCGGGCTGCTGTGCCTGCTCGCCGCCGACCTCAACAGCAGCAGCGGCATGGGGCCGGTCGGCATGGTCGGCGTCCTCGCCGCGCTGGTCGCCATGACGACCCTGCTGCCCGCGGTGCTGGTCCTGCTCGGGCGGCGCGTCTTCTGGCCGCTGATCCCCGCGTTCGGGAGCGAGCCGAAGGCCCGGCGGTCGCTGTTCGCCGCGATGGGCACGTCGGCGACGCGCCGGCCCGCCACGGTGCTGGTCGGCGGGGGCGTGCTGCTCGGCGCCCTCGCGCTCGGCACGTTCAATCTGTCCGGCGGTATCAAGCAGGAGGACTCGTTCACCGAGCGGCCCGAGTCGATCACCGCGATGCGGACGCTGGCGCAGGAGTATCCCGAGCGCAGCAGCCGCCCCGTGACGGTCATGGCGCCCGAGGGACGGGCCGGGGCGGTGGCGGAGCGGGCCCGTGCGACCGACGGGGTCGCCGAGGTGGTTCCCGGGCGGAGTGGTTCCGGGTGGACGGAGATCGCCGTCTTCACGACCGCCGCGCCCGAGACGTCGTCGGAGACCCGGACCATCGAGGCGTTGCGGGACGGGCTGGATCCTCAGGGCGCGTATGTCGGCGGGCCCAGCGCCCAGCAGATCGACCTGGCCGACAGTGAGTCCCGGGACCGCAAGGTGGTCGTGCCGTTGGTGCTCGTCGCCGTGTTCGTCATCCTCGTCGGCCTGTTGCGCAGCCTCGTCGCGCCGTTGCTGCTGCTGGCGGCGGTGGTCGCGGTGTGGGGTGCGGCGCTGGGCATCGGCGGGCTGGTGTTCGAGCCGGTGTTCGGGTTCGGTGGTACGGATGCGGGGCTCGGGTTGCTGTCCTTCGTGTTCCTGGTGGCGCTCGGGGTGGATTACGGCATCTTCCTGATGCACCGGATGCGGGAGGAGTCGGTGCGGGGGGTCGAGCCGGAGGTGGCCGCGTTGACCGCGTTGCGGACGACGGGTGGGGTGATCGCCTCGGCGGGGGTGGTGCTCGCGGCGACGTTCGCGGTGCTGACGACCTTGCCGATGGTCGGTCTGGTGGAACTCGGGTTCGTCATCGCTGTGGGGGTGTTGCTGGATACGTTCCTGGTGCGTACGTACTTGGTGACGACGGCGAGTGTGCTGTTGCGGCGGCGGGTGTGGTGGCCGGGGAAGCTCTCGCGTGCACCGGAACCGGTCGTTGAGGCCGAGCCGGGGCGCGTGCGCACGCCCGCCCGCCGCTAGCTGAGGATGTGACCGTGCAGGCACCCACCACCGGCAATCGGATCATCGCGGCGATCAACCGCGACCCCCTCACCGCCCCGCACGCGCTCCGTAACGACGCCCTGCTCGCGGTCGCCGCCGCCGTGGTCGCCGTCGGGCTCGGGCTGCTCGGGGGTGACGGGGGCGGGCCCGATGCGCTGGGGTGGGTGCTGCTGCTCGCGTGCAACGTGCCGATCGTGTGGCGGCGGCGTCGGCCGTTGCTCGTGCTGCTCGGGGTCGTGGCCTGTGTCGCCCCGTACCACGCCCTCGACAACCCCCACTCCGCGCCGACCCCGGCCACGTACATCGCGCTGTACACCGTCGCCGTCACCGGCCGCCCGCTGCGTGCCGTCCTGGTCGGGGCCGGCGTCCTCACCCTCTCGACCAGCACGATGCTCATCATCAACGCCCACGAGGCCCTGAGGATGCTGCAGATCTCGGGCTGGGTCGTCGCCGTGCTGTTCTGCGGCGTCGACGTACGGTTCTACCGCCAGTACGTCGCCTCCATCGTGGAGCGGGCCGAACGGGCCGAACGGACCAGGGAGGAGGAGGCCCGGCGGCGGGTCGCCGAGGAGCGGCTGCGGATCGCCCGGGACCTGCACGACCTGCTCGCCCACAGCATCACCCTCATCGGTGTGCAGACCTCCGTCGCCGCCCATGTGCTGTCCGCCGACCCCGAGCGGCTCGACCGGGAGACGGTCGCCAAGGCCCTCGACGACATCGCCGAGACCTGCCGCAGCGCCCGCGGCGAACTCCGTACGACGCTGGAGGTGCTGCGCGAGCACGGCCCGCCGGAGGCCCGCGGCCCGCTGCCCGGCCTCGACGGCCTGCCCGACCTGGCCCGGGCCGCGCGGCTGGCCGGTGCCCGGGTCGAGCAGACCGTACGGATACGCCAGGCACCGCCCGCCGTCGGCGCCGCCGCCTACCGCATCGTGCAGGAGGCCCTGACGAACGCGGTCCGGCACGCGGGACCCGACGTCTCGGTCCGTGTGGAGCTGGACGAACGGCAGGGCGCCCTGCATCTGTCGGTCAGCGACGACGGCACGGGACCCGACCCGGGCGGCACCTCGGGCTTCGGGCTCGTCGGAATGCGGGAGCGGGCCCGCAGTGTGGGTGGCACACTCGACGCCGGACCGCGCCCCGGGGGCGGCTTCGAGGTGGCCGCGGTCCTGCCGCTGACCACGACGGGGAAGAGGACCGGATGACCATCCGAGTGCTGCTCGCGGACGACCAGACCCTGGTGCGGGAGGCGTTCGCGATGCTCGTGGAGTCGGCCCGTGACATGGAGGTCGTCGGCCAGGCCGCCACCGGCCGGCAGGCCGTGGAACTGGCCCGCACCGGGCGCGCCGACCTCGTGCTGATGGACATCCGCATGCCCGACCTGGACGGCATCGAGGCGACCCGGCTCATCGCGGCCGACGACGACCTCGCGGGCGTCCGCGTCCTGGTCCTCACCACCTACGACACCGACGAGTACATCGTGGACGCCCTGCGCGCCGGAGCCTCCGGGTTCCTGGTCAAGGACACCAGGCCGGCCGAACTCCTCGACGCCATCCGCACGGTCGCGGCCGGGGACTCCCTGCTGTCGCCAGGCCCCACGGCACGGCTGATCGAGCGGTTCCTGCGCAGCCCCTCGGCACCCGCGACCGGCGGCCCGGAGTGCCTGTCCGAGCGCGAGCGGGAGGTGCTCGGCCTGGTCGGGCGCGGCCTCAACAACACCGAGATCGCCGAGGTGTTGGGCCTGAGCCCGCTGACCGCGAAGACCCACGTCATCCGCATCATGGGCAAGCTGGCGGCGCGGGACCGGGCGCAGCTCGTCATCGTGGCGTACGAGTCGGGGATCGTGACACCGGGGAACATCTGACGGACAGGCACCATCCGGCGCCCCCCTTTTTCAGGAGCAGGATGAGACTCCTCTGCCGCACCCTTCTCGTGACCACGGTCCTCTTCCCGGCCCTCACCGCGACGACCTCCGCCTCGGCCGCCCCCGGCTGCACGTCCTCCGTCCCGTACGTCTCGGGCGAGGGCGGCTACGACACGTACCGCATCCCCGCCGCCGTCACGACAGGCAAGGGCACCGTCCTCGCTTTCGCCGAGGGCCGACGCGGCGGCGCGGGGGACACCGGCGCCATCGACGTCGTCCTCAGGCGCTCGACGGACGGCGGCTGCACCTGGGGCCCGATCGTCGTCGTCGCCGCCGGGAAGGGCGACACCCGGGGCAACCCGGCACCCGTCGTCGACCCGCGCACCGGCGCGGTCGTGCTCCTCACCTCCTACAACAGCGGCAAGGTGACGGAGGCCCAGATCATGCGGGGCGAGGTCACGCCCGAGCAGAGCCGCCGGGTGTTCGTGCAGCACAGCCGGGACGACGGCCGGCACTTCACCGCACCCCGCGAGATCACCGCCCAGGTCAAGCGCCCCTCCTGGCGCTGGTACGCGACCGGCCCCGGCCACGCGATCGCCCTCACCCGTGGCCCGTACGCGGGCCGGCTGGTCGTCCCCGCCAACCACTCGGCGGCCCCGCCCGCCGGCTCCCCGGACACCGGCCAGGAGCCCCGCTACTACGGCGCCCACGCGCTCCTCAGCGACGACGGCGGCAGGACCTGGCGCCCGGGCTTCGTCGACGACTCCTACGACGGCGTGAGCAACGCCAACGAGTCGATCGCCGCCCAGCTCCCCGACGGCAGGGTCTACTTCAACGCCCGCGACCAGCACGGCACCAGCCCCGGCAACCGCCTCGACAGCCACTCGCGTGACGGCGGCCGGTCCCTGGAGCGGCCGTACACCGTGCAGCCCGCCCTGAACGAGGTCCCGGTCGTCCAGGGCAGCGTCCTGCAAGTCGCCGGGCGGCACGGACCGTTGTTGTTCGCCGGGCCCTCCGTCCCCACCGCCCGCCGGGCGATGGCCCTCTGGCGCAGTACCGACGGCGGGGTCACGTTCGCCAAGGCCCTGACGCTCTCCCAGCAGCCCGCGGCCTACTCCGACCTGGTGCCGCTCGGCCGGAAGTCGGTGGGGATCCTCTACGAGACGGGAGTCCAGGGGACCTACGAGACGATCGAGTTCCGGCGCCTCCCCGTCGGTGACCTCTAGAGCAGCCCGGCCGCCGCCAGGTACTTCCCGACCTGCTCCACCTCGTCCGGCGACAGCGGCACCTGCGGCTCCGCCGTCGCCGGGCAGTCGATCACGCCCCGCAGGTGCAGCGCGGCCTTGAAGGCGCCGATCGCCGAGGAACCCGGGCCCATCCGGGCCGGATCGCCGACCGTCACCATGCCGAACAGGGCGCACAGGCGCTCCTGTTCGGCACGGGCCTCGTCCCAGTCCCCGGAGCGGCAGAGCCGGTCCAGGCGGACGTAGCCGTGCGGGTCGACATTGGCGAGGCCGGGCACCGTGCCGTCCGCGCCGAGCGCGAGCGCCGCGTCGACGATCAGCTCGGAACCGGTCAGCACGCTGAAACCGGTGATGCCCTGGCGGTCCCGGGCGCCGGTCAGGACCTGGCGGAAGGCGGCCAGATCGCCGCTGGAGTCCTTGAGTCCGGCGAGGACACCGTCGGCGGCCAGTTCCAGGACCACGTCGGCGGGCAGCTTCGTGTGGACGGCGACGGGAAGGTCGTAGGCGATGACCGGGACCGGGCTGCCGGCCGCGACCGCGCGGTAGTGGCGGGCGATCTCCGCCGGGTGGGTGCGGGCGTAGAACGGGGCGGTGACGACGACCGCGTCCGCTCCGGCCGCCGTCACCGACGCGACATGGTCCAGGACCCGGGCCGTCGTCATATCGATCGCCCCGGCCAGCACCGGGAGCTGCCCGCTCACGTGCGCCGCGACCGACTCGACCACCAGTCTGCGCTGCCGGTCCGGCAGATACGCCGCCTCGGACGTCGAGCCGAGCACGAACAGTCCGCTCACCCCGCCGGCGACCAGATGGTCGACCAGCCTGAGCAGCGAGGGCACGTCCACCTCGCGGTCCGGTGTCAGGGGCGTGCACACGGGCGGGATGACACCGGTCAGCGGGGTGAGGGTCATGGAGCCTCCATCGGGTCGCACTGGCGGACGAGGTCGCGGGTCGATTCGTCCTCCTGGACAGGATGGTGGCAGCGGAAGCGGTGCCCGGGGGCCGACGCGGCCGAGAAGTCCGGCATCGCCGCCGCGCACGTCCCGTCCGCCTTCCAGCAGCGCGTGCGGAACGGGCAGCCGCTCGGCGGACGGGTCGCCGACGGCACCGGACCGACCAGCGGGATGGGGTCGATCGGGTCGAGCAGGCCGGGCGTGGCGGAGAACAGCGCGCGGGTGTACGGGTGCCGGGCCCGGTCGGTGACCAGGGCGGCCGGGGACTCCTCCACGATCCGGCCCAGGTACATGGTGATCACCCGGTCGCTCATCCGCCGCACCGTCTGGATGTCGTGCGAGACGAACACCAGGGCCAGGCCCAGGCGTTCCTTCAGGTCCAGCAGGAGGTTGAGGATCTGCGCCCGGACCGACACGTCCAGGGCGCTCGTCGGCTCGTCCGCCACGACCAGGTCCGGGTCCAGCGCCAGCGCCCGGGCGATCGCGACGCGCTGCCGCTGCCCGCCCGACAACTGGCCCGGCAGGGCGTCGGCGAGGGCCCGGGGGAGACCGACGAGGGACATCAACTCCCGCACGCGATCCTCGCGCTGGTTCCTCGTGCCCCGGTCGTGCACGTCCAGCGGGTCCCGCAGGATCTGCCGGACGGGCAGGCGGCGGTTCAGGGCCGTCGACGGGTCCTGGAAGATCATGCCGGTACCGCCGCCGACGGCCCGGCGGCGTTCGGCGGGCGGCATCGCCCACAGGTCCCGGCCCCGGAACGACACCGTCCCCCGCGTCGGCCGCTCCACCCCCACCAGCACCTTCGCCAGTGTCGACTTTCCGCAGCCCGACTCGCCGACCACACCGATGGTCTCGCCGGGCGCGATGGCCAGGTCCGCGCCGGTCAGGGCGTAGACCCGGTCCCGGGTGAACAGGCCGCCGCTGCGGGCCTTGTGGACGACGTGAGCATCAGCCAACTCCACGAGCGCACTCATGACACCGCCTCGGTCTCGGTGGCCGACAGCTCTATGGCCGGGTGATGGCAGGCAGCCGTGTGCGCCTCGGGACCGGCCAGGACCGGAGCCGTCGTACGGCAGATCCCGCTCGCGCGCGGGCACCGGTCCGCGAACCGGCAGCCCGCCGGGAAGTCGGCCGGAGAGGGCACGACGCCCCTGATCTGCGTCATCCGCTCCTGCGCCGACTCCAGCGACAGCACACTGCCGAGCAGACCGCGCGTGTAGTGGTGGGCCGGTGCCTCCACCAGGTCGGCGGTCACGCCCGTCTCCACGATCTGCCCGCCGTACATCACCACCACCCGGTCGGTGACGTCCGCGATCAGCGCCAGGTCGTGCGAGACGAGGATCAGCGCGAAGCCCAGCTCCTCGCGCAGCCGCAACAGCAGCTCTATGACCTGGGCCTGCACGGTGACGTCGAGGGCGGTCGTCGGCTCGTCGGCGACGATCAGCTTCGGGTCGCGGGACAGGGCCATGGCGATCAGGACGCGCTGGCGCTGTCCGCCGGACAGTTCGTGCGGGTAGCTGCGCAGGGTGCGCTCGGGGTCGAGGCCGACCATCGTCAGCAACTCGGCCGGAGTGCGCCGCCCGCCGCGCCGGACGACCTGCTTGAGCTGGGCGCGGATCGTCATCGCCGGGTTCAGCGACGACAGCGCGTCCTGGTAGATCATCGCCATCTCGTGGCCCAGGAGCTTGCGGCGTACGCGCATCGGCTCGGCGATCAGATCCCGCTGCTGGAAGCGGACCTGTCCGCTGACGCGCGCCCCCTTCGGCTGGAGGCCCATGACCGCCAGCGCGGTCAGCGACTTGCCGCAGCCCGACTCGCCGACCAGGCCCAGCACCTCACCGGGACGCACCTCGAAGCTGATGCCGTCCACGATGTCCACGCCGCCGTGCCGCTGGTCGAAGCCGATGGCGAGGTTCTCCACCGCGAGCACCGGCTGACCGTCCCGGGGCAGCCGGCGGGCCCGGGCCCGCAGCCGCCGGGCCGCCTCCGCCAGGCCGGGCAGCTGTACGACCTCCCCGGTGCCGGGCTCCGGCGTCTCCAGCCGGTCGTCCTCGGGCGCCTCCACGTCCCGCGCCGACGGGGCCGCCCACGCGTCGGACACGCCCTCGGACAGGATGTTCAGCGACAGCACCGTGACCAGCATCAGCAGCCCGGGGAACACGGTCGCCCACCAGCCGCCGGTCAGCACCATGTTCTTGCCGTCCGCGATGACACTGCCCCAGGACGGGTCGGGCGGCCGGACACCCGCCCCGATGAAGGACAGCGACGCCTCGAAGACCACCGCCTCGGCGACCTGGACCGTGCAGAACACCAGCACCGGCGCGGCACAGTTGATCGCCACGTGCTTCAGCACGATGTGCGGGGTCCGGGCGCCGATCACCCGTTCCGCCGTCACATAGTCCTCGCCGTACTGGTCGAGGACGTTGGCCCGGACGACCCGTGCCACCGGCGGCGTGAACAGGAACGCGATCGCGCAGATCAGCACCGTGATGCCACCGCCGAACACCGCCACCAGCACGGCGGCCAGCGCGATGCCCGGGAACGCCATCACCACGTCCAGACAGCGCATCAGCGTCTCGTCGACCGCCTTGCGCGAGGTGGCCGCGATCGCCCCGAGCAGCGCGCCGACCACCAGCGCCAGACCGGTGGCGCCGAGCCCGATCGCGAGCGACCAGCGCGCCCCGTACATCAGCCGGCTGAGGATGTCCCGGCCGAGGCTGTCCTGGCCCATCCAGTGCGCGGCGGACGGATGCCCGGTGCCGTCGACCGGCGGCTGCTGGTCGAGCGGGTCGTGCGGGGCGAGGACCGGCGCGAGCAGCGCCATCAGGACGACGACCGCCAGGAAGCAGACGGCGACCTTCGATAGTAACGGCAGCCGGCGCAGGCCGCGCAGCCGTACGCCGGGCCGGGACAGCGCCGTGGCGAGACTCTTGCGGGTCGTCATGAGGTGGCATCCCTCAGTCGCGGGTTGACCAGCAGGTAGAGGACGTCGATGACGAGGTTCACGACGACGAACCCGGCCGCCGTGGTCAGGACGACGCCCTGGACGACGGCAGGATCGCCGTTCTTCACGGCGTCGATCATCAGCTTGCCCATGCCGGGCAGCGAGAAGATCGTCTCGATGACGACCGCGCCGCCGAGGAGATACCCGACGCGCAGCCCGAGCACGGTGAGGGGGTTGATGAGCGCGTTCCGCAGCACGTTCCGCCCGACCACGACCCGGGGCGGCAGCCCGCTCCCGATCGCCGTCCGTACGTAGTCCTTGTCCAGTTCCTCCACCACGGCCGTCCGCACGATCCGGGTCAGCTGCGCCGCCACCGGCAGGGACAGGGCGAGGGCGGGGAGCGCCATGGTCTTCAGCCAGCCGGTGAAGGAATCGGCCGGGTTGATGTAGCCGCCGGTCGGGAACCAGCCCAGGTCGACGGCCAGGTACTGGATCATCAGCAGCGCCAGCCAGAAGCCGGGCGCGGCGACGCCGGTCAGCGACACGACCCGGATGATCTGGTCGGGCAGCCGGTCCCGGTAGATCGCCGCGGTCACCCCGCCCACCAGGGACAGGACGACCGCGATGCCCAGGCCCAGGAAGGTCAGCTGGAGGGTGAGCGGCAGCGCGGTGGTGACCTGGTCGATCACCGGCGCCCGGGTCAGCGCGCTGGTGCCCATGTCGCCGTGCAGCACGTCGGCGACGAAGTCCACATACCGCACGGGCAGCGGGTCGAGCAGGCCGTGTTCCTCGCGGAAGTCGTGCAGCTGTCGCGGTGTCGGGTTGGCGCCCTGGAAGAACGCGGACGCCGGGTCGACGTCCGAGAACCGCATCACCAGGAACACGAACAGCACGATGCCGAGCATCAGCGGCACGAGCAGGGCGATGCGGCGGAGCAGGATCCGGAGGACAGCGGTCATACCGCTAGGCCCACTTGGCCTGGAGGAGGTTGATGCCGGGGTACGGCTGTGGCCTTATCCCGCTGAGCCGCTCGGGGTTCCAGGCCGTCATCAGCTCGTTGTGGACGACCGGGTAGAGCACGGCCTGTTCGGCGACGACGTCGATGTAGTCCTGGACCATCGCCGTCTTCTTCGCGGCGTCGGGCTCCCGGGTGGCCCGGTCCATGTCCCTGAAGAGCGCCTTGGCGACGGAGTTGCCGGCCCAGCGCGTGTACTGCATCCACAGGTTCTCGGGCCCGTAGTTGTAATGCATGATCAGATCGGCGTCGAGGCCGAACTGGTTGGGGTTGGAGGCGGCGGCGACCACTTGGTAGTCCTGCTTCTGGTCCATCTTGGTGAAGACGGCCGTGGTCTCCTGCGGCGACAGGGTCGTGCGGACGCCGATCGCGTCCCAGGAGGACTTGACGGTCGGCAGGCAGTCCACGATCCAGCTCACGTTCACCGCGAGGATCTCGATGCTCAGCCCCTTGACCCCGGCGGCCTTGAGCAGCGCCTTCGCCTTGTCCGGGTCGTAGTCGTAGACCGTCTTGGCCCGGCGGTAGGAGGGGTTGCTCTCGTCGAGGAAGGAGCTCGACGGCTTCCCGCGTCCCTTGAGCGCGACCTCCACCATCTTCTCCGTGTCGATGGCGTAGTGCAGGGCCTGGCGCACGCGTACGTCGTCGAAGGGCTTGTGCTTCGTGTCGAACATCAGGAACAGGTTGTTCATCCCGGCCCCGCCGGCGACCGTCAGACCGCCGCTCTCCAGTTGCCCGATGTTGGCGTACGGGATGTTGTCCGCGATCTGCGCCCCCGCGCTCGACCCCGAGATCTTCGCGACGCGGGGCGCGGCGTCCACGATCGTCAGCCAGTTCATCTTCCGGAAGGCGGGCTTGCGCGGCCCGTTGTAGTCGGCGAACGCCTCGAAGGTCGTGTTCGACTTGGGGTGGTGAGCGGTCTGCCGGTACGGCCCCGAGCCGATAGCCTTGCCCTTGATGGCCTCCTCCCAGCCACCCGGCTGGGAGAACACGTGCTTCGGCATGATCTTGGCGAGCGTCAGCCGGGAGAGCCCGTCCGGGAACGGGAACTTGAGCACCAGCTCCACGTTCCGCGCGTCGATCTTCCGGACCTCTTTCAGCCAGCTCGCGAAGAAGCCCTTGGCGAGGGTCTGGGTGTCCGGGTCGAGGATCCGCTCGAAGACGAACACCACGTCGTCGGCGGTCACGGGCTTGCCGTCGTGGAACGTCGCACCGGCCCGCAGCGCGAACTTCCAGGACGTGCCGTCCGGGTCCTTCGGCACCTCGGTCGCCAGGGCCGGGTACGGCTCCCGGGAGATCGGATCGGTGTCCAGCAGACCCTCGTAGATGTGGTTGTTGGCGGCCATGCAGAACGCGGACGCCGTCTGGGTCGGGTCCCAGCTGCCGTCGTTGCCGTACCCGATCACCGCGGTGAGCGTCCGGTCCGCGCCGTCGCCCCCGCCGGTCTCGTTGGTGGACTCCGGCCCGGACGAACAGGCCGACAGCGACGCGGAGACGGCGGCCGCCGCGCCCAGCGCGCCGGTGTACTTCAGGAAGGTCCGGCGGTGCGGCGCCGGTACGTCGTGGGTCACGTCGCGCACGGGTCCTCCAGAGATCTGGCAAGGCGTGAAGGGGGGAGATACGACGTCCTACGTCCTGGTGGTCAGCGCGACCATAGGAGGGGGCGTGAGGGCGGTCAAGGGGTCGCACACGAATGGCGTATCTGCCAGAGGTCGCACCAATGGCACGCGCGCTAACGTGAGTTGACGGCTTATCAGGGCAGGCCCGGCACCGGGTACCGCCAGAGGTGGGACGTGGGACGTCCGGGGCGCGTACGATGCGGCGCATGTCCGAGGAGCCCAGGACCAGCCGGATACAGCGCGAGGTCGTCCAGCTCATCCTCGACCGCAGACTCACCGCCGGCGCGCCGCTGCCCACCGAGGCCGAACTGATGGAGGCCCTCGGTGTCAGCCGCAACTCCGTCCGCGAGGCCCTCAAGGCCCTCCAGGCCCTCGACATCGTCGAGATCAGACACGGCTACGGCACCTATGTCGGCAAGGCCTCCCTCACCCCGCTCGTCGACGGCCTGACCTTCCGCACCCTCGCCCGGCACGACGACGACACCGGCGCCCTCGCCGAGATCCTCCAGGTCCGCGAGGTACTGGAGGAGGGCCTGATCCGCCGGGTCGCCGGGACGCTCACCGAGGCGGAACTGGACAACCTGGAGGGCGTGGTGACCCGCATGGAGTCCGCCGGCGCCACGGCCCGCATGGGCAGCACGTTCCCCGACCTCGACCGCGAGTTCCACGAGGCCCTGTACGCCTCCCTCGGCAACCCCCTCGTCCCTCAGCTCCTCGGCGCCTTCTGGACGGTCTTCCGGCGCGTCTCCGGCGCCCGCGGCTGGACCGACGACCCCACCCCCGAGATCACGGTCCGCCGCCACCGCGACATCGTCACGGCCCTGCGCGCCCGCGACGTGGAGGGCGCGCAGCGGGCGATGGCGGTCCACTTCCGGGGGATCGAGGCGCGGGCGGCGGAGGAGTCGCGGGGGGTGGGGTGATTCGGCTCCGGCGTGCTGTGGCTCCGGCGTAATTCCGCTCTCGGTCGAGCGGACGCGCAGCATGATGAGGGGCGTGACCGATCTGTGGAGTGAGAGTGACACCGGCGTCCTGAGGCTGCCGTCCGGCCGGTTGGTGCGCGGGCGAGGCCTCCGCAACCCCCTGGACCCCAGCGCGCCCCTGCCCTCCCACGGCGTCTACCTGCTCGGCAAGCAGCCGCCCGAGGTCCCCTGGGAGTCGGGCTGGATCCGCTGGCCCGACTTCCGCCTCCCGTCGGACCGGGCCACCGCCCGCGTGGTGCTGGCCGACGCCTGGGAGCGGGCCGCCGGGGAGCGCGTGGAGATCGCCTGCGGCGGCGGACGCGGCCGCACGGGCACGGCCCTGGCCTGCCTCGCCGTCCTGGACGGCGTACCCGGCGAGGAGGCGGTGGCGTACGTCCGCCGGCACTACGACCGGCATGCGGTGGAGACGCCGTGGCAGCGGAGGTACGTACGCCAATTCGGGTAGGCCCTGTCGGTCTCTCCTTAGGCGCGGCGGCTCATACCTTGGTCGCGCCTCCGTAGACCGACGGCCGACAGCGGGCCCGGCACCCGCGTCGGCACAGTGAACGGTATGGAAGAGACCAAGGGGATCAAGCAGACGAAGGAGATCAGCCGGGCGCGGTTCCTGGCCGGGGCGGCGGCGGTGGGGGTCGTCGGAGCGGTGGGCCCGGCCGGGCAGGCCCTGGCGACGGAAGCCGGGCACGGCCGGGGACTGCGCCGGCAAGGCGTCGTCTACACCGTCGGGGCGGGGGAGACACCGGGCACCGCGTGGAGCGCGCGCCGGATGCGGGCGGATGTGTGCGCCATCCGTGACGACCTGCACGCCGACACCCTCGACGTCACGGGGGACGGCGTCGAACGGCTCACCGCCACCGCCGCCGAGGCCGCCGAACGGGGGCTGCACGTCTGGCTGCAGCCGACCCTCGGGGACGCACCGCAGCGGGACATCCTGGAACACCTCGCCGAGACCGGCCGGTTCGCGGAGCGGCTGCGGCGGCAGGGCGCGAGCGTCGACCTCAGCGTGGGCTGCGAGTTCTGGCTGTTCGTCCCCGGCATCCTGCCGGGCGAGACCGTCCTGGAACGCATCAGGAACCTCCAGAACGGCACGGTCGACTGGCCTCGGACGCTGCGCCGGCTCGCCGAGTTCACCGCGAAGGCCGCGAAGGTCGGCCGCTCCGTCTTCAACGGCAACCTCAGCTACGCCGCCGCCCAGAGCATCGACGACCCGGACTGGAGCCTCTTCGACATCGTCGGCATCGACTACTACTCGTACTTCGAGAAGCGGTCCGACCACGTCCGGGAGCTGAAGCGGTACCTGCGCTGGGGCAAGCCGCTCGCCATCACCGAGTTCGGCACGTGCGCGTACGCCGGTGCCCCCGAGACGGGCGGCATGGGCTGGGACATCGTCGACTACGACAAGGAGCCGCCGGAGATCAAGGGGGACCTGGTCCGCAGCGAGCGCGTCCAGGCGGACTACGTGGGCGAGCTGCTGGACGTCTTCGCGTCGATGGGCCTGTACGCGGCGATGACCTTCGAGTTCATCAGCGCGGACGCCCCGCACCGCCCGGACGAGCCCCGGTTCGACCTCGACCTCGCGTCGTACGCCATCACCAAGGTGATCAAGGACCGTCCGGACGACCCCGCGTCGGGCTGGCACCGGGAGCCGAAGGAGGCGTTCCACGCGGTGGCCCGCCGCTACGCCCGACGGGCGCGGCCGGGGTCACGGAGGCACCATGGCTGAGGAGGTGCGCCCATGGAATGGACCCTTGAGGTGGTCGCCGTACCGGTCACCGACGTGGACCGGGCCAAGGCCTTCTACGTGGACCGGTGCGGTTTCCGCGCCGAGATCGACGCCTCGTTCTTCGAGGGCGTGGGCCGCTTCGTCCAGCTGACCGCCCCCGGCTCCCGCTGCTCCATCGTGCTGGAGTCCGGCATGCCGGACCCGCCGGGGCAGCCTCGCATGGCCCCGGGGTCGCTGCAGGGCCTCCAGCTCTGTGTCACGGACATCGAGAAGGCCAGGGCGGAGCTGGTGGGACGCGGGGTGGAGGTGACGCCGGTCCTGCACGTGGGCGCGTCCGGCTGGGCGGAGGGCCGGGGCGAGGAGAGCTGGAACTCCTTTCTCTTCTTCCAGGACCCCGACGGCAACGGCTGGGCCATCCAGGAGGCCCCGGCACCCCTCGCTCAACGCTAGGCGCAGTAGGTGTCCCGGTCCGGGCGCTCGCCCGTCGCCAGGAAGCGGGAGACGGTCCGGTCGCCGCAGGCGTTGCCGTTGGCGAGGTAGGCGCCGTGGCCCGTGGAGTTCACCGTCACCATGACGGCCCGGTCGCCGAAGGCACGCCGGAGCTCACGGGCCCCGCTCAGCGGACTGGCGACGTCCCGCTCGTTCTGGACGAGCAGGATGTTCGACGGCCCGCGGTCGGTGATCCGGACCGCGGGCTCCCGCGGCTCGTACGGCCAGGCCGCGCACAGCATCGGGCCGCGCGGCATGCCCGCCGTCAGCGGGAACGCGGCGCGGCTCTCGTCGACGCTCTTCTGGTACTGGGCGGCGGACCTGGGCCACGCCACGTTGTTGCAGAGGATCCCGGCGCCGACCGCCGCGGCGTTCTGCATCATCGCCTCGTCCGGGGCCTCGGGCACGGGCGGCACGGTGCCCTTGCGGGCGGCGAGGATCATCTCCGCCAGCACAGGGTAGTCGTCGGGGCCGTACAGGCTGCTCAGCATGGTCTGGCGCAGGACGTTGCCGTTCAGCTCCGCCGGGTTGGCGCCGGGCCAGGGGAGGGGCTCGCGGTCGAGCCGTTCGGCGAGGCGGAGGAAGAGGGGCCGTACGTCGGCCGCCTCACGGGCCAGCCGGTGCGGATTCCCGGGCTGGGACGCCCACTTGGCGAACTCCGGGAAGGTGTCCTCCACCCCGGCCTCGAACGCGGCGAGCCAGGCGCGTCCGACGCGGGTGTGGTCAGGGTTGTTGTTGCTGTCCAGCACGATGCGGTCGGTGCGGTGCGGGAACAACTGGCTGTAGACGGAGCCGACGTACGTGCCGTACGAGTCGCCCCACGCGGAGACCCGGCTCTCGCCCAGCGCGGCCCGGACGCGGTCGAGGTCGCGGGCGTCGTTGGCGGTACTGAGGTGCCGTATCAGCTCACCGCCGCTACGGGCACAGGCGCCGGCGATACGCCGGGCGGTGGTCATCGTCTCGGCGACGGAACCGTCCGGGGCGGGCCAGGGCAGCTTGGCGAGGGCGAGGTCCTTGCTCTCGAGCCCACATGAGGCGGTACTGGACGGCGCCATCCCGCGAGGCGCGAACCCGATCAGGTCGTAAGCGTCCCGCACCTCCTGCGGCAGCTTCTGCCCCTTGCCGGACGGATCCTCGAGACTGACCCCACCGGGCCCGCCCGGAATGAGTAACAGCGCACCCCGGCGAGCGGAGGGCTTCTCACTGGGCAGACGGGAGACGGCGATCTGGATCTTCCTGCCGCCGGGGTCGGAGTAGTCCATGGGGACGTCGACGGTGGCGCACTGCTGACGGGCGTCTAGGCCGGTTCCTTCGCACTTGGTCCACGTGATCGACTCGGCATCAGCGGCGGACGCACCGCCGCCAGGCCCGGCCAGACCGAGAACGACACCGGCGGCGGCGATCAGCGCGGCGTTCTTCGTGATCTGCTTCATACGCAGCAGAGTGGCGGACTCTGACCCCCTTCCCCATCCGGACAACTGCCCGATATCCCAGGGGGATTACCCCCGGTCCGCCCTTCGGGATACCGTGAGTGAATGACGTCGAGATCGTCGTGGAACGCCCGGAATTCAGATGTGGCATGGGCGAAATTCGACCCGATCGCCTACGTTGATCACAACTACCGCGACATGCAGGAAGTGGACGCGGAGATTCTGTGCATCGTCCGGGATCATTTCGCAGATCATTTCCGGACGACGGACACGACCGGGCCGGTTTCCGGTATCGACGTGGGTGCCGGCGCGAACCTCTATCCCGCGCTCGCCATGCTGCCCTGGTGCGACGAGATCACTCTCCTCGAGTACTCGCCCGCGAACGTGAGCTACCTGAAGAGCCAGGTCGCGTACTACGACCCGAACTGGGACCAGTTCTGGGACGTCCTGCGCGAGCACGAGGCGTACCGTGCGCTGGGGATGGACCCGCGCGAGAGGTTCGGCTTGGCCGTAGAGGTGAAGGAGGGCAACCTCTTCGACCTGGCGCGGCACGAGGGGCGGTGGTCCCTGGGGACCATGTTCTTCGTCGCGGAGTCGATGACGAGCTCACATCAGGAGTTCCGACTCGGCGTCGAGCGCTTCCTGCGGGCCCTGACTCCCGGTGCCCCCTTCGCCGCCGCCTTCATGGAACATTCCAAGGGCCTCGGTGTGGGCGAGTATTTCTTTCCCGCCTGTGACGTGGGGGAACCCGAGGTGAAGGCGAGTCTCGACGCCTTCGCGACCGACGTCACGGTCGTGCGACCCGAGTCACACGCCAAAGTGCGCGACGGCTATTCGGGAATGATCCTTGCCTGCGGCAGGCGTCGGTAGATTCCCGGAAGGAAGCATGTGCTGATCTTCGCCGCCTCAGACAAGGGAGGCGCGGGCCGTTCCGTCACCAGTGCCAATCTCGCCTATCGCCGGGCTTTGGCCGGTGACGAGGTCTGTTATCTGGACTTCGACTTCGGGTCGCCCACCGCGTCGGTCGTCTTCGATGTGCCCAAGGCCCGCCGGGCCGCCGAGGACCAAGGCCTGCACGCCTACCTGAAGGGCGAGGTCGTCGACCCCGCCCGCATCGACGTCTGGGCAGAGACCGAGCACCAGGTGCTGCGCCACCGGCCGTCCCGCTCCGGACGGCTCGTGCTGATGCCCGGTGATCTCGGCGGCGGAGACTTCGCCACGACCGAGAACGACCTGCGGCGGTGCGTCGACCTGCTGCTGAAGCTGCACCACGAGTTCGACCTGATCGTCGTCGACCTCCGGGCCGGCCGCAGCTACGCCGTCGACCTGGCCCTGGCAGCCACCGCACAGCCCGAGATGAAGGCCGTCCCGGCCCGCTGGCTGGTCTTCCACCGCTGGACCCGCCAGCATGTGGCCGGCGCCGCGCACCTGGTCTTCGGCCGGCGCGGCCTCGTCAGCGGCGGCGTCGCCCGAGGCCACGACGCGGACGCCCTGCGCGGCGCCATCCGCTTCGTACGGTCAGCCGTACCCGATCCCGACTCGCCGCTGTGGTCGCAGGCGCGCCCCGCGCAGTCGGTGTGGATGCGGATGCGCGACGGCGACCTCGAGCAGCTCGCCTCCGAACACGGCATGGGGCGCAGCCAGGTCCTCGGCTCCGTCCCCTTCGAGCCCGTTCTGCAGTGGCGTGAGCAGCTCATCACCGACGAGGACGTACTGGACAGCCAGATCGCGGACATGACGACCTGGCAGGCCCTGAGCGACCTGGCCGCTCGGCTCACCGACGACAGGCACTGGGAACTGGCGTGAACCGGTCCCCGTGCCGCCAGGGCACCGCGAGGAGGGTCGGTTAGTCTCGGCGGAGAGCTGCGGACCAGGGAGGCGAGCCCGTGTCGGCCAGTGCGGTGGTGATCGGCGCCGGAGTCTCAGGGCTCACCACGGCGGTGTGCCTGGCGGAGTCCGGCATGGACGTCCGGGTGGACACCGACCGGCCCCCGTCCGCGACGACCTCGGCGGCCGCGGGCGCCATGTGGGATCCCTATCTGGCCGAGCCCCGCGACCTGGTGGAGCGGTGGAGCCGGGTGACCCTCTCGGAGCTGACCGAGCTGAGCACGGATGCCGGCACGGGGATCCGGCTGCTGGAAGGGACTCAGGAATCCAGGGTTCCCTGTGACCTGCCGACCTGGGGCGGCCTGGTCGAGGCGCGGATGTGCCCACCGGACGACCTGCGGGACGGCTTCGTGTCCGGCTGGCGGTACCGCGCCCCTCTCGTGGACATGCACCGCTACCTCCAGTACCTCGTCGAGCGGCTCGCCAAGGCCGGTGGGCATGTCCGCGAGCACCACTACGACACCCTCGACGACGCGATGGGCGCAGCGCCCGTGGTGGTGAACTGCACCGGGACCGGGGCCCGGGACCTCGCGGCCGACGCTGCCGTCGAGGCGGTGCGCGGCCAGCTCGTCGTCGTGGAGAACCCCGGTATCCGGGCGTTCTTCACCGACGACACCCCTGGCGCCGAGGAACTCACCTACATCTACCCGCACTCCGACGTCGTCGTCCTGGGCGGAACCTCGGACCGGGGCAACTGGGACCTCGGCCCCGACCCGGCCGAGGCCGAGGCGATCATCCGGCGCTGCGCCGCCGTCGAGCCGTCGCTCGCCGGAGCCCGGGTCGTCGAACACCGGGTGGGACTGCGGCCGGCCCGCAGCCGGGTCCGGCTGACGGACGAGTGGCATCAGGGCACGCTGCTGATGCACAACTACGGTCATGGCGGAGCCGGACTGACCCTGTCCTGGGGGTGCGCCCGCGAGGTCGCGGACCGGATCCGCACAGCGCTGGGGCCGTATCCCTGATCCGCGCCGGGACCTGCTCACCTACCCCCTGATCTGCCACTGCCTGCGCTCCGCGATGTCGGCCTCCGCGCCTCTGCGAAAGAGGTACAGCCAGGTGCGGGCCATGAGTGTGGCGGTCAGGGCGATGGTCCAGGGCCAGCTGACGGCATCCGCCTCCACCAGCGCCGCACCGACCGTCGGAGATGCTGCCGTAAGGACCATCAGGCCGATTTCGGTCCGGCTTCTTCGGAATCGGTGGGCGATGGAGAATTCCGACCGCTCGTACCAGGCCATGGCCGCGCTGATCACGACGGCCAGCACCATGGTCGTCCAGGGATTGCCGCTGACCTGCGCATAGGTGACGGGCAGTGAGATGAGGAAGGGGAACACGCCGCCGTACTCGGACAGCACGTTTCCCCACTTCATTATCTTGCCGAACGCGTTCGAGCGGATCCGGGCGAGCTCGCCGGAGGCGCTGGCGTAGACGATCAGGGAAAGCACCGTGCTGAACGTCGCACCGATGAGAAGCAGACGGACGTCGTCGGGGAACCGGGTGGACGAGAAGGCGAAGCCCAGGAGGAACGTGATGGCGGCCAGGATGGAGCCGGAGAACGCTATTCCGGCCGCGGCCTCCCCGGACTGGAGGGTCGCGGGGTCGTCCTTCTCGAACCGGGCGATCTCGAAGGCCGGTTCACCGCCCAGGCTCACCAGCGCCGTCACCGCGTGGTCGGACGGCCCCAGCGACTCCGCGAGCTGCTCCCGCGCGGTGACGTGGACGAGATGCCGCGCGTCCGGATCGATGTACTCGACACGCGACTTGTACTGGTAGTAGACGCGGTCGGCGCAGTCCCCGTCACCTGCGCGCATGACCCGAGTGCCGATGAAGCCGCACGCCAGCAGGAGGCGTGTCACCGTCAGTTCCTCCGTCCCCGCCACAGCGGAGATCAGCGGCGGCTCGCTCGACTTCCGAGGCAGATCCCGCACCATCTCGCCCAGAAGCCGCGTGGCCATGCCCTGCCGTCGCGAACGGTCCCGCACCGCGATCAGCGACAGCCGCGCATGCCCCGGCGACGGCATCTCCGCGGCGATGCACCCCACCAACTCGCCTTCGGATTCGACCACCCGGACCAGCTCGCGTTCCACGGCCGCGCTGAGGAGAGGCGGCGGAATGACCTCCGCTTCGCACGATTCGGCCAGAAGCAAGCGGAGTCGGTCCAGATCGGCGGGGCGGGCCGGACGGGTGGACCATGCAGTCATATCCGTCCATTTCATTCGGTTCGTAGTCGTGTCTCGTCATAGTGCAGCACAACTGGCGAAGTCTGGCGCCGAGTTGTACTTTTTGAGGACGGTGCGAAGGGGGCGGCCATGACGGGGTCCGTGTTCCGGGAGTCCACCGCCGAGCCCCGCACCCAGGCCGTACCGCTCGCCCATCTCTCCCTGGAAGTGGGCCATCTCTACATGGAGGACTTCGAGGCCGGGCCCGGGCGGTTGCGGGAGCACTTCGGCGAGGTGCGGGTCTGGGCGGATGCCGCCCGTGTCGCTGTGGCCCGTCGCGTGGGTGGCGGGCGCAGTCGCGTCAGCACCTGCTTCCTCGTCGACGACTACTTCACGCGCTTCTCCACCCCGGCGGAACTCCTCCCCGTCGTCCTCGAAGAGGCGGAGAAGGCGGGTCTGGTCATCGACTATCTGGCTCGTGAGTCCGGCTGCGCGGTCGACGGCAGGACCGAGCCTGCCGAGTCCGTCCTGCACCGCCTCGTCGAGTCGCCGCCGCCCGGCAGCTACGGCGCCCGCCCACCTGTCGGCCAGACCGGCTGGCTCGCCAACGGGCAGCGCACGCCGAGCACGGCCCGCAGCGCGCTGTCCGAGGCTCCCGGCTGGCAGCCGCCCCAGGAGACCGCCGCCCGCACCCACTCGGTCTTCATGGACGTCGAGCTCTGGTCGGAGGAGGAAGGGCGGCGCCTGTGGTCCTGCCCGTTCCTGGCCGCCGTCTGGCAACTGGCCCGCCTCGGCCTCCTACGGCACTCCGGTGAGCCCGTCCTCACCCCGAGCCCCTGGACCGGCGGCGGCTTCCCGGACGACTGGGACCACCTGCCGCCGCTGCTCCGGCTCAACGACTCCGCGGCCCCCTTCAGTGCCTACCGCACCTGCACGCTGCTGCCCAACCGCTTCCTGCCCGTCGAGGACGCGGTGCGGCTCATCCTCGACCAGACGGACGTCGACGCCGGGGCACTGCGGCAGGTCGCCGAGCGGTCCGCGGGGGAAGGGGTGCCGGTGCCGGCGGCGATCGCGCAGCGGACGACGTACGTCTTCTACGAGGAGCCCACGGACTCCCTTACCTCCGAGGTGACTTGAGTGACGGCCTCCCTCGGACAGCCGGTGCGGTCGGTCCTCGCCTGCGGTGAGGTGCGTACTTGTCTGCTGCCGACCCTCCGGGCACTGGACGGCTTGACCGCTGCCCGGATGCTGCGGCTGCGTGCCGACGAGCACGTCCTTGTCTCCGAGCGGCCGAACCCGTACGTCCGTTCACCGGAGGTCCTCACCGGCGTGGACTGCGGGCTGCCGACCTCCAACGGCGCCAAGGTCCGTGCCGTGGGGACGGTGGCCGCCCGCGCCGCGCTCACCGAGGGCCGCGTTCTGCAAGCAACCGCCTACTTCAGCGCACCGGCCTCCGGCCCGGAAACACGGCGGCCCTGGGGCCAGTACCTCGTACGGCCGGGTGTGCTCGAACCCTTCGGAAAGCTGCCTGAGGAAGCGACGGCGAAGGGCATTCTGCACGGCCCCGGACGCGACGAGCTGAACCTGGGGATGATCGCCGAAGGGCTGCTCGCCCGACTCCGCCGCAGTCCCCCGCTCGATCAGCGAGCACCGCTCAAGTCCCGCTCCACACAACTGCGTTGGGTCGCGAGGTACGTCCCCGTGGGGGAGGGGGCGTCACTGGAACACTTCACCCTGGCCGAAGAAGGGCTGCGGACCGTGGAGCTGCGACTGCCGGAGGACATCCCGGCCGCCGCAGTGGCGGGCCTGTGCGAGGACCTCGCGTTGCACGACTGGCTGCTCACGACCGTGACGCACCTGCTGGACCGCAGCCGGCGCGTTGCCGCCTCCTCGCCCGTCCCGGCCCTGCGTCCGGTCGTCGAGCACCTCCTGCATCTGTGGATGCCGCGTGCCCGCGTGGCCCCCTCGCTGGGGCACCTGTGGGACGGGCTGGAACAGACACCGGGATTCACCCGCCAGTGGCAGAACCTCGTCCAGCACATCCGCGATCAACTGGCCGTCCAGGCCGCGATCACTGAATGAAGTAACTGTCGTGCCGGAGCTGGAACTCCCGGAGTTCCTCGCCGCCGCGCTGCGCGAACTCGGCGACCCGCTCGAAGTACTCCTCGCGAGGAGCGCCCGGCGAGAACAGCATCAGCATGGACACGGGGTCGTCGCTGTCGTTCTTGAACGCGTGCAGCCCGCCGACCGGCACGTACAGGAAGTCGCCCTGCCGCCCGGTGACCCAACGCTCGCCGTCGTAGAGTTCGATCTCGCCCGACAGGACGTAGAAGGACTCGGAGATGCTCCGGTGAAAGTGCGTCTTCGCGCCGGGTGCCTTGGGTCCCATGTCCACCTTGTACAGCCCGAACTCTCCTCCGGTGGAGGAGTGGCTCGCGAGGTAGTGGGTGGTGGTCCCGCCCGGGGAGACGATGTCGGGCGGGGTGTCGGCAGACCTGAAGACGGCGTTGATCTCGCCGTTCTCACCGAGGTAGCGCGGTTCCGGATACGACATGGGGTCCCCTTCGTCAGGTGGTACGGGGACCTTCCCACGCCCCGCCTTCTTGGTCATCGGGCGTTGGGTGGAGGGGGAGTGGGCCTGGGGGTCTAGGGCTTGTCGGGCGGTCGCACCATGAAGACGTCGATCGGGTCCTGGGTCTCGACCGTGAAGCCGTGGCGTTCGTAGAGGCGTCGGGCCGGGCTGCCCTGGAGGACGTTCAGGCGTACGGGTTCGGCGTCGGCGTCGGTTCGGGTCAGCAGGGTTCGGAGGACTGCCGTACCCAGGCCCCGGCCCTGGAGGCCGGGATCGAGGTAGAAGTGCTCCAGCCAGGTGCCGTCGTCGGACGGTCGTAGCGTGACGCTGCCCGCGAAGGTGCGGTCGGCCTCGATGACCGAGGTGTGCTGCGGGGCGTAGCCGTCGCGCAGCCGCTGTCTGACCCGGTGTGCGTCGTAGCGGCCCAACCGCTCCAGGTCCGGGCGCATCACGATCGCCCGAAGTTCCGCGATCGGTTCGACGTCCGTTGCTGCGGCGGGGCGCAGGGTCCAGTGCACGGCCGGATCGTGTCAGTGGCGGCGGTGGTGGCGTATGAACATGCCCCAGGCGGCGGCCCCGACCAGGACCATCGGGCTGTCGGCCAGTTTGCTGTCGCGGACGGGGACCGTGCCGGGGACTCCGTCGGCGACCTCGATGCAGTTGCCGCCATCGCCGTTGCTGTAGCTGCTCTTTCGCCAGCGGGCGTTGCTCAGGTCGTAGGAGTGCATCGTCTGAGATCCTCAGCCGCCGATCGGATCAGGGCGAGGGACGCCTCCGGCGACAGTGCGGCACCCCTGAGCAGATCGTAGGCGCGCCGTGCACGCTTCACCATGGCCGGGTCGTCGATCAACGTTCCCGAAAACGACGTCTCTGTATAGGCGACGGGCGGCGCTTCCTCGAACTCCATGAGCCGTAGCGAGCCGTTGTTGGCGGGGGCGCCTGCGGAGAACGGGAGCACCTGCAGCACCACCTTGCGTGCGCTCGCGAGATCGGCCATGTGGTCCAGGGCTTGAGCGGCGATGTCAGGACCGCCGACCGGGATCCGGAGCACGGTTTCGTGCACGATCACCCAATACACGGGCCTTGTAGCGTCGTCGAGGATCTGGGCGCGTTCCACGCGGGCGGCGACTCTGTCCTCGATGAACTCGTCCGCGGCGAATGGATGCGTCGCCAGAGTGAGTGCCCTCACGTACGCGGGCGTTTGAAGAAGGCCCGGCACGACGGTCGGCTCGAACTCGCAGATCGCCGTCGCCTGCCGCTCCAGCTCCACAACCTCCGCGAAATAATCCGCATACCGCTTATCGTCAATCAGCTTCCTGCACAACCGCTCGAAAATACCGTCGGTTTGCAGCACCCCGTCGATCCGCTGCGCCACATCCAACTGCGGTTTGCGAATGGCCTGTTCGAACTGGCCGATGTATCCGCCGGAGACGAAAACCCGCAACCCCAGCTCCACCTGGGTGATCCCCGCGTCCTCCCTCCGTCGCTTGAGCTCCGCGCCGAAGAACTCCCACGCCGCCTGCCGAGAACCGTTGGCCATTGCCGAACCCCTTTGTGCTGCCCCGCAGTTGTAGGGCACAGACCTCTCCCGAGTGTAGATGCGGAGCGTCATCGTGGGGATGCGAAGAGTGAAACTGCAAAAGGAAGGGGAGCACGGTGGAGGCACGACACTCGGCGCACTGCGTCGAAGAAGCGGAGGACGCGGTGAAAGAATTGCGGGCAGAACTCGCCAAGGCGGGAATTACCCTGCCGTCACTGGGCCTGGACCCGGTGAGTCTTGCGCGGGAAGCACCCTGTCCGCTCGTGGAATTGGGCCGGTGTTCCGTGGAGACCGCCCGGCGGCTCGCGGCGGTTCTGCGATGAACCCCCCGGTCGGCGCGTACGTCGTGGACACCCGCAGTGGACGCATCGGCATCGTCATGGGGCATGAGGGGCCCTACGTGCAGCTGCGGCCGTACGGGGGCGGGAAGGAATGGGACGTGGACCCCGGTGCCGTCCGGCACGCCACCCCGGCCGAGCGGCTGAGCGCGGCGACGGCGTATGCCAACGCCCGCAGCAGGGGCGAGGTCCCTTGACCCGGAATACCCGGAACACCCAGGGAACCCGTGCGCCCCGGTGACCCTGCGAGAATGACGCCATGAGTCTGTTCCGCGACGACGGCATCGTGCTGCGCACCCAGAAGCTGGGTGAGGCGGACCGGATCATCACGCTGCTCACGCGCGGTCACGGACGGGTACGGGCCGTGGCCCGGGGCGTGCGCCGGACGAAGTCGAAGTTCGGTGCGCGCCTCGAACCCTTCTCCCACGTCGACGTGCAGTTCTTCGCGAAGGGGAGCGAGCTGATCGGGCGCGGGCTCCCGCTGTGTACGCAGAGTGAGACCATCGCGCCGTACGGCGGCGGGATCGTCAGCGACTACGCGCGGTACACGGCCGGAACGGTCATGCTGGAGACCGCCGAGCGGTTCACCGACCATGAGGGCGAGCCGGCCGTGCAGCAGTATCTGCTGCTCGTCGGCGGGCTGCGGACCCTCGCCCGGGGAGAGCACGCCCCGCATCTCGTGCTCGACGCCTTCCTGCTGCGCTCCCTCGCCGTCAACGGCTACGCCCCGAGCTTCACGGACTGCGCGAAGTGCGGGATGCCCGGGCCCAACCGGTTCTTCTCGGTCGCCTCGGGTGGCTCCGTCTGCGTGGACTGCCGGGTGCCCGGCAGCGTCGTACCCTCGCCTCAGGCCCTCGAACTCCTCGCCGCGCTGCTTACGGGAGACTGGGACACCGCGGACGCGTGCGAGGCGCGGTACGTCCGCGAGGGCAGCGGGCTGGTGTCCGCGTATCTGCACTGGCACATGGAGCGCGGGCTGCGTTCCTTGCGATACGTGGAGAAGTAGCCCCGCCCGTAGAGACGCACAGACCCACAGACGCACTGCAAGCGAGCACGAGGAGCGAGAGACACATGGCCGTACGCGGGATCCTGGGGCGGCAGCGCCGTGAGTACAGGACGCCGGAGCCGCACCCGACCGGCGCACGGCCGCCGAAGCTCGGAGAGCTCGTACCGAAGCATGTGGCGATCGTCATGGACGGCAATGGCCGCTGGGCCAAGGACCGGGGGCTGCCGCGCACCGAGGGTCACAAGGTCGGCGCGGAGCGGGTGCTGGACGTGCTCCAGGGCGCCATCGAGATGGGCGTCGGAGCGATCTCCCTGTACGCCTTCTCCACGGAGAACTGGAAGCGGTCGCCGGACGAGGTGCGCTTCCTGATGAACTTCAACCGGGACTTCATCCGCAAGACCCGCGACCAGCTCGACGAGCTGGGCATCCGGGTGCGCTGGGTGGGCCGGATGCCGAAGCTGTGGCGTTCCGTGGCCAAGGAGCTGCAGATCGCCCAGGAGCAGACCAAGGACAACGACAAGCTGACGCTGTACTTCTGCATGAACTACGGCGGCCGGGCCGAGATCGCCGACGCCGCGCAGGCGCTCGCCGAGGACGTGAAGAGCGGGAAGCTCGACCCGTCCAAGGTCAACGAGAAGACCTTCTCGAAGTACATGTACTACCCGGACATGCCGGACGTGGACCTGTTCCTGCGCCCGAGCGGTGAGCAGCGCACCTCCAACTATCTGATCTGGCAGAGCGCCTACGCCGAGATGGTCTTCCAGGACGTGCTGTGGCCGGACTTCGACCGGCGTGACCTGTGGCGGGCGTGCCTGGAGTTCGCCTCGCGCGACCGGCGGTTCGGCGGGGCCATCCCGAACGAGGAGCTGCTGGCCATGGAGGGCAGGCAGGAGTAGGGGCCGATCGGCCCGGCCGCACTGCGGTGGCAGCCGGGCCCCACCGGCGGTGTGCTGGTGGCATGGGTTCGACGGCCGTCAGCGCTCCTCAGGGGACCACCCCCAAGCGGGCCGGGGCGTTCGTCGCGGCCTCGCTCGCCCTGTTCTGCATCCAGCTGGACTTCTTCGCGCTCAACCTGGCCATCCCCGGCATCTCCGCCGAGCTGGACACGACGGTCTCGGCGGCTCAGTGGACGCTGTCCGCCTACATGCTCGCCATCGGATGTCTCTTCATCGTCGGCGGGCGGCTGGGCGATCTGCTCGGCCGCCGTCCGATCCTGCTGATCGGGATCGGCCTGTTCGCCGCCGCCTCCGTCGGCTGTGCTCTCGCGCCCACCCTGGGCGTCCTCGTCATGTGCCGGGTGGTGCAGGGCGCGGGCGCGGCGCTGATCTTTCCCGTGTCGGTCTCCGTCATCAGCAACGCCTTTCCCGAGGAGACCCGGGCCCGGGCGCTCGGGGCGGTGTTCGGCATCGCCAACGTCGGCACCGCCCTCGGACCGTTCGTGGGCGGCGGCTTCACCGACGGCCCCGGCTGGCGGTGGATCTTCTGGCTGCTGGCTCCGCTCAGCGCCCTCTCCCTGCTGATCGCCGTGTGGTGCGTCCCCGACTCCCGGGACGAGAGAGCCCCGCGCCAGATCGATCTGCCCGGCTGTGCGGCCGTCGTGATCAGCCTGGCCGCGCTGACCCTCGCCGTGGAGCGGGGCAGCGCCTGGGGCTGGGACCACGCGCGCACCCTCGCCCTGCTCGGCGTCGCGGTGGTGGCCGGTGCGCTCTTCGTCCTGCGGGAGCGGGCCTGCCGGCATCCGCTGGTCGATTTCCGGCTCTTCCGTAACATCCCCTTCGACCTCGTCACCGTGATGGGGGCGGTGGCCAACACGGGCTACGCCGTCACCGTGTTCCTCGCCACCCTGCAGTTGCAGCAGGTGCGGGGCCTGTCCGCGATCCTGTCCGGCACGGTGTTCCTCGCCCCGGCCGTGATGGTGGCCTGCGCGGGGCCCATCGGCGCCTGGCTCTCCACCCGGATGCGCCCCACCAGCGTCATGGCCCTGGCCGGGACCATCGCGGGCACCGGCATGATCGGGCTGAGCTGGGCCTGGTCCTGGTGGGTCTACGTGCCCGTCTTCACCTGGTGCCTGCTCGGTCTCGGCCTGGGCTGGACCTTCGCCAGCGTGGCCACCCAGCAGGTCGTCTCGCCCGCCCGCGCCGGGGAGGCCTCGGGTGTCGTCCTCACCGCCCTCGTCACCCTGGGCGCCATCGGCCTGGCCGCCGTGGCCGCGGCGATCACCTCCCTCACCCCGGAGACCGGCCCGGAGCGCGCCTACGACCTTCTCCTGCGCATCGGCGGCGTCGTCATCCTCGTCGCGGCCGCGCTGTCGCTGCTCGTCCGGCGCGGGCTCGGCGCCCGCGGCCTGGCGCCGTCCGCCTGAGCGACCCGGCGGGGAACCTTTGGCAAGGGCAGGACAGGCGGCCACTTCCCGGCCGCCACCGAGCCATGCGACGTTCATGTACCGACTCGACGATGCGGCGGATCACCCGGTCTGCCGCATCAGTCGCTTTGACGCGGTCCTGAACGAAACGGCACCGCTATGAGACGTCTCACCCCAGCGCTGGCCCTCGGCCTCGCCACCCTCGTCGCCGTCCCCTGGGCCGCCCAGGCGACCGACCACCGCCCGACCCGGGCCGCGGGCCACGACAGCGCCGACGTCCGCGACAGCTTCGGCACCAAGGCCTCCTACGTCCCCCAGCAGAACGCCCGCACCTACCAGCGGCCCCCGGCAGGGTTCACGCCCGTCTTCACCGAGAACGTCTCCCGGCACGGCTCCCGCGCCGCCACCGACAGCGAGGACGGCGACCTGATCCTCGCCCTGTGGGACAAGGCGCAGAGCGAGGGGCAGCTCACCCGTGAGGGGCGGGAGTTCGGGCCCAAGGTCCGGGCGCTGCTCGACGCCATGTCCAAGGTCGGCTACGGCAACCTCAGCGGACGCGGCAAGCAGGAGATCGCGGGCACCGCCGTACGCATGGAGCAGCGGCTGCCCGGGCTGTTCCGGCAGATCGCCAAGAACGGCGAGAAGATCGACGTCGTCAGCTCCGGGCAGGGCAGGGCCGTCGACAGCGGCAACCTGTTCGCGGCGACCCTCGGGACCACCGACCCGGCGCTGAAGCCCCTGATCGGCCCGGCCCGCTCCGACGCCAACCTGCTGTACTTCCACAAGGCGGCCGGGGGCGCCGCGTACCGCGACTACATCGACAACGACCAGCGCCTCGCGCACACCCTCGACAAGCTCACCGACCAGCCGAAGACCCACCGGGCCGCCCGCAGCGTCCTGCGCGGGCTCTTCACCCCGGCCTTCGTCCAGGGGATCACCGACGAGGTCCAGGCCGCGCAGGCCGTCTTCAACCTGTACGCGATCGCCCCGGCCATGAGCGAGGAGAGCCCCGGCGGCAAGGGCTGGGGCATGGAGCGGTACCTCTCACGCGGCGACGCGGCCTGGTTCGGATACCTGAGCGACGTCGAGGACTTCTACGAGAAGGGCCCCGGCTTCGCCGACAGCGACATCACCTACAAGATGGCCGACGTCCTCCTCGACGACTTCTTCAAGCAGGTCGAGGCCAAGCGCGCCGGCACCAGCGACCTGGGCGCCGAACTCCGCTTCACCCACGCCGAGGAGATCATCCCCCTGGCCGCCCTGATGAAGCTCCCGGGCAGCACGGTCGGGGTGACGCCCGAGAAGCCCTACACCTACCCCGACAACCCCTGGCGAGGCGCCTCGGTAGCCCCCATGGCCTCCAACATCCAGTGGGACGTCTTCCGCAAGGGCAACACGTATCTCGTCCGCATGCTCTACAACGAGAAGGAAACGGCCTTCAAGACCGGTTGCCGGCCAGTTGCCAAGGGCAGCAAGTTCTACGACTTCAAGGAACTCGAACGCTGCTTCAACCGGAGCTGACGGGCACTGACCTCAGGGGCGCGGGGAACTGCGCGACAAGCCCCCACACACCCGCAGCCGAAACTCAACCCCCAGCAGCCGCACACTCCGCACAGGTCCCAAAAATCTCCACCGTATGAGCCACGTTCACGTAGCCATGCTCCGCGGCGACGGCCTCCGCCCACTTCTCCACGGCCGGGCCTTCGACCTCGACGGCCTTGCCACAAGTGCGGCACACGAGGTGATGGTGATGGTCGTCGGTGGAACAACGCCGGTACACGGACTCGCCGTCCGCCGTACGCAGGACATCGACCTCACCGGCGTCGGCAAGGGACTGCAGCGTGCGGTAGACCGTGGTGAGCCCGACCGAGTCGCCCTTGTGCTTGAGCATGTCGTGCAGGTCCTGCGCACTGCGGAACTCGTCGACCTCTTCGAGGGCCGCCGACACGGCGGCCCGCTGCCGGGTGGCGCGGCCCTTCACGGACGGTCCAGCGGTCGTCACCGTTGCCTCCTCACGTCTGCCTTGCCCGGGTCATTGTGCCAGCCCGGGGTGGGGGCGGTCAGACGCCGACTTCGTCGGCCGCCTCCCGGGTACCCGGAATCGTGCACTCGCCGGGGTCGTGGGCGGATTGCGCGGAAGTCCGGGCGCGGGCGCGGCGGCGGGCCAGCGGAGCCGCCAGTGCCGTCAGCACGATGAACGCGCCGATGGTCAGCAATACGATCGTCGCACCGGGCGGGACGTCCTGGTAGTACGAGGTGACCGTGCCGCCGATCGTCACGCTCACCCCGATGGCGACGGCGATCACGAACGTGGCCGCGAAGCTGCGGCTGATCTGCTGGGCCGCCGCGACGGGCACCACCATCAGCGCGCTGACCAGCAGCAGGCCGACCACGCGCATCGCCACCGTCACCGTGACGGCCGCGGTGATCGCCGTCAGCAGGTTCAGCGCGCGCACCGGCAGGCCCGTCACCCGGGCGAACTCCTCGTCCTGGCTCACCGCGAACAGCTGTCGGCGCAGACCGAGCGTGACCAGGACGACGAAGGCGGCCAGCACGCAGATCGCCGTGACGTCCGACTCGGACACCGTCGACAGGGAGCCGAAGAGGTACGACGTCAGGTTGGCGTTGGAGCCCGTCGGCGCGAGGTTGATGAACATCACACCGCCGGCCATGCCGCCGTAGAACAGCATCGCGAGGGCGATGTCGCCGCGGGTCTTGCCGTACCAGCGGATCAGCTCCATGAGGACTGCGCCGAGGACGGAGACGAGGGTCGCCATCCACACCGGGGACCAGGTCAGCAGGAAGCCGAGGCCGACGCCGGTCATCGCCACGTGGCCGATGCCGTCGCCCATCAGGGCCTGGCGGCGCTGGACCAGGTAGATCCCCACCGCGGGGGCCGTGATGCCGACCAGGACGGCGGCGAGCAGGGCCCGCTGCATGAAGGCGTAGTCGAGGAAGTCCATCAGCTCAGCAGTCCCGTACGGATCGGTTCGGCGCCCGCCGGCGCGTGCGGGTGTACGTGGTCGTGGCCGGGGAGGGCGTGCTGCCCGACGGCCTTCGGGGGCGGTCCGTCGTGCACGACGCAGCCGTCGCGCAGGACGACCGCCCGGTCGATGAGGGGCTCCAGGGGGCCCAGTTCGTGCAGCACGAGCAGCACGGTGGTGCCCTGGGAGACCTGCTCGGTGAGGGTGTGCGCGAGCACCTCCTGGCTGGCCAGGTCGACGCCCGCCATCGGCTCGTCCATGATCAGCAGCTCGGGCTCGGAGGCGAGCGCGCGGGCGATCAGGACCCGCTGGTGCTGGCCGCCCGAGAGGGCGTCGACGGAGTCCTTGGCCCGGTCCGCCATGCCGACGAGGTCCAGGGCGCGTCGTACGGCCTCGCGGTCGGCCTTGCGCAGCACGCCGAAGCGGGCCCGGGACAGGCGGCCGGAGGAGACCACCTCGGTCACCGTGGCGGGTACGCCGCCCGCGGCCGTGGTGCGCTGCGGGACGTAGCCCACGCGGTGCCAGTCACGGAACCGCGCGCGGGGCGTGCCGAACAGCTCTATCTCGCCGGCGCCGGTCTGCACCTGGCCGATGACGCTGCGCACGGCCGTGGACTTGCCGGAGCCGTTCGCGCCGAGCAGCGCGACGACCTCACCGCGGTGCACGGTGAGGTCGATGCCGCGCAGGACGGGGCGCGAGCCCAGGTCCGCGCGGACGCCGCGCAGGGATACGACGGGCTCGGTCATGCCGTCCTCCGATGAGTGAGTCACTTGGCTCCCAGAGCCGTCTGCAGGGCCTTGAGGTTGGCTTCCATGACCTGGAAGTAGTCGTCGCCGCGGGACTTGTCGGTGATGCCCTCAAGGGGGTCGAGGACGTCCGTCTTGAGGTCGGCGTCGCGGGCCAGGGTCTTCGCGGTGCGGTCGGAGACCAGCGTCTCGTAGAAGACGGTGGTGACGCCGTCGGCCTTGGCCTCCTGCTGGAGCTCCTTGACCCGGGCGGCGCTGGGCTCGCTCTCGGGGTCGACGCCGGAGATGGCCTCCTGGGTGAGGCCGTAGCGCTCGGCGAGGTAGCCGAAGGCGGCGTGGTTGGTGAAGAAGACCTTGGACTTGCTGTCCTTGAGGCCGTTCTCGAAGTCGCTGTTCAGGCCGTTCAGCTTCTTGACCAGGGCCTCGGTGTTCTTCTTGTAGTCGGCCGCGTGGTCCGGGTCGGCCTTCTCGAAGGCCTTGCCGACGCCCTGGGCGATCTCGGCGTACTTCACGGGATCGAGCCAGACGTGGGGGTCGCGGCCGTGCTCCTCCTCGGATTCCCCGGAGTGAGCTTCCTCGCCCTCGTGGCTGTGCCCGGCGCCGCCGTGGTCCTCGAGGTGGGTCAGGGAGGCCGCGTCGATCTTCGTCTCGATGCCGGTCTGTGTCACGGCCTCGTCGACGGCGGGCTGGAGGCCCTTGAGGAAGAGCGCCGCGTCGGCCTCTTCGAGCTGGGCGCGCTGCTGGGTGCTGATCTCCAGGTCGTGCGGCTCCTGGCCGGGCTCGGTCAGACTGGTGACGTTCGCGTGGTCGCCGCCTATCTGCTCGGCGAGGAACGCCATGGGGTAGAACGACGCGACGACGTCGAACTTCTCCGTGTTGCCCGTCGCCGCGCTGTCGCTGGAGCAGGCGGTCAGAGCGCCGAGGCCGAGAGAGGCGGCCGCGGCGGCGGGTATGAGGCGTCGTCGTACGTTCATGACAGTCATTTTCAACAAATATGGAAACCGTTGTCAACAAACGTCCTGAACAGGGGTTGAAACCGGGTCCGCGGCCCTCTGGCGGTCGCTGAGGGGGGAGCGATTTGATTGAGGGGGCGTCCCCGCCGGTAACCTGAATCATTCGCTGGAAGCAACTCGCTTCGCCCGCCCGTCTCCCGACCACCACCCCTCATCGAGGCGCTACGCGCCGCCCCGTCAGTATTCGTCGTCGTAATGAAGAGAGCACCGTGGCCGCCGACAAGATCGACACCATCGTCAGCCTGAGCAAGCGCCGTGGCTTCGTATTCCCCTGTAGTGAGATCTACGGCGGTCAGCGCGCCGCCTGGGACTACGGCCCGCTGGGTGTCGAGCTCAAGGAGAACCTCAAGCGCCAGTGGTGGCGCTACATGGTGACGTCGCGCGAGGACGTGGTCGGTATCGACTCGTCCGTCATCCTGGCCCCCGAGGTCTGGGTCGCCTCCGGTCACGTCGCCACCTTCACGGACCCCCTCACCGAGTGCACCTCCTGCCACAAGCGGTTCCGCGCGGACCACCTGGAGGAGGCCTACGAGGAGAAGAAGGGCCGCGCCCCGGAGAACGGGCTCGCCGACCTCAACTGCCCCAACTGCGGAAACAAGGGCACCTTCACCGAGCCCAAGCAGTTCTCGGGCCTGCTGTCGACCCACCTCGGCCCGACGCAGGACTCCGGCTCCGTCGCCTACCTGCGGCCCGAGACCGCGCAGGGCATCTTCACCAACTTCTCGCAGGTGCAGACCACTTCGCGCCGCAAGCCGCCGTTCGGCATCGCCCAGATGGGCAAGTCCTTCCGCAACGAGATCACGCCCGGCAACTTCATCTTCCGCACGCGCGAGTTCGAGCAGATGGAGATGGAGTTCTTCGTCAAGCCGGGCGAGGACGAGACGTGGCAGGAGTACTGGATGGAGCAGCGCTGGAACTGGTACACCGGTCTCGGCCTGCGCGAAGAGAACATGCGGTGGTTCGAGCACCCGAAGGAGAAGCTCTCCCACTACTCCAAGCGCACCGCCGACATCGAGTACCGGTTCCAGTTCGGCGGCAGTGAGTGGGGCGAGCTCGAGGGTGTCGCCAACCGCACCGACTACGACCTCGGTGCCCACTCCAAGGCCTCCGGCCAGGACCTCACCTACTTCGACCAGGAAGCCGGCGAGCGCTGGACGCCGTACGTCATCGAGCCCGCGGCCGGTGTCGGCCGGTCGTTGCTCGCCTTCCTGCTCGACGCCTACGTCGAGGACGAGGCGCCCAACGCCAAGGGCAAGATGGAGAAGCGCACCGTGCTGCGCCTCGACCACCGCCTCGCGCCGGTCAAGGTCGCGGTGCTCCCGCTGTCCCGGAACCCGGAGCTGTCCCCGAAGGCCAAGGGCCTCGCCCAGGCGCTCCGCCAGAACTGGAACATCGACTTCGACGACGCCGGCGCCATCGGCCGCCGCTACCGTCGCCAGGACGAGATCGGTACGCCGTTCTGCGTGACCGTCGACTTCGACACGCTCGAGGACAACGCGGTCACCGTCCGCGAGCGTGACTCGATGAAGCAGGAGCGGGTGTCCCTCGACCAGATCGAGGGGTACCTGGCGGCTCGCCTGGTCGGCTGCTGACCGCTTCTCGCCCGCACGTCGGTGCCGGGTTCCTCTTCGGAGGGGCCCGGCACCGTCGCGTTCACGGGGGAGTGGTCCTCCAGCGGGGCGGCCGATTGGACCTGTTTGCCGGGGCGGCGCCGCGCCAGGGTGGGCGCATGAGTATCGCGTTCCTGCTGACCGCCCTGGTCGTGGTCGCCACGCCCGGCACCGGCGTCGTCTACACCCTCGCCGCCGCGCTCTCCCGTGGGCGGCGGGCCGGCGTTGTCGCCGCGTTCGGGTGCGCGCTCGGGATCGTGCCGCATGTGCTGGCCACGGTGACCGGGCTGGCGGCGTTGCTGAATGCCAGTGCCGCTGCCTTCCAGGTCCTCAAGTACGCCGGTGTCGCCTACCTCCTCTACATGGCGTGGGCGACCGTGCGGGACAAGGACGCGATCGCCGTCGAGGAGGGCGCCGCCCCGGACTCGGCGCGCCAAGTGATCGTCCGGGCCGTGCTGATCAACATCCTCAACCCGAAGCTGACGATCTTCTTCTTCGCGTTCCTGCCGCAGTTCGTGAGCCCGCACGAGCCGCACGCGCTGACGCGGATGCTGGCGCTGAGCGGGGTGTTCATGCTGGCGACGTTCCTGGTCTTCGCGGCGTACGGCGTCCTGGCCGCGTCCGTGCGCAGCCACGTCACCTCCCGGCCGCGGGTGATGGCGTGGCTGCGGCGGGGTTTCGCGGGGTCGTTCGTGGCGCTGGGGGCGAAGCTGGCGTTCACGGCCCGGTAGCCGGTAGCCGGTAGCCGGTGGTCAGTCGGGATGGGTGACAAGTATGGGGTGACAGATATTGAAATCTGTCAGCTGTCATGGCATGGTGGTTGGCATGACGATGCGAACCCGACCCCTCGGAACCACCGGCCCCCAGGTCTCCGCCCTCGGTCTCGGCTGCATGGGCATGTCCGCGCTGTACGGCGAGACGGACCGGGCCGAATCCATCGCGACCCTCCACGCGGCGCTCGAAGCCGGCGTCACCCTGCTGGACACCGGCGACTTCTACGGCATGGGCCACAACGAAATGCTGATCGGCGAGGCCCTCCGCGCGGCCCCCGCCGCCCGGCGTGAACAGGCGCAGGTCAGTGTGAAGTTCGGCGGCCTGCGCGACCCGGACGGCGGCTGGTCCGGCTACGACGGCCGGCCCGCCGCCGTGAAGAACTTCGCCGCGTACTCCCTCCAGCGGCTCGGCGTCGACCACATCGACGTCTACCGCATCGCCCGCCTCGACCCGGACGTGCCGATCGAGGAGACGGTCGGCGCGATCGCGGAACTCGTCGAGAAGGGATACGTGCGGCACATCGGCCTGAGCGAGGTCGGCGCCGAGACCATCCGCCGGGCCGCCGCCACCGCGCCGATCTCCGACCTCCAGATCGAGTACTCCCTCATATCGCGCGGCATCGAGGAGGAGATCCTGCCGGCCACGCGTGAGCTGGGCATCGGGATCACGGCGTACGGGGTGCTCTCCCGGGGCCTGATATCGGGCCACTTCACCGCGGACCGGCAGCTCGGCGCGGGCGACTTCCGGGCGATGTCGCCGCGCTTCCAGGGCGAGAACCTCCGGCACAACCTGGACCTCGTCGAGGCGCTGCGGAAGATCGCCGAGCAGAAGGGCGCCAGCGTCGCGCAGATCGCCATCGCCTGGGTGCTGTCCCGCGGTGAGGACATCGTGCCGCTGGTCGGCGCCCGCCGCCGCGACCGGCTCACGGAGGCGCTGGGCGCGCTGGACGTGACGCTGGACGCGGCCGACCTGACCGCGATCGAGGAGGCCGTGCCGGCCGGTGCCGCCGCCGGCGAGCGCTACCCGGCGGCCCAGATGGCGCACGTCGAGCGCTGAGCCGGGCTCCGGGTACGGTCTGGGCATGGCACCGACCAGCGAGATCCTGACCGCCGAGCGCATCCTCGAGGCCACCGAGGAGGTGCTGCGGCGGCACGGCCCGGCCAAGGCCACCGTCGTGGACGTCGCCCGGGCCCTCGGTGTCAGCCACGGCAGCGTCTACCGCCACTTCCGCACCAAGGCGGCGCTGCGCGAGGCGGTCACCAAGCGCTGGCTGGACCGCACCTCGGGGGAACTCTCCGGCATCGTCACAGGCGACACCGCCCCGGAGGCCCGGCTGCGGGACTGGCTCGCCGCACTCTTCGCCGCGAAGCGCCGCAAGGCGGGCGAGGATCCGGAGCTGTTCGCCACCTACATGGTCCTCACGGACGAGGCCGGCACAGCGGTCGGCGACCACATCACCGACCTCACCACCCAACTGGCCCGCATCATCGAGGCCGGCGTCCAGACCGGCACCTTCACCACCCCCGACCCGGAGTCCTCGGCCCGAGCGGTGTTCCAGGCGACGGGGCGGTTCCATGACCCGTGTTATGCGCGGGAGTGGGAGCAGCCGGGTGTGGAGGGGGAGTTCGAGGCGGTGGTGGAGCTGGTGGTGCGGGGGCTGCACGTCTAGGGGACCTCTGGGCAGGGGACTTCTAAGGGAGAAGCGCCTCACGCAGCCGTCGGGTCCACCGTTGCCTGGTGGGCCTGCGTCAGGTGTTCCTCCGCCTTGAGCCATGGCAGGAACTGCGCGCCTCGCCGCCAGCCGCAGGTGTCGCAGTTGAGGGTGCGCTGTATGCCCGTGCGCTGTACCCGCACGACGTGTTCGCGGCCGTGCTGGTCCCAGCGGCTGACCTTGCTCGTGTCGATCTGCGCCATGATGCCTTCCGCGTCCAGGGATCCGGCGGATCCGGTCCGCTCGCAGCAAGGAGTGTGCAGCAAGACCAACATCAACAGGGTTTCCCCGGATGCGAGTTATCAGGCCGTGAGATGCCTCAGACGACCGTGCGCGGCAGCCTGAGGCTCAGCAGGCCTGTCAGCACCACCCCGGCGAGCTGCACCAGCAGCGTCGTGACCAGGGCGTTCCGCATGCCCATCGTCGGGACCAGGGACAGGAACAGCGTACCCAGGGTGGCCACACCGAGGGCCAGTGCCGACTGCTGAGTGGTGATCATCACGCCGCTGCCGACGCCGGCACGGGCGGGCGGCACCTCGGAGAGGATGACCCGGTAGATGACGGGCAGTTGGAGCGCCTGGCCCGCGCCGGCGATCGCCGCGCCCGGGAGCAGCTCGACGAAACCGAGGTGCGGCCAGAAGCGCCAGGCGGCCAGGGCCATCAGCGCCAGGCCCACGCCCTGGAGCACGGCACCGGCCGTCACCACGCGCGTCCCGTACCGGGCGACCAACCGGGGGCCCAGCAGGGAGAACACGAAGAAGACCACCGCCAGAGGTGCCAGCGCCAGACCCGCGGTGACCGGGCCGAGCCCGGCGCCCTCCTGCAGGGCCACCGCGATCACGAACATGAAGCCGCTGAAGCCGATCGAGAAGGGCAGCACCAGCAGCAGTCCGCGGCGCAGTGAGGTGAGCGTGAACAGGCTCGGCGGGACCAGCGGCGTACGGCCCGCGCGGTCGGCCCTGCGCTCCACCGCGTAGAACGCCGCCGCCACGAACGGGAACGCGGCCAGCGACAGCCACGTCCACAACGGCCAGCCCGCCGCCCGGCCTTCGGTGAGCGGGACGAGGAGAGTGAGGAGCGAGGCGGCGAGGAGGAACGTGCCGGGCACGTCGACCGGCTCCGGTCGCGGCGAGCGGGTCTCGGGGACCACCCGGACGGCCAGCACCAGACCGGCGAGGACGACCGGCACATTGACGAGGAACACCGAGCGCCAGCCGGTACCGGCGAAGTCGGCCGCGACGAGGACCCCGCCCAGGATCTGCCCGGCGATCATGGACAGCCCGGCGGTCGCGCCGTACAGGCCCATGGCCTTCGCGCGCCGGGGGCCGGTCGTGGTGGCCTGGATGGTGGCCAGGACCTGCGGCAGCATCGCGGCGGCCGACGCGCCCTGCGCCACCCGGGCCGCGACCAGCGACCAGGCGTCCGGCGCCAGTCCGCACGCCAGCGAGGTCAGCCCGAAGGCCGCCATACCGCCGAGGAACAGCCGCCGCCTGCCGAACAGATCACCGAGCCGGCCCCCGAGGACCAGCAGGACGGCGTACGACACCCCGTACCCGGCGACGACGAGTTCGAGGACCGCCTCGCTCGCGGCGAGGTCGCTGCCGATGGTGGGCAGGGCGACGTTGACGATGAAGAAGTCGACGAGGGGCAGAGCGGCGGCCAGCAGCACCGCGAACAGTCCGAGCCCGCCGAGCACGGGGGCCGGGGCGGTGGGCGGGCGGACGGGGCGTGAGGTGAGGGATTCCGTGGTCACGGTCATGAGCCTGCTGCCTCACTCAGGCTGGTACCAGAGTGTCCTTATCCTGGTAGTCACACCACCTGGAAACAGGGTCCGGGCGGCGGCAGGCTGGAGGGCATGACGACCATGGCCGAGGAGACGGCGGTACGCGCGCCCGGGGCGCCCCGCGACGGGGATGTCCGGCGGCACGAACTGGCGGCGTTCCTGCGCAGCCGCCGGGAGCGGATCGCCCCCGAGCGGGTCGGCCTGCCCCGGGGCCGTCGGCGCCGCACGCCGGGTCTGCGCCGTGAGGAGGTCGCCCAGCTCTCCGCCGTGGGCGTCACCTGGTACACGTGGCTGGAGCAGGCCCGTGACATCCAGGTCTCCGTCCAGGTCCTCGACGCGCTCGCCCGCGCCCTGCTGCTCGACCCCGGCGAGCGCGCCCACCTCTTCCAGCTGGCCGGCGCCGCCGACCCGACGCCCGCGACCACGTGCCCGTCGGTCACGCCGGCGATGCGGGCGGTGCTGGAGCAGGTCGAGCCGTTCCCGGCGTGCCTGCAGAACAGCCGGTACGACATCCTCGCCTACAACCGCACGTACGGGCTGCTGCTGTGCGACCTGGACACGGTGCCGCCCGAGAACCGCAACTGCATGGTCCTGTCCTACACGCACCCCGAGTGGCAGTCGTCGATCGTGCACCTGGAGGAGACCCAGCGTCTGATGGCGGCCCGTTTCCGCGCCGCGATGGCCGGCCATCTCACCGAGCCCGCCTGGAAGATGCTGCTCAAGCGCCTGCGCACGGAGTCCCCCGAGTTCCGCACCGCCTGGGACCGCCACGAGGTCGTCGCCCACCGCACCAAACGCAAGGAGTTCCTCAACCGCCACGTCGGCCGCATCGCCGTCGACCACACGGACCTGTGGCTGACGCCGGGGTCGGGGCCACGGATCGTGACGTACGTACCGGCGGACGAGGAGTCCCGGGAGCGCTTGGAGAGGCTGCGGGAGATCGCCGTGGACCGGGCCGCGTCCGCCGTGTAGCCGGTTGCGCCGGTCAGCCTGGGCGGTCACCATTGGGCGCTGCCCACCAGGTAGGTGATGCCCGCGAGGACGGCCAGGATCAGGGCCGGGATCGCCAGACCTTTCACGACCGAGGTCAGGGTTTTCGTACCGTTCGCCGCCTTGCTCGTGTACTGCTCCCGCCGTGCTCCCAGCTCGTGCCGGGCGAACGCGCCGGCGACCAGTGCCACCGCACCGGTGATCAGGCACACGATGAGCGGGGTGAGCGCCCCGTGCTCGCGGATGTTGTCCTCGACGTTGCCGTACACCCCTGCGTCGCCCCGGTCGATGACGGCCGCCACCGCCGCCTGGATGGCCAGTACGAGCGTGATGACAGACGTGACGGCGAGGGCGAGCGCGGCACCGGCGAGGGCGGGAGCGCGGTGGGCCGGGGATATCTGGGGTGTAGTGGTCTCCGGCGCCTTCTTGGGCGGCTTCTTGGGCGGCTGCTTGGGGTGGGACGGGATGCGCGGGGGATCGGTGGCCACCGTCTTCCGTTCGGCGTCCGATTCCCGCGTCGGCCCCGTGGAGCCGTTCGAGGGCGGGCCTTCGCGCTCGGGTACCGGGGCCACCACCGCCTCGACGTGGATCACCGCCTCGTCCGCCACACCCTTCAGCACGATGCCGCCGGCCAGATGCCCCGCCGTCGTCGTGTCGACGTGGACCTCCAGACCCGCCGGGGTCGGATCGACCCGTAGCCACGACTGTTGGGACTGGGCCACGCAGTGACGGGCCAGCGGTGGACCGTGCAGGGCCACCGACTGCTTCCGAGGGGGCGAGTCCTGTGGTGCCCGGCCGAAGTCCAGGTGGTCCGGGGACGGTGTCACGTGGATCGTGTTCAAGGCCTCGGACGCCAGTTCGGCGATCGGCTGGATGTCGTTCCGTGCGACCTCCTCCAGGTGCTGACGCGCCCCTTCCGCCACGGGCAGTTCGGTGTGCTGCAGTCGTTTGCGCAACTCCGTCACGGCGCCCTGCCGTGTGAGGAATTGGTCGCTGTTCATGGCCGCCCGCAGAGGGGGCGGCGTATCAACGGCGACGATCTTGATGCGGCCACGCCGACTGTGTGCCAGATGCAGCTCCCCGCGCAGCTCCGCCGCCTTCTTCGGCGTCTGATGGGGGTTCTGCTCCTGTACGTGCCGGTAGACGTACTCGTACAGGTCGTCCAGGGAGACCTTCCCGTCCCCGTGGAGGTCGGCATCGCCGGTCTCCAGGCCCTCGACGACCGCGTGGGTGAACAGCGAAGGCCGCGGACCGGAGTTCTCCGCGAGTTTGCTGCCCTCGAAGGCGTACTCCATGGAGTCGGACGCGGTGATCACGGCCCATCCCCGCCCAGTCGCGGGCTCGCCCTTCGCGAACGACTCGAGGGCGTTGATCTCTCCGGAAGCGCGTACGGAGGTCGAGCCCCGGGAGAAGGCGCCGCCGTAGCAGCAGTCGAGGAACAGGACGGTGAGGCCTGCCCGGGTGCCGTACATGCATCCGCGGACGAACTGGGAGGGGACGGCTGTGGCGGCCAGCAGCGGGGGCTCGGTGTCGCTCGCGGCCAAGTACAGCTCGCCGGACTCGCTCTTGATGCCGTGGCAGGAGAAGTGCAGCAGAAGAGTGTCGGCGCGGCCGCGCTCGTTGAAGAAGCCCTGGATGCGCCTGCGCATGAGGTCGGCCGACGCGTTGTGCACGACCTCCACCTCGAAGTCGCCGATCTCCGGGTCGTGCAGCACCCTTTCGAGGGCGGCGGCGTCCTGGGCGGGTGCCTTGAGCTTCTTGAGCCCCTGGTCGTCGTACCGGTCGTTGGCGATGATCAGCGCGTGTCTGGATTCCGTCATGGCTCGGCTCCGGCCGGGGAATGGCGCTGGACGAAGACCTTGAACGCCTCCGCGACCTGATCGTCGGTCGCCTCGGACACCTCCAGGACGTCGTCGCCCATCTGCAGCCGCAGGGACGGGTGGGTGTCATGGCGCCTGCCCATCCACGACCGGATCACAGTCACCACCTGGCTCAGGGCGGTTGCCGAAGTGCCCAGGGTCACCAGCAGCGCACCGATCTGGGTGACGTCCACGGCCCGCGCACCGGGCGGGGCCTCCCCGCCGGGGAGCGTCGTGACGTCGTCCACGTCCAGCTCGAGCAGTTCCTCGCGCAGGTAGCCGGTCAGCTCCGCGACACGTTCGGCTTCCGCGTCCTCTTCGGCGACGAGGATGTGCAGGGTGTTGTCCACCGGCTCAGCCCCTTTGTTCGCGACGGTCGGGGCGGCGCAGAGTCGGACTATCGGTGGGCTCTACGTCCTCACTTACAGTTTCTGCTGCTCAGAGCGGGGTGGCAAGTCGCCGCCGGAGGAATGAGTTTCACGGTTCAACCGTGAGGTTCCTCGCCTAACCGCCGCGGACGCGCTCCGTGTTACCGAAACGGCGACGAACCACCGCTACGAGGCACGGTCCGCGGTCACCGCCACATCACGCACCTCCACGGACTTCAGCCGCTCCGCCGCACGCTCCGCGGTCCCCCGAGCCCACCGCCCACTCGACACCGCCCCCAACGCCAGCACGGCGAAACCGCACACCGCGATGATCCACCACCCGGGCCGAGCCGCCGACAGGAACGTCTCCCGGTACGACGACGAGCCCACGCCGGAGGCGAGTACCGCCCCGACCACCGCGACCCCCAGCGTCTGCCCGAGCTGACGGCTGGTCGAGGCGACCGCAGCGGCGACACCCGCCTGCGCACGCGGCATCCCGGACACCGCCGTGTTGGTGATCGGAGCGTTGACGAAACCGAAGCCGATGCCGAAGAGGACGTAGCCGGCGAAGAGGGCGACGTCGGAGGTCTCGGCCTCGAAGGCGGCGAAGAGCACGCCGCTCGCCGTCATCGCGAAGCCGGCGATCAGGAGCGGGAGGCGTGGACCGCGGGTGCCGACCAGGCGGCCGGAGAGCGGGGCGCACAGGAACGTCGGGGCCGCCATCGGCAGCATCCACAGGCCCGCCTCCAGGGCGGTCAGGCCGCGCACGTTCTGGAGGTACAGCGTGGACAGGAAGAGGAATCCGCCGAGCGCGGCGAACGCGCTGACCGCGATGACCGTGGCCCCGCTGAACGGCGCCGAGCGGAAGAACCGCAGGTCGATCAGGGGTTCCGTGCGGCGGGGCTCGTAGAGCAGCAGACCGGCGAGAGCGGCCAGGGCGACCACGGCCAGTGGGGCTGTCGACGCGAACGGCGTGCTCGGCGCCTCGATGATCGCGTACGTCAGGGAGCCGAAGAGGGTGATCACCAGGAGCTGGCCGACCGGGTCGGGGCGGCGGGCCTTGGCGGCACGGGACTCGGGGACGAAGCGGAGGGTGAGGAGGAGGGCGGCGAGGCCCACCGGCAGGTTGATCCAGAAGATGGAGCGCCAGCCGACCGACTCGACGAGGAGGCCGCCGACCAGTGGGCCGGCGGCCATCGATATGCCGACGACCGCGCCCCACACGCCGATCGCCCGGGCCCGCTCACGCGGGTCGGTGAACGTGTTGGTGATGATCGACATGGCGACCGGGTTCAGCATCGAGCCGCCCACCGCCTGGATCATCCGGAAGGCGACCAGCGCTTCCAGGTTCGGCGCGAGGGAGCACAGCACCGAGCCGATGGTGAAGACGACGAGCCCCGCCATGAAGACGCGTTTGCGGCCGATGCGGTCGGCCGTGGAGCCCGCGAGCATCAGCAGCGAGGCCAGGACCAGGGTGTAGGCGTCGATCGTCCACTGCAGACCTGAGGTGCTCGCGTGCAGGTCCTGCTGCATGGAGGGCAGGGCCACGTTCAGGACCGTGTTGTCGAGGCTCACGATCAGCAGGCTCATACAGCAGATCGCGAGCACCAGCATGCGGCGGCGGGGGCTGAGCTCGGGCATGCGGGCCATCGTACGCCGATTTCGATAGTGTGGCTAACTAATGAATTTTACCGTCTCATTGCACGGCACAATGGATGCATGTCCACGCCCCTCCACATCGGCCCGCACACCGTCCAGCCCCCCGTCGTCCTGGCCCCCATGGCCGGGATCACCAACGCCCCCTTCCGCACCCTGTGCAGGGAGTTCAGCGGGGGCAAGGGCCTGTTCGTCAGCGAGATGATCACCACCCGGGCGCTGGTCGAACGCAATGAGAAGACCATGCAGCTCGTCCACTTCGACGAGACGGAGCGGCCCCGGTCGATCCAGCTGTACGGCGTGGACCCGGCGACCGTCGGCAAGGCCGTCCGCATGATCGCGGAAGAGGACCTCGCCGACCACATCGACCTCAACTTCGGCTGCCCCGTGCCGAAGGTCACGCGGAAGGGCGGCGGATCCGCGCTGCCGTACAAGCGGAACCTGCTGCGGGCCATCCTGCGCGAGGCCGTCAGCGGCGCCGGCGATCTGCCCGTCACGATGAAGATGCGCAAGGGCATCGACGACGACCACATCACCTTCCTGGACGCCGGCCGGATCGCCGTCGAGGAGGGCGTCACCTCCATCGCCCTGCACGGCCGCACCGCCGCCCAGCACTACGGCGGCACCGCCGACTGGGACGCCATCGCCCGGCTGAAGGAGCACGTGCCGGAGATCCCGGTGCTCGGCAACGGCGACATCTGGTCGGCCGAGGACGCGCTGCGGATGGTGCGCGAGACCGGCTGCGACGGTGTCGTGGTGGGACGTGGCTGCCTCGGGCGGCCGTGGCTGTTCGCCGATCTGGTGGCCGCCTTCGAGGGGCGCACTGAGGACATCGCCCGCCCGGCGCTGCGCGAGGTCGCCGACGTCATGGTCCGGCACGCCACCCTGCTCGGCGAGTGGATCGGGGACGAGGCGCGGGGCGTGATCGACTTCCGCAAGCACGTCGCCTGGTATCTGAAGGGCTTCGCCGTCGGGTCCGAGATGCGCAAGCGCCTCGCGATCACGTCCTCGCTGGAGGAGCTGCGCTCCGGGCTGGACGAGCTGGACCTCGACCAGCCCTGGCCCGCCGGTGCCGACGGGCCCCGGGGCCGTACGTCCGGCAACAACCGGGTCGTGCTGCCGGACGGCTGGCTGAAGGACCCGTACGACTGTGCCGGGGTGGGCGAGGACGCCGAGCTCGACACCTCCGGCGGCTGATCAGCCCTCCGAGCGGTGCGGCGTGGAGCCGTACGCCTTGAGGAAGCGGTCGCGGAAGGAGCTCATCTTCCACACCGGGGCGTCGCGGTCGGGCTTGAGGCCTTCCGTCCAGTTCCAGTCGGCGACCTTGTCGAGGACCTTCGGGTCCTTCGCGACGATGGAGACCGGGACGTCGCGGCTGGCGCGGGTGCCGCTGACCCGGGCCATGGGCTGGTGGTCGCCGAGGAAGACCAGGACGGTGTCGTCGGTGCCGTAGCGCTCCAGCCACTGGGTGAGGCTGGTGACCGAGTACTGGATGGACTTGCCGTACTCCTGCCGGGACTTGGTGGTGTCGGTGATGATGTCCGATGCCTTGTTGCCGGCCTTCTCGATGGCGTCGAAGCGTGAGCCGTCGCCGAGTTCGTCCCAGTCGACCATCTTCGGGATGGGTGCCCAGGGCTGGTGGCTGGAGGTCAGGATGACGAACGACATCAGCGGCTTGTCGCGCTTCTTGCCGTGCACCCGGCGCTGGAACGCCTCCAGCGTGTACTGGTCCGGCATGGTCGACCAGCTGAACTTCGGGCCCTTGTACCCCAGGTCGTAGGCGTCGTAGAGCTTGTCCAGGCCGTACCACTTCTCCTCCGGCCAGCCCTTCTGCACGCCGGGCATCACACCGACCGTGTCCCACGCGCCGCTCTTGCGGAACGCCTTGGTGAGGGTGAGGTGGTCGCCCGCGGTGACCGTGCGGTAGCGGCGCTGGTTGTCGATCCACAGGCCGGACATGGTCGTGGAGTGGCCGAGCCAGCTGCTGCCGCCGTAGGTCGCCGAGGTCAGCCAGCCGCTGCGGGCGGCGAAGCCGGCCTTCTCCAGCGCCCTGCCACTGGTGTCGAGGGTGCGGTCGACGCCGGGTGCCATGATCGGGTCCTCGATGGCGCTGCGGCCGTAGCTCTCGATGAACGTGAAGATCACGTCCTTGCCGCGCAGGTCGGGCAGCAGCTGGTCGGGCGGGGTGTTGCCGAAGGTGTCCGCCTGGGCGTGCCTCGCGAAGGCCGCCTCGTCGCGCAGGGACTCCACCGTCCGCTGGGCGTGGACCCGGAGGGCTCCGGCGCCGCGCTCGGAGGCGATCGGCCCGCCGAAGAGCGTCAGGCCCAGGGCGGAGCAGGTGACCCAGACGACGCCGGCGATCAGCGCGCCCCGGGCCGCCCGGGGCCGGTGGCGGACGAGCAGGTCGCTGAGCCGGATCGTCGCCGCGACCATGACGGCCGCCAGCAGCAGGACCAGCACGATCGCCCCGACGGCGGCGGCGGTCGCGACGCCCCCGCCCAGCGTGTCCCCGACGTACGCCTGGGCGTCGGGCAGCAGGTCCCAGTCGAGCGCGGCGTTGAAGCCCCGGCCCAGATACTCGTTGAACCCCATGTCGAGCAGGTTCACGGCGGTCAGCGCGGTCAGACCGAGTCCGTACAGCGCCGCCGCGACCAGCCGGGGCCGACGGGGCAGCCACAGCACCACGACGGCCCCGATGACCGCCTCGGCCGGTAGGCGCGTGAAGCTCTTCGGCCCCATGGCGGGAAGGGTGTTGGGCAGCAGCAGGGCACCGAGGACCAGGGCGGCGGCGAGGGCGGTGGTGGTCCAGCGGAGGGCGCGGGCGGCCCGGGGATGGCGGATGCGGAGGCCGGATGCCGCAGCGGGTGTCTCCGGTGCTGGTTCCTGTGCCGGTGCTGGTGGCAGTGCCGGTGCCGATGCCGTTGCGGACTCTGACCGTGATGACTGGCGCAGGCGTGTGAAGACAGGCACCCGGAGGTCCTTCCCGTACGAAACCCGGTGAAGTGGCGGACCCGCGTGGGGGTTCGGGTCCGCCTCAGTTCCGTACGGGGCGCCCACCAGGTGCGTTCAGCCCGCCGGGCCAGCGCTCGGCAAACACCCGGCAAACGCCCGGCCAATCGTCCGGCCAGACGCCCCTCAGACGCCCCCGACCGCCGTGAGCAGCGCCAACGGGGCCGAGGCCGAGCGGGATTCGCGTACGCACGCGTGCGGGTACGGGACCGGCTCCGGGTGGGTGTCGCGGCCGTAGCCGGCGAGGACCTCGGGGAGCCGGTTGCCGGTGGCGGTCGCCGCGTCGACCAGGCCGCGGGCGATCGCGCGGGCCTCGTCGTGCAGTCCGTAGCGGGCCAGGCCGAGCGCGATCAGCGCGTTGTCGTGCGGCCAGACCGAACCGCGGTGGTAGGAGAGCGGGTGGAACGCCGGCTGGCCGGCGGCCAGGGTGCGCACGCCCCAGCCGGAGAAGAAGTCCGGTTCGAGGAGGCGCCGGCCGACCTGTTCGCCGTACTCCTTGTCCAGCAGGCCCGACCACAGCAGATGCCCGGCGTCGGAGGCGAGGGCGTCGACCTGGGCGCCCCGGCCGTCGAGCGCGAGCGCCGGGAAGGAGTGCTCCGCCATCCAGAAGTCCCGCTGGAAACGGTCGCGCAGATCACCGGCCGCCTGTTCCAGCAGGTCCGCGTACGTCCCGTCCTGCCACACCGTGCGCGCGAGCCACGCCGTGCGGCGCAGCGCGTCATAGGCGTAGCCCTGGGCGCCCGCGGCCGTCACCGGGCCGTTGGGGCGGGTGCCCTCGGCGGAGCAGATGGCGCCGGGGGAGTCCTTCCAGTTCTGGTTGGCGAGGCCGCCCTGGTCGGCGCGGTAGACGAGGTAGCCGCGCGAGGTCAGGCCGCCGTGGTCGAGCATCCAGCCGACGGCCGCGCGGGCGTGTGACTGGAGGCGGTGGGCCAGGGCGGTGTCGCCGGTCTGCTCCGTGTACGCGCCGAGGAGCACGAGGAACAGCGGTGTGGCGTCGACCGAGCCGTAGTAGCGGCCGTAGGGGACCTGGCCGAAGTGCGCCAGTTCGCCGTGCCGCACCTCGTGGACGATCTTTCCGGGCTGGGCGACCTCGCTCGTGCCCGCGTCCGTGGCCTGGGTCGCGGCGAGCGCGGGCAGGGTGGCGGCGGCCAGCCGGGGCCGGTAGGGCAGCGCGAACAGCGACGTCAGCAGGGCGTCCCGGCCCAGCAGCGTCAGGAACCAGGGAGCACCGGCGGCCGGGACGCGCAGTTCCTCGCCGTCCGGGCCCTTGGCCGGGACCTGGAGCGCGGCGAGGTCGGCGAGACCCCGGGAGCAGGCGGCGGCCAGCTCCGGCCAGCCGGTCGGGAAGGCCAGGCCCTCTATGAACTCGCCTTCCCGGGCGAGCAGTTGCTCCCTCACGGCGGCGGGGGAGCGGGGGACGCGCAGGGCCCGCTTCTCGCCGTGCGGGCGGGCCATGACCCGCAGGACCAGCTCGGCGGTGCCGTGCGGTGCGAGCTCCAGCGTCCAGACCAGGCGGCGGGCGCCGGTGCCGGTCTCCTCCACGGCGTCCGGCTGGGGCTCGGCCGTCACCGTCGTGCATGAGCGCCACTCGCCGCGCCGGTAGGCGAACTCCACGCCGTGGCCGAGGACCTGGCGGGAGCGGACCGCACCGGCCTTGGTGTAGGTGCGGTGGTCGGAGCGCAGCTCGAACTGGTCGGTGAAGTCGGCGTCGGCGGTGACCGCGAGGCGGACCGTCGTCGGCGCCGGACGGTTGCTGGTGATCCGCAGCGACTCCACGAACGAGGCGTCCCCGACGGCCTGTTCACGGAAGAGCGTGTACGCGGGCGGCTCGTCGCGGCCGCCGCGCGGCACGAGGACACAGCGCGCCGTGTCCCCGTCGGCCACCGGCGTCAGCGTGTCGGGCACGGCCCCGTCCACGGTGAGCTGCCACCGGCTGAGATGCCGTGCGTCCCGTACGAACATGCCGTCCGGGGCGCTGCCGCCCCGGTAGCCGCTGATGTCGCCGCGGTCTCCGACGGCGGCGAACGTGCCGCCGTGCACGAGCAGATGATGCCGGTCCGTCATCCCCGGTCCCCTCCCTTGATCGCCGTGACGCCGTTTCTGTCCCCTGCGGGCCGGTCGTGCAGCAGGTCGAGCGTGAGCGCGGCGGTCCAGCCGAAGCCGGTGGCGCCGCAGGCCTGTGCCGTGTACGGGTCGACGTACTCCGCGAAATCGGAGGCGCCGGCGGTGTGCAGGATGCCCTTGCGCAGGGCGTCGGCCCGGCCGCGCTCGCCGTGCAGCCGCAGGCCGCCCTCCAGGAGCCAGTTGGTGTTGATCCAGGCCGGGCCGCGCCAGTAGCGGTGCGGGTCGAAGGCCTCGCCGAGCAGGTCGTAGCTGGGCACCAGGCGGGTGGTGCCGCCGAGGCCGAAGTGCGGGCCGCACATCGTGCGGACCAGGGTGGCGGCGAGGTCGCGGGGCAGGGTCGGCAGCAGCAGCGGGATCAGTCCGGAGACACCGCGCTCGGGGATCGGCTCCCCGGCGCGCACGTCCCGGCACAGGAACATCCCGGCGGCCGGCTCCCACAGCCGCTCCACCAGCGCGGCGGTGAGCCGCTCGGCGCGGGCCTGCCGGGCCGTCGACGCCGCGCCCAGCTCGTGGGCGATCCGGGCCAGGGCGTACTCGGAGGCGATGAGCAGCGCGTTGAACGCCGGGTCCTCCACGGCGAACTCCCCCGCCCCGTCGGCGTATCCGCGGTCCCGGTAGTCGCTCGCCAGCCGCACGTACCGCCCGTAGTCCAGATCCGTCGGCCGGTCCTCGGGGGAGCCGTGGTCGAGGTCGGCGCGGCGGAAGGAGCGGGCCGGGGCCGGGGTGACCCGGGACAGCGGACGGTCCCAGCAGGGACTGTTGTCCATTCCCTGCTCCCAGGGGTGCACGACGGACACCAGCCCGCCCCCGCCCAGGTCGCGCCGGTGCAGCAGATACCGGTGCCAGGCCGCGAGGCGGGGGTACATCCGGGTGAGGAAGCCGCGCGCCCGCGACAGCCCGGGGTCGGCCAGGTGCACCAGCCACACGGCCAGCGCGTGGACCGGTGGTTGCACGATCCCGGAGGTCTGTACGGTGCGCGGGGCGCCCGCGGTACGTCCCGCGGTCGAGGAGCGCCAGAAGTCGGGGCTCGGGAAGTACGCGTCGAGGGGGACGGAGGGGTTGAAGACGATGTGCGGGATCCGCCCGTCCGCCCACTGGGCCGCCAGCAGCGTGTCCAGTTCCGTCTGGGCGCGTAACGGCGAGACGTGCCGCAGGCCGATCGCGATGAACGCCGAGTCCCACGACCACTGGTGGGGATACAGGCTGCGCGAGGGCACGGTGGACGTCCCCGTCCAGCCTGCCTCCAGCACGGCGGCTGCCCTGACCTGCAGGGGTGAGGCGGTGCTGGACGGATCGTATGCAACGGTGCGTCCGGTACGACGTAGGGCGCGTTGGGCGGTGCGGTCCACTCGGGGCTCTCCGAAAAGACGTCCGGCCGGCCGGTTCGGCCGCGGCTACCGTAGGGTTACGTCTATTTAACACGCAAAACCCACTATGTAAGGCAAGGTTGAGAAACACAAGGGGGTGTGCATGACCGGACAGCCCGGAAGAACGGGACAGAGAACGGGACGCGGTGCCGGCCAGGCGAGCGCCGGCGAACTGCTCGAACTGGTGCGCAGTCGCCGTGCGGTGACCCGGGGTGCCCTGCAGCAGGCGACCGGACTGTCCCGGGCCACCGTCGGGCAGCGGCTCGACCGGCTGTTCCGCGCGGGCTGGCTGCGCGAGGGCGCCGGGGGACCGGTGGACTCCCCGCTGGGCGGACGCCCCTCCATCACCCTGGAATTCGACGACGAGCACGCGGTGGTACTGGCCGCCGACCTCGACACCCGGCACGCCCGGGCGGCCGTGCTGTCGCTGAGCGGCGAGATCCTCGCCGAGCACTCCGGCACCCTGGTCGTCGAGGACGGGCCGGACGCGGTGCTCGGCGAACTCGGCCGCTGGTTCGCCGAGCTGCTGGAGAAGGCGGGCTGCCCGGCCGCGTCGGTGTGCGGGGTCGGGCTCGCGGTGCCCGGTCCGGTCGACACCGAGACCGGCCGTGTCGTCCAGCCGCCGATCATGCCCGGCTGGGACGGCTACGGCATACGGGGCCGGCTGTCCCGGGCCCTCACCGAGCACACCGGCGCCGCCGCCGTGCCCGTGCTGGTGGACAACGACGCCAACCTCATGGCGTACGGCGAACAACGCACCGGCTACCCCGACTGCTCCGCCTTCGTGCTGGTCAAGGTCTCCACCGGCATCGGCGCCGGGGTCGTGGTGGACGGCTCGGTGTTCCGGGGCATCGACGGGGGCGCCGGGGACATCGGGCACATCCGGGTGCCGGAGGGCACCCAGACGCTGTGCCGGTGCGGTTCCTACGGCTGTCTGGCCGCCGTCGCGAGCGGTGGGGCGGTGGCGCGGCGGCTGGCGGAGGCCGGGGTGCCGGCGGCCTCCGGCTCGGATGTGCGGGACCTGCTGGCCTCCGGGCACCCCGAGGCGGTCGGTCTCGCCCGGGAGGCCGGGCGCCGGGTCGGGGACGTGCTGGCGACCGTCGTGACCCTGCTGAACCCCGGCGTGCTGATGATCGCCGGGGATCTGGCCGGAACTCCCTTCCTGACAGGCGTGCGCGAACTGCTCTACCAGCGGGCGCTCCCCCGCTCCACGGCCCATCTGGACGTGGTGACCTCACGGCTGGGCGAGCGAGCCGGGCTGGTGGGAGCCGGTGCGATGGTCGTGGAGCACCTGTACGCCCCCGAGCGGGTCGAGGAGCGGCTGCGGGCGCTCGGCGTGTGACAAGGACATTTCGCCCCCGCTGCCCGTCCGCATGGTGAAATCCGACGGGCTGTGGCAGCGTGATTCTCGCCACCTCTGATAAGGCTTGCGCTCAGATGAGCGGATCATGAGCGGCTGCACTTCTCCAAGGGGTGGCACTGAGTGCCACGCTTTGATCGTTCATCGATCGAACTCAAGCGTGGAGAACCCCGCTCAGATGAGCGCTCAGTGGGCTCAATGGAGGTTCATGCGTTCAAGAAGTGAACACATGCGGCTGTGATTGCTTGCCAAGCCTTGACTTTCGATCCGCTGGCGGACGAGTGGTTACAGGCGCATGACGCACGCATGGACGTACCCAGACGCCTTCGATCTGGGTATGTTCCTCGCCGTCAGGGCAGCCACCGCGTCCTCGAGGAGTCGAGACCCGTGTCGGAAAACAAAGATCTCCCGGTAGCCGAGCAGGCCGCGAGCGTTGAGGGCGTGAAGTTCGTTTACGACTTCACCGAGGGAAACAAGGACCTCAAGGACCTCCTCGGTGGCAAGGGCGCGAACCTCGCCGAGATGACGAACCTGGGCCTGCCGGTCCCGCCCGGCTTCACGATCACCACCGAGGCCTGCAAGGTCTACCTCGACAGCGGCGCGGAGCCGGCGGCACTGCGTGACGAGGTGAGTGCACACCTCGACGCGCTCGAGGCCCGCATGGGCAAGAAGCTCGGCCAGGCGGACGACCCGCTGCTGGTGTCGGTGCGCTCGGGCGCCAAGTTCTCCATGCCCGGCATGATGGACACCGTCCTCAACATCGGTCTCTCCGACAAGTCGGTGCAGGGCCTCGCCAAGCAGGCCGGCGACGACCGCTTCGCCTGGGACTCCTACCGCCGCCTCATCCAGATGTTCGGCAAGACCGTCCTCGGCGTCGACGGGGAGCTCTTCGAGGACGCGCTGGAGGCGGCGAAGGCGGCCAAGAAGGTCACGGTCGACACCGAGCTGGAGGCGGCCGACCTCAAGAAGCTCGTCACCAAGTTCAAGAAGATCGTCAAGACCGAGGCCGGCCGGGACTTCCCGCAGAGCCCGCGCGAGCAGATGGACCTCGCCATCCACGCGGTCTTCGACTCCTGGAACACCGACCGGGCCAAGCTCTACCGCCGCCAGGAGCGCATCCCGCACGACCTGGGCACGGCCGTCAACGTCTGCTCCATGGTCTTCGGCAACCTCGGCCCCGACTCCGGCACCGGCGTCGCCTTCACCCGCGACCCCGCCTCCGGCCACCAGGGCGTCTACGGCGACTACCTGCAGAACGCGCAGGGCGAGGACGTCGTCGCGGGCATCCGCAACACCGTGCCGCTCGCCGATCTGGAGCAGATCGACAAGAAGTCGTACGACCAGCTGATGCAGATCATGGAGACGCTGGAGAACCACTACAAGGATCTCTGCGACATCGAGTTCACCATCGAGCGCGGTGTGCTGTGGATGCTCCAGACCCGTGTCGGCAAGCGCACCGCGGGCGCGGCCTTCCGCATCGCGACCCAGCTGGTGGACCAGGGCCTGATCGACGAGGCCGAGGCGCTCACCCGCGTCAACGGCGCCCAGCTCGCGCAGCTGATGTTCCCGCGCTTCGACGAGGACGCGAAGGTCTCGCAGGTCGGCCGGGGCATCGCGGCCTCGCCGGGCGCGGCGGTCGGCAAGGCGGTCTTCGACTCGTACACGGCTGTGAAGTGGTCGCGTTCCGGCGAGAAGGTCATCCTGATCCGCCGTGAGACCAACCCCGACGACCTGGACGGCATGATCGCCGCCGAGGGCATCCTGACCTCGCGCGGCGGCAAGACCTCCCACGCGGCCGTCGTCGCGCGCGGCATGGGCAAGACCTGTGTCTGCGGCGCCGAGGAGCTGGAGGTCGACACCAAGCGCCGCCGGATGACCGTCCCGGGCGGGCACGTCGTCGAGGAAGGCGACGTCGTCTCCATCGACGGCTCCTCCGGCAAGGTCTACCTCGGTGAGGTGCCGGTCGTGCCCTCGCCGGTCGTGGAGTACTTCGAGGGCCGGATGCACCCGGGTGCCGACGACGCCGACGAGCTGGTCGAGGCCGTCCACCGCATGATGGCCTTCGCCGACCGCAAGCGTCGGCTGCGCGTGCGCGCCAACGCGGACAACGCCGAGGACGCGCTGCGCGCCCGCCGCTTCGGCGCCCAGGGCATCGGCCTGTGCCGCACCGAGCACATGTTCCTCGGCGACCGGCGCGAGCTGGTGGAGCGGCTGATCCTGGCCGACACCCAGGCCGAGCGCGAGGAGTCCCTCAAGGAGCTGCTCCCGCTCCAGAAGCAGGACTTCGTCCAGCTCTTCGAGTCGATGGACGGCCTCCCGGTCACCGTCCGCCTCCTGGACCCGCCGCTGCACGAGTTCCTGCCCGACATCACGGAACTCTCCGTCCGCGTGGCCCTCGCCGAGTCCCGCCAGGAGCCGCACGAGAACGAACTCCGCCTGCTCCAGGCGGTCCACCGCCTGCACGAGCAGAACCCGATGCTGGGTCTGCGCGGAGTCCGTCTCGGCCTGGTCATCCCCGGCCTGTTCACCATGCAGGTCCGGGCGATCGCCGAGGCCGCGGCCGAGCGCAAGGCCGCCAAGGGCGACCCGCGCGCCGAGATCATGATCCCGCTCGTCGGCACGGTGCAGGAGCTGGAGATCGTGCGCGAGGAGGCCGACAAGGTCATCGCCGAGGTGGAGGCGGCCTCGGGCGCGCAGCTCAAGCTGTCCATCGGCACGATGATCGAGCTGCCGCGCGCCGCCCTGACCGCCGGTCAGATCGCCGAGGCCGCGCAGTTCTTCTCCTTCGGCACGAACGACCTGACCCAGACGGTGTGGGGCTTCAGCCGGGACGACGTGGAGGCCTCGTTCTTCACGGCGTACCTGGAGAAGGGCATCTTCGGCGTCTCCCCGTTCGAGACGATCGACAAGGACGGCGTCGGCTCCCTGGTCAAGCTCGCCGCCAAGGCCGGCCGCGAGACCCGCCCCGACCTCAAGCTCGGCGTCTGCGGCGAGCACGGCGGTGACCCGGAGTCGGTCCACTTCTTCCACGAGGTCGGACTCGACTACGTCTCCTGCTCCCCGTTCCGCATCCCGGTGGCCCGCCTGGAGGCCGGCCGCGCGGCGGTCCAGTCCCAGGGCAGCGACCACCGCTAGCCCGGCGGCCCTCGCGGGCCCTCAGAACCCGGAGCCGTCGTCGGTCCCCGACCCTCACCGATCGCGGCGGCTCCGGACTACGGAGGAGAGGGGGCGGCACCTTGTGCGGGGTGCCGCCCCCCTCCTGAGCTGTCGGCGCTTCCGACCGGCCTTTGCGAGACACTCGGGCATGGACAGGAAACCGGCACCGGGCGCCCTCAGCACAGGCCGACGCTCGTACCTGGACGAGGCACTCGAGATCTTCGAAGCCGATCTCAACCCGGGCGACCCCGTGCACCGCAGAGCGGGACAGCTCGCGAATCTGGCCGTGCAGGTACTGGGCGAGTACGCGGACCTTCTTGGCGAGGCCGACGAGCATCTGCCACCGGCTGAGCGCGCACGCGTCGTGCCCGCGCACAAGGAGCGCGCCCTCACGTGCGTGTGCGCGGGCCCCGTTCGGGTGAATGACCGGGCCTGCTGCGGCATGGCTGATCCGGGTAGGGCACGTATGCGGTATGTCGTGTCTGCGTCCATGGACCTTCGTCGTTCTCGCGGTGTCGCTCCTCGCGCCGACTCCCGCGGCCACCGCTGCCGAGGACCCCGTCGTGCCGGCTCTGGAGCGGACCGCGAGCCCCCTGCGCACCGCCGAACCCGGCGGGGACGTCGGCGACCTCCGTGCGATCGGCAGGGCGGTCGGCGGTGCGGTCGTGGTGGGGATGGGGGAGGCGACGCACGGGTCGCACGAGTTCCTCGCCGTCAAGGACCGGGTCTTCCGGTACCTGGTGGAGCGGCGGGGCTTTCGCACCTTCGCGCTGGAGACGGCCTGGAGCACCGGAGCGCGCCTCGACGACTACGTCGTGCACGGCGAGGGCGACCCGCGGCGCATCATGCGGGAGGACTTCCAGTACACCTACGTGCTGAACAACACCGCCGAGAACCTGGCACTGGTCGAGTGGATGAGGGCGTACAACCGCCGTCATCCGAAGGACCCGGTGCGGTTCATGGGTGACGACTGGGGTTACACGGGGCCTGAGCTGTACGACCGGGTGACGGCCTACGCGGGACGGGTCCGGCCGGATCTCGCACCGCGGTTCGAGGAGCTCTACCGGGGGCTGCGCCCGACCGTCCCCTCCGGCGAGTACCAGAAGGCGTATCTGGCCCGGCCCCTCGCCGAACGGCAGGACATGGCCTCCCGGACCGGACGTGCCCTGAAGCTGGTGGAGTCACTCGGGCCACGCGCCGAGGCCGGACGGGAGGAGTTCGCCGAAGTGCTGCGGCACGCCACGGTCATCGACCAGACGGCGACCGGCTACGGCTTCGACTTCGCGGATCCGCGGCAGGTCGCCGAGGCCATGCGGTGGCGGGACGGCGTCATGGCGGACAACGTCGTCTGGTGGCACGAGCACACCGGGCACCGGATCCTGCTGGCGGGCCACAACAACCACATCGGCTACGAACCGGAGGACCCGAAGATCCTGCCCAGGACACAGGGCGCGTTCCTCCGGGACCGGCTCGGCAGCCGCTATGTGAGTGTCGGACTCACCTTCGGCCAGGGCTCGTTCAAGGCCACCGACCCGGAGGAGGTACACATGCTCACCCACACGGTCGGCCCCCCGCGGAACGGCAGCAACGAGCACACACTGGACCAGGTGCGGTACGACCGCTACGTCCTGGACCTGCGGACCGCCCCGGGAGCGGCCCGCTCCTGGCTCGCCGTGGCCCGGCCCACGCGCAGTGTCGGCACCGCCTACCCGGAGGAGCGGAACTGGTTCGACCTCGCGCTGGGCCGCTGCTTCGACGTGCTGATCCATCAGGACCGGGTGCGGGACGTGGACCTGCTGTCCTGAGGGGTGGTCACCGTCGGCACAACATCCGGTCGATGAGCCCCTGCAGGGCCTTCTCGGTGGTGAGGAGCCGGGTGTCGTCGGTGGTGCGGCCGTTGACCGTGACGATCACGGACCGGCTGCCGTCGGCGGTGAAGCCCGTTCTGACGAAGGTGCCTTCGAGGTCGCCGTGGTGGCCCCAGCGGCTGCCGCCGCACGGCAGTGGCTGCTCCATCAGGCCGAGGCCGTAGCGCAGTCCGGGCGTGAACCGCTGGTGCTCCTCGTTGCCGGGGACGGTGGTGCGCATCGCGGCGAGTTCCCGGGGCGGCAGCAGTTCGCCGGTGAGCAGGGCCGTGAAGAACCGGTCCAGGTCGCGGGAGGTGGAGACCAGCGCACCGGCGGTACCGGCCCACGCCATGTTCCGGACGGTGGTGTCGGTGTAGCCGCCGGATCCGGCGAACCGGTGGTAGGTGTGGGCGTACGGCTTCGGCAGGGAGGGGTCGTCTCCCGGGACGCGGGTGCCGCGCAGCCCCAGCCGGCGGACGATCCGGTCCTCCACCTCCTCGGCCCAGGGATGTCCCGTGACCTTCTCGACGACGGCGCCCAGGAGGTGGTAGCCGGTGTTGGAGTAGTTCCAGCGGGGCTCGGGGTCGGCGGGGTCGGCAGGGGGAAAGTCCGGGGCGTGCCGCAGCGCGGCGGCGACGAGGTGTTCGGGGGCGATGTGGTCGAAGCGCCTGCGCTCGAACTCCTGGGCCGTACGGCCGGTCAGCTCGGTGGAGTCGTAGTCGTGCAGGCCGCTGGTGTGCTGGAGCAGGTGTCTGATGGTGATGCGGCTGCCGTCGTTGCCGTGTCCCTGGACGAGGCCGGGCAGCCAGTGCTCCACCGTGTCGTCCAGGGACAGCCGCCGCTCGGCGGCCAGTTGCAGCACGGCCACGGCCACGAAGGACTTCGTGACGCTGGCGGCCCGGAAGTGCGCACCCTTCGGCACGGGCCGGCCGGTGCCGAGGGCGGCCGTGCCTGCGCTTGCCTCGACGGTGTGCCGGCCGTCCCGGACGCGGATCTGGACGCTGACCGCCCCGGTGGATTCCAGGGCTCCGGTCGCCTCCTGCCGCAGCCGGTCCGGCGGGAGAGGCGTGTCGGCCGGGGACGAGGGCGTGCCGAGGCTCAGGGCGAGCGCGAGAGCGGCCAGGACGACGGCCGCCAGGCGGTGCGGCGCGCTCACTGGGGCAGGCCTTCGCGCAGGCATACGGCGGTGCCGGTCAGGGCGGCGGTGTGCAGGGCGGTCAAGGTCGGGAGTTGGTTCGTCAGCGGGGTGGACTCCAGGTCGCTCAGGGCGAACAGGCCGTCGTCGTCGTGCTCCGCGCTGCGCCTGACGGACGGTTCGGCCGGCAGACGGCCGCCGTGGAAGTAGAAGTCGATCACCGGGCCGGTGCCCTTCACATCGGCCCGGTGGTCGTAGCCGATGAGCCGGGGATCATGGTCGAGGAGGATGCCGGTCTCCTCGAACAGCTCCCGGCGCGCGGCACCGACGGGGTCCTCTCCGTGGTCGAGCATGCCGCCCGGCAGCCCCCAGAGCCCGGCACCGGGCTGCCACCCGGCGTAGCGCAGCAGCAGGATCCGGTCCTCGGCGTCGAGGAGCAGGACGCAGGACGCGACGATGGTCTGCGGCAGCGTCTTGATCCACTCGGCGCGCGGCAGCACGGGCTGTGCGTCGGGGGAGGGCACGGTCGTGTCCACGGTGATGTTCCTTCCGTCGGCCGGGCAGCCCGTACGAGCTGCCCCACCGGAGGAACGGCCGGACGCACCGATGGTCACCGGCTCACCCGGGTCACGTGTCGCAGCCGACCCCGTCGTTGTCACGGTCCAGGTGGGAGGCGTACCCGGGTTCACCACGGCTGATGGGCGCGGCACCGGCGGCGCGGACGGCGCTGCAGTTGGCGTAGTAGACGTCGGTGTCGCCGGAGCCGCTGCCGCTGCCGCCTGAGCCGCTGTCGTCGGAGCCGCCGCCCGTCGCCGGCCTGGCGGTGACCGTGGTGGTGGTGGCCCTGACGGTCTTGGTGGCGGTGACCGTGGGAGCCGGTTCCGGCTTCTTCGCGAGCGGTGTCGCGGTGGCCGTCGCCGTCGCGGTGACCGTCACGGTCGGCTGCGGCTTCGCGGCCGCGGGCTTCGCGTCGGTGGTGGTGTCCCCGCCGCCGATTCCCATGCCGATGAAGAGGGCCAGGCCTAGGGCGGGCAGCACGTAGCGCTTCCGGGCCCAGCGGGGTGCCTGTCTGCCGGGCTGCGGCATGGGCGGTGCGGGGTACGGGTTGTTGTGCGGGCCGGTGTACGGATTGGTCATGGTCATCCCCCCAGAGGTGGTACGTGAGGGGATGACCGTAGGACCGGGCGGCCCGACGTGAGGGAGAGGTGGCCATTTTGTGATGTTCACGTGAAGGTGGAGGGTGGGGCTACGAGCGGAACGGGCCCTTCACCTCGTACGTGATGCCTCCCGACGAGCTGCCGGTCGTGCCGCGTTGGCTGGAGAAGTACAGGGTGTCGTTGCTCCTGCGGCACAGGTTCTCTGGGGCTGTGGCTCTGCGGGGATCGTTGTGATCGGTTCGTCGCGTGAGGTTGCGGTACTGAGCCGGAGAGCGAGATCGACCGCATGAGCGACGTCTGCGTCTGCGTCTGCGTCTGCGTCTGCGTCTGCGGCTGGGGCAGGTGGCCGGCCTGCGCCGGGCCGACTGCCACTTGATGCGGTATCCGCGGACGGGCAGGGGTGCCTCGACGATCTCGTCGTCGAGGGCGACGAGCCGCTCTCAGAAGACGCTGCCGTCCGTGCCGGTGAGCACGCGGACCGCGCCCGGCAGTGAAGGCAGAGCTCCAGTACGCCTCGGCCGTAACTCTCCTTGAGGTTCGGCGAAAGCGGGCGGGCCCGATGCGGGTCGTCCCGCCGTGGCAGGGGCCCTCGTCCGGGCCTGGCGTGTTACCAGTTCTGGCGGGTGGGCGAGATGACCAGGTCGTTGACGGTGACGTCGGCGGGCTGGTCGAGTGAGTAGACGACGGCGTCGGCGATGGCCTCGGGGCTGATGGCGATGGTATTGAGCTCTTGGGCGGCCTTGCGTCCGGCGGGGTCGGTGACCTTGTCGGCCCAGCCGGTGTCGATGACGCCGGGGCTGATCGTGGACGCCTTGATGCCTTCGTGGACGCCGAGTTCCTTGCGCATGGATTCGGTCATGGCCTGAACGAAGAACTTCGTCGCGCTGTAGACACCGGCGCCGTCGCCGACCTGGTGTCCGGCCACGGAGTCCATGTTCAGGATGTGGCCGGACTTCTGGCGGAGCATCACTGGCAGGACGGCGTGGACGCCGTTGAGGTAGCCGCGGATGTTGACGTCGAGCATCCGGTTCCAGTCGTGGAGCGCGAGGTCCTTCCAGTAGGAGAAGAGCATCAGGCCGGCGTTGTTGACGAGGACGTCGATGCGCCCGTAGGCGGCGACGGTGAAGTCGGCGAGAGCCTGCATGTCCGCGGCGTCGGCGACGTCGGTGAGCCTGGCGGCGGCGGTGCCGCCGGCCTTCTCGATGTCGGCGACCAGCTGGTCGAGGTCTTCCTGGCCGCGGGCGGCGGCGACGATCTTGGCGCCGCGGGCGGCGAGGGCCTTGGCGCTGACGGCGCCGATGCCGGAGGAGGCGCCGGTGATGACGACGACCTTGTCCTGCAGGTGGTTCATGGGGATCTCCCAATGCGGTGGTCCAGCACGCCTTCCCTGGTGGGGCAGCGCGGCGGAGGCTGTACGTGGGTGGGGAGGTCAGCGCTTGCGGCGCTTGACGACGTAGGCGTACTGGTCCGGCCAGGTCGGCTCGGCGTCGAGTGCGAGCGCGGCGTGCTGGGCCCAGTAGGGGTTGCGGAGCAGTTCGCGGCCGAGGAATACGGCGTCGGCCTGCCCGCTGGTGATGATGTCCTCGGCCTGCTGCGGCTCGGTGATGATGCCGACGGCTGCGGTGGGGATGCCGGTTGCCTGGCGGGCCTGGTCAGCGAAGGGCACCTGGTAGTTCGGCCCGGCGACGATCTTGGCGTCGCGGACCATGCCGCCGGTGGATACGTCGAGCAGGTCGACGCCGTGGGCTTGGAGTTCCTTGGCGAGGCGGACGGTGTCGTCCCCGGTCCAGCCCTCGCGGGTGTCCTCGGAGTTCTCGGTCAGCCAGTCGGTGGCGGAGGTGCGGAAGAAGACCGGCAGGTCCTCGGGCCACACGGCGCGGACGGCGTCGACGACCTCCAGGGCGAAGCGGATCCGGTTTTCGAAGCTGCCGCCGTAGGCGTCGATGCGGTGGTTGGAGGCCGGGGAGAGGAAAGAGTTGATCAGGTAGCCGTGGGCGCCGTGTACCTCGGCCACCTGGAACCCGGCGGCCAGTGCGCGCCGCGCGGAGTCGGCGAAGTCGCCTACGAGCTGCTGGATCTCTTCCACGGTCAGCTCGTGCGGGTCAGCGAGTCCGTCGTAGGCGATCGCGCCGGGGGCGACGGGCTGCCAGCCGCCCTCGGACTCGGTCAGGTAGCGGTCGGACAGCCAGGGCTTGTCCACCGATGCCTTGCGGCCGGCGTGGGCGAGCTGGATGGCCGGGACGGCACCGTGCGCCTTGATGGCCTCGGTGATGCGGGTGAACGCTTCCTGCTGGCGGTCGTTCCACAGGCCCAGGTCCCAGGGGCTGATGCGCCCGTCGGGCCGGACACCGGTGGCCTCGGCCATGACCAGACCCGCGCCGCCTGCGGCACGGGAGGCCAGGTGGGCGAGGTGGAAGTCGGTCGGCGCGCCGGTCTCCTCGCCCTCGGGGGCGGCGGAGTACATGCACATCGGGGACATCCAGACCCGGTTGGGTATCTGCAGGGATCGCAGGGTGAGGGGGGTGAACAGCGTGCTCACGGTATTTCTCTTTCGGGTGGGGGAGGGCAGGCCGCAGGAAGGCCGGCGTCGAGGGGGAGAGGGGCGGGAGTCGCTCAGCGGACGGTGAGGGAAGCCGCGGCGTCCGCGCGTGGGACGGGGACGGCGGCGGTCCGCTCGGCCGGCTCCACCCGGCCCGTGCCGGGGCTCATCGTCAGGCGGGCAGGCGGGTGTCGAGGACGAAATTGACCTCGATGAGCTGACCCGGGAAGAACAGCGAAGCGACGCCGATGGTGGAGCTGGTGGGGCGGTGGTCACCGAAATAGGCCAGGTTTGCCGCGGCCATCGCCATGCTGTACTTCGGCAGGTCCACGATGAACTGAGTCTCGGAGACGACCTGGTTGCGCGTGGCGCCGTAGTGGGAGAGCACCTTCTCGAAGTTGGCGTAGGACTGCTTCAGCTGAGCGTCGAAGTCGCCCGGGTGGAGGAAGGTGCCCGCCGCGTCGTGCGAGAGCTGCCCGGAGACGTAGATGGTCTCGCCGACCTTGATGGCCTGGGCGAAACCGAACTCCTTCTCACCGGAAACGTCGTGGCTGTAGGAATCTATGGCGGTCATGGTGCTACTCCTTGCTGGTGGTGCGTTGGTCGACGGGGGGAGGAGGTCAGGCGGACGCGAGCTGCGCTGCGGCGTCGGCGACGGGGGTGTCGCCTGAGGTGAGCTCGACGATCACGCGGTTCAGGCGCGGCTCGTGGAGGGCGGCGTCGATGAACGCGGCGACGTCGTCGCGGTGCACGTCGCCGTACTCGACGGCGGGGCCCGCCGTGACCCGGCCGCTGCCGGGGCTGTCCAGGAGGGTTCCGGGACGGACGATCAGCCAGTCGAGATCGGTGCGCGTCAGGTACACGTCGGCGCTCTTCTTGACCTTGATGTAGTGCTCGAAGCCCTCACCGGCCTCGCCGCCGCGCAGCGCATCGGGGAACACCGAGACCAGGACGAACCGCGTCACCTCGGCGAGCGCGGCCGCGTCGGCGGCCCTCTGAAGGCCCTTGCCGTCGATGAGGGTCGTCTTGTCCATGCCGGTGCCGTGCGCGCCGGCCGAGAAGACCACCGCGTCATGGCCCCGCAACTTCTGCGCGAGGTCGTCGACCGCGTCGGTGATGAGATCACCGATCAACGGTGTCCCGCCGGCCTCTCGCACGGTCTCGCCCTGAGCGGGCCCGCGATGCATGCCGGTCACCGATTCCCCGCGCGCGATGAGGAGCTGAGTGAGGCGGCGGCCGACTCCACCGGCAGCGCCGATCTGGAACACCTTCATGAGTTCGTCCCGTCTTTCGTGGGGGGGGAAAAAGTGGTGCGGTGGCCGCCGGTCAGACGGCGAACACCTGGGAGTCGTCGGAGAACGCCTTGAACTCCAGGGCGTTGCCGGCCGGGTCGAGGAGGAACATCGTGTGCTGCTCGCCCTTCTGGCCGGCGAAGCGGACATAGGGCTCGATGACGAACTCGACGCCTGCCGTGCGCAGCCGCTCGGCGAGCCCCTGGAAGGCGGGGATCGTCAGGATCAGCCCGAAGTGCGGCACCGGGACGTCGTGACCGTCGACCGGGTTGTGTATCCGCTGCGCGCGCTCAGGTGCCAGATGCGTGACGAACTGGTGGCCGTGCAGATTCCAGTCCACCCAGGTGTCCGCGCTGCGGCCCTGCTCCAGACCCAGCACGTCGCCGTAGAAGCGACGCGCGGCAGCCAGGTCGTCGACCGGCACGGCCAGGTGGAACCGGGGGATCGGGGAGTCGAGGACAGTCATGGCACTGCCTTTCCGAGAGTGGGTCCCAAAGGGATCTCCCATTGTCCTAATGTTAACAATGAGACAATGACGTGATGTTAACATTAGGACGTAGTGCGAGGAGGTGCAAGTCAGGCATGAGTGATCAGCGCAAGGTGTCTCCGGCCCGCCGCCGTGGCCTGTCGGACGAGGTCGCAGACCGGATCCGGGAGGCCATCTTCAGTGGGGTCTACGCCCCCGGCGCTCAGCTTCGCGAGGTGGAACTGTCCGCCATGATGGATGTCAGCCGCGGCCCGGTACGTGAAGCACTGCGCGTACTGGAGCGCGAGGGGCTGGTCCACTGCGCGTGGCACCGCGGGACGACAGTGACGACGGTGTCTCCTGAGGATGTCGCGGAGCTGGACAGCCTGCGTGGCGCACTGGAAGACCTGGCGGTCCGCCAAGTGATCACGCGCGCCTCGGACGAGGACCTCGCGTCCCTCGCCAAGGCGGCCGAGGTCATGAAGCACGTATCGGACGCCCACGAGATGGTGCGACTGGACATCGCCTTCCATGACGCCGTCTTCGCCGCCGCCGGCCACCAGCGCCTCGCCGACGCCTGGGACGGAATTCGGTGCCAGGTCCACCTGTTCCTGCTGACCCGGATCAACCTCAGTACTGACGGGTACCTCGGCTGCATCCCGCGCGAACACCACGGGCTCGTGACCGCGCTGCGCTCCCGCGACACCGAAACCGCGCTCGGCCTCTTCGCCACACACCGCCGCCACGCCGTCGACGTGGTGACCGGAAACGACGCCCCGAACTGAGTGCCGCGGGCGGCTGCCCGCAGTCAGCCGGCCTGGCCGGCGAGCGTGATCGTGACCTGGCTTCACCGGGCTGTACCGACGTGTCCAGGGGACCGATCTCCGGTCTATGCCTCGTGATGCCGCCTGTGTGTCCGGCGAGGCCGCCTGCGCGTTCTCACGCCGGCAGCGCCGGTACCTCCCGTCTCGGCTTCCTCGACCGGTCGCCGCCCGGTCCCGGCCCCTCGACCGGCGGGCGTACGGAGGGGAGGCGGATCACCACGTCCAGACCGCCCGTCGCCGCCGCGTGCAGGGACGCCTCGCCGCCGCTGGCGTGGGCGAGCCGCTGCACCAGGGCGAGGCCGAGCCCCGTGCCGCCCTTGGGGGCGCCCGGGGCGCGCCAGAAGCGGTCGAAGGCCCGGGCGCGTTGCTCCTCCGTCATGCCCGGGCCCTCGTCGGTGATGTGCAGGTCGACCCAGCGGGGGCGGGTGTCGCGCAGGGCCCGGCGGGACGGGGCCTGCAGGCGCAGCTCGATGGTGACGGTACTGCCGGCCGGAGACGCCCGCAGCGCGTTGGAGAGCAGGTTGTCCATGATCTGCTCGACGGCTCCCGGTACCGCGAGCACCGGGCCCACGCTCCCCGCGAAGAGCACGAGGGAGACGTCCTCCCGCGCGAACAGGGGCTGCCAGGTGCGATGCCGTTCCGTGCAGAGCGCGCCCAGGTCGACGGTGGCGGGGATGGCCGCGTGCTCCTCCAGCCGGGCCATCGCCAGCAGGTGCTCGACCATCCGGGCGAGCCGGTCCGTCTCCGTGACGGCGGCGGTGAGGCTGCCCCGGGCCCGGGCCGCGATGTCCGGCTCCAGGTTCTCCAGGCGCAGCCGCAGCGCCGCCAGCGGCGTCTTCAGCTGGTGCGAGGCCTCGCCCGCGAACGCCCGCTGGGAGGCGAGCAGATGGGCGAGCCGGGCCGCGGTGTGGTTGAACGCGGCGGCCAGACTGCGGACCTCCGGCGGGCCCTTCGTGATCGTCACCGGGGTGAACCGGCCGCCGCCCTCGGCCAACTCGTGCGTCGCGTGCTCCAGTTCGCGGATGGGGCGGCCCATCCAGCGGGCGAAGGCGAAGCCGACCGCGGTGACCGCCGTCAGCACGGCGAAGCCGCCCAGGGCGAGCAGCAGCCACACATGGTGGACGCGCTCGTGCACCATGCGCGTGGGCACCGTCAGCCACACCGCGCCCACCGGCCGCGCCTCCTGGCCGACCGGCGCCGCCACCGACAGGTACTCGACGCCGCCGATGGTGGAGGTGCGGACGTCCACCGTCGAGGTGCCCCGCAGTGCGGCCGCGATGCCCGGCCGAGCGGCCAGATTGCCGGACATCGCGGGGTCCGTCGGGTGGGAGGTGGCGAGGGACGCGCCCGAGGCGTCGACGATCACCACCTTCCCGCCGATGCGCTGCGCGCAGTGCGCCACCCGCGTGGGCAGGTCCCGCTCGGCCCGCCCCGCCGCGAGGGACAGCGCGGCGTACGCGGAGACCGACTCGGCCTCGTCCTTCGCCGCGTTGACCACCCGCTCCCGCTCCCCGCGCGAGTAGACGAAGCCCAGCGGGATCTCCAGGCAGAGCAGCACCAGCGCGGCGAGACTGAGGTAGCTGAGCAGCAGCCGGCGGGTCACGGAGAGGCCACCTGCGCGGCGCCCGGCCCGGTGTGCACGGACAGCCGGAAACCGACGCCCCGCAGGGTCCGGATCCACGCCGGGTGGCCCAGCTTGCGGCGCAGCGCGGCCACATGGACGTCCAGGGTCTTGGTCGGGCCGTCGTAGTGCGGGTCCCAGACGCGGTCCAGGATCTGCTGGCGCGAGTAGACCGCCCCCGGGTCCTCGCTGAGGAGCGCCAGCAGGTCGAACTCCTTGGGGGTGAGCAGGACGGGGGCCTCGCCGACCCAGACCTGACGGGTACGGCGGTCCACCACGAGCGGGCCCGGGTCGTGCGGGGGGTCGGGGGCGGGGTCGTACGAGGCCGCCGCGGGGGCTTCGTAGGACATGGCCGGGGCCGGTTCGTACGGGGGTGGGGGTGGGGGTGTGGGGGTGGGGTCGTACGCGGGCTGGCGCTGTTGGTGCGGCTGGTGCTGTGTATCGAGGGTGCCCGGTGTGCCTGGTGCACCCGGTGTCTCGGGGAACGCCTGGTGGGTGCGTTGTGTGCGCCGGGTCACCGCGCGGACCCGGGCGACCAGCTCTCGTACGCTGAAAGGTTTCGCCAGGTAGTCGTCGGCGCCCAGTTCCAGGCCCAGTACGCGGTCGGCCTCCTCGCCGCGTGCGCTGAGGATGACGATGGGGACGTCCGAGACCTGCCGGATGCCCCGGCAGACGTCGATGCCGTCCATGTCGGGCAGTCCCAGGTCGAGCAGGACGACGTCGTTGTACGGGCCTCTCAGCCCGTCCGTGCCCGTGGCGACATGATCGACCGTCAGCCCGAAGTGGCCGAGGCCTTCGGTGAGCGGCTCGGCGATCGTCTCGTCGTCCTCGATGAGCAGCACTCGTATGCCCATACGTCCTGTCTCTCCGTGAGCCGGCATGAATCCGGGCAGCGCGAATTCGCATTCTCTGCCCTGGAGTTCACACGCTACAAGACTACCGTTCGTCTGTATATGCGGGACAAAGAATGTTCAATTCCTGTCCGGGCTCTGGAGTTTACTTAACCTTCCTCTGTAGGTCGACCGTCTACGGTGGGGTGCAGACGAAGAAACCCCAGCTCAGGAGGCGGAGTTGAAGGCACTGCTCGATCGGGCCCGCACGTTCAGGACGCGCATCGATTTCGACAGCGGCGAATACCGGAAACTGGCTGAAGGGCAATATCCGGAGGTGCTGTTCATCACCTGCTCGGATTCGCGGGTCATTCCAGCGCTGATCACGGGAGCGCGGCCCGGCGAGATATTCGAGCTGCGCAACGCGGGCAATATCGTGCCGCCCTACGGACGGCCCGGGGCCTCCGGCGAGGCGGCCACCATCGAGTACGCACTGGAGGTGCTCGGGGTTCAGGACATCGTGGTGTGCGGTCACTCACACTGCGGTGCGATGGGCGCGCTGAAGTCCGGCGACGACCTGTCCGGACTGCCCGGCGTCGACGCCTGGCTCCGCATCGCCCGCCCGGAGCTGACCTCCGTACTGGAGACCGCGCCGGACGACCCGTCCCTCCCGGAGGTCTCCCAGGGCAACGTCGTCAACCAGCTGGCCGCGCTGCGGAGTTACCCCGTCGTACGACAGCGGCTCGACTCGGGCCGGCTGCGGCTGCACGGCTGGTACTACGAGGTCGACACGGGCTTCGTGTACGAACGCGGCGACGACGGCACGTTCCTGGTGCATGCCGCATGAGCGGGGCACATGCGCGGGGACGGGGTGCTGCCGCACGGGGTGGCCGGGGGGCCGGCCCGGGGGGAGGTACGGCGGACCCGGGAGCGGCCGGGGCCGAGGGGGGTGTCTCGGACTGGGGGTCGAGTGGTCCGGGGCAGGACACGGGGGGTTGGCGGTCGGCCGGGGCGGCGGAGAGCGGGGCTGACTGGGGGGCGGGGGGTTCTACGGGGGGTTCTGCGGGCTGGGGGTCGAGTGGTCCGGGGCAGGACACGGGGAGTTGGCGGTCGGCCGGGTCTGCGGAGGCCGTTGCGGAATGGGGAGCTGCTGGTCGTTCGGAGGGCGGGACCGGCCGGGGGGCGAGTGGTCCGGCGGTGGGGGCCGTTGCGGACTGGGGGACGAGTAGTCCCGGGGAGGGCACGGGGGGTTGGCGGTCGGCCGAGGCCGAGTCTGGCTGGGGGGCGGACGGTTCGCTTGGGGATCCTCCGGGATGGGGGCCGGGCAGTGCCGGGGAGGGCACGGGGGCTTGGCGGTCGGCTGGGTCTGCGGAGGCCGTTGCTGGCTGGGGGTCGGGCGGTCCGGGTGGGGACTCTCCGGGTTGGGGGCCGGGTAGTGCTGGGGAGGGCACCGGGGGCTGGCGGTCGGCCGGGGCTTCGGATGTCGTCGCTGACTGGGGGGCGGGCGGTCGTTCCGAGGGTGGGGGTGACTGGCGGTCGGGTGGCTCCTCAGGGGGTGACGCGGACTGGCGGGCCGGTGTGTCGGGCGGGCCGTCGGGGGGCGCGGCGGGGGAGTCCGGCCGGCGTCCGGGGGGTGGCTCTGTCGGAGGCCCGGCGGCGGGTGGGCCTCCTGGAGGTCCGGCAAAGGGCGGTCCTGCCGTAGGTCTGTCAGGGGGTGGGCTGGGCGGGCTCGTCCGCAAGGTGACAGGGGGCGCGGGGGGCAAGGCCGGGGCCAAGGCCGACCTCGTCACCGACATCACCGCCTCGCTCGTCGTCTTCCTCGTCGCGCTGCCGCTGTGCATCGGCGTGGCCGTCGCCTCGGGGGTTCCGGCCGAGCTCGGGATCATCTCCGGGGTGATCGGCGGGCTGGTCGTGGGCGCGGTCAAGGGCAGTACGCTCCAGGTCAGCGGGCCGGCCGCCGGGCTCGCCGCGCTCGTGGCGGACACCGTCGCGGACGTCGGCGTGGCCATGCTCGGCGTGATCGTGCTGTTCGCCGGCATCCTGCAGATCGTCCTCGGACTGGTGAAACTGGGCCGGATGTTCCAGGCCACCTCGGTCGCCGTCGTCCAGGGCATGCTGGCCGGCATCGGCGTGCCGCTGATGTTCAGCCAGGCCTATCCGATGGCCGACGCCAAGGCCCCCGGCACCGCGATCGAGAACATGGCCGGCATCCCCGGGCTGCTGGCCGGCGTCCTGACGAACCCGCAGGCGATGATCGCCACCCTGCTCGGCATCGTCACGATCGTGCTCAGCTTCGTGTGGAAGAAGATGCCGGGCCCGGCCGGGAAGATCCCGGCCGCACTGGTCGCCGTCGGTATCGGCGTGGTCGTCGCCGCGCTGCCCGGCGTGGACGTGAAGACGCTCCAGGTGGGCAACCTGCTCGCGTCCGTGAACCTCCCGGGCGCGGAGCAGTTCGGCGCGCTCACCGACGGGGCGATCATCACCGCCATCCTCACCTTCACGGTCATCGCGTCCGCCGAGAGCCTGTTCACGGCCGCCGCCGTGGACCGGATGCACAGCGGCCCGCGCACCCGCTACAACACCGAGCTGGTCGCCCAGGGCGTCGGCAACACCGTCGCGGGCGTCCTCGGCGCACTCCCGATCACCGCGGTCGTGGCCCGCAGTTCGGCGAACGTCCAGGCCGGGGCCAAGACCCGGCTCTCCCGCACGCTGCACGGCCTGTGGCTGCTCGCGTTCGCGCTGCTGCTGCCGCAGGTGCTCGCGCTGATCCCGATCTCGGTGCTCGCCGGTGTCCTCGTGCACAGCGGCTGGAAGCTGTTCGCGCCCGCCGAGTTCCCGAAGATGTGGCGGCAGGACCGGGGCGAGTTCGCGGTGATGACGCTGACCACACTGGTCATCGTCGCGACCGCGCTGCTGGAGGGCGTGCTGTTCGGCGTCGCCGCGGGCATCGTGCTGGCCGCGCTGCGCATGTCGCAGACCGTGATCCGCCAGCACATGGAGGAGGACACGGCCAAGGTCGTGATGGCCGGCAACGCCACGTTCCTGCGCCTGCCGAAGGTGATCGAGGCGCTGGAGGCGGCCGCCGCGTCCGGGAAGCCGCGGATCCGGCTGGACCTGACCGGTGTGACCCACCTGGACCACGCCTGCCGCAACCAGGTCGAGGAGTTCACCGCCCAGCAGCGCGGACTGGGGCTCCGGGTGGAACTGCTGATGCCCGGGGAGGCGAAGCAGGCCGAACCGGCCGGGTCCCGTACCGCCGCGTCCGCGGGGGAAGCCCCGGCCACGGCGCCGCTGCCCAGGCGCCCGGTCACCGGCATGGGGGAGGAGCCGGCCGAAGCGGGGGAGCCGTCGCCCTGGCCCACCGCCGACGCCGAGTGGTTCTACCTCGACACCCGGCCCCTCCCCGAGGAGCAGTCCCGCTCATCCCTCCTGGGATGACCCCCACGCGGGACAAGCCGCGGTGGCGTGCACGCAGAAGCGGGCGTGCACGCCACCGCGTGTGAATCCCCGGGCCCGTCAGCCGCAGCTGCCGCTGATCCACCGGTGGGAGCGGACCTTGTACGTGCCGGCGTTCCACACCGACGCCGCACTGCGCCCGAGCAGTCGGAGCCACTCCGCTCACAGGGACACGGCCACCGCGTTGAACGTCGTCTCCGGCGTCTGCGGGCTGGTGAAGCGGGCGTTGACGAGGTAGAGGCGGTCGCCGAAGCGGGCGGCGGTGGTGGGCACGTCGAAACGGGCGTCGGCGATCGTCCGGCGCAGGGTGGCCGTGGTGGCGTCCCGGTCGAGGTCCCAGACGGTGATCTTGTTCTGGCGGTTCTGTACGACGTACAGGACGCGCCCGAGACGCACCAGACCGTCGCCGCCCGTCACGTCGGTCGCGCCGCCCAGCGCGACCTTGGTGGCGTGACCGGTCTGTATGTCCACCCGGTACAGCTGGCCCGCGTTGACGACGATCAGGCCGCGTCCGTCGGGGGTGGCGACCAGGCCGTTGGCGCTGTTGGTCCCGGCCGGTGCCTGCACCCACTCGCCGCTGAGCGGGAGGGCCCGGACCGCGCCCTCGCGACCGCGCGGGACGCCGTAGAGGACGGCGTCCCGGGAGTCGGTGAACCAGGCACGGTCCCGGTGCAGGACGATGTCGTTGATGAAGGGCGCCGCGTTCCGCGTGAGCTGGTAGGTGGTCAGCAGCGCACCGCTGCGCGCGTCGACGACCTTCGCGGTCCCTCCGGCGCCGCCCGCGACGTACAGCAGGCCGTCGCCATCCAGCTTCAGACCGATCGACGCGAGCCCGGCGGCGCCCTGGTGCAGGACCCCGCCCTCGCCGGTGCGCAGGTCGGTGCGGTAGATCGAGCCGTCGGCACGTGAACCCATGTACGCGTACGGCCTGCTGCCGATGGTGATCCCCTCGGGGAGCCACCCGTCGGGCAGCGGGAACTCGCTCGGCCAGGCCGAGGCCCGCGCCGAGGCCCCGGACGAGGCCTGCGCCGAGACCGTGCCCGTACCGGCGACCGCGAGCGCGGCGACGGCCCCGCCGAGCACGGTCCGCCGGGACGGCTGGAAGTGGTTCCGAGTCATGATCGCGCCTCCGTGGGAGGGAAGGTGGGGGTGCGTCTCGATGAAACGCGACGTACCCCGGCACCGCTCCCCGGTTGGCGAACTCGACAGGAACCCGACAGAAGCGCCCGCTCCTACGCCGTGCGCACCCGGTACGCCGTCACACGTACCTCCTCGTCGTCCAGGCACTGCCCGGACGCCAGGTCGAAACGCTGCTTCAGCAGCGGGGAGGCCACGAACGGGCGGCCCTGGTGGGTGCCGGTCAGGCCGCGGGAGAGGACGGCGGCGCCGGTGAAGGGGTCGCGGTTGTCGATGGCGAACAGCTCGCCGGAGCGGTCGCGGAAGATCGCGGCCTGGTGGCCGTCCGGCAGCAGTGCCGCCACCCCGCGGCCCGGGAGCAGGGTGCTCAGGTCGCAGACCGCGAACCAGTCGCCGTCCAGGGAGAGTTCGATCTTCAGCTCGGTGGTCTCGGGTGCCAGGGTCATCGCTGGGCGCTTCCTTCCAGAACGTCGGCGGGTCGCATACCGATGGACAGCAGCGGCAGGTCGGGCTTCATCTGGTCGCGCTCGGGCACGAAGGCGACGACCGGGTCGGGGGTGTCCGGCGCGTTCACGAAGGACACGAACCGGGCGAGCTTCTCGGGGTCGTTGATGGTCTCGGCCCACTCGTCGCGGTAGTGCGCGACGTGCGCCCGCATCAGCTTCTCCAGCTCGTCGCAGATGCCGAGGGAGTCGTGGACGACGACGTCCCGTACGTGGTCGAGGCCGCCCGGGATCCGCTCCAGCCAGGTCGAGGTGCGCTCCAGACGGTCGGCCGTACGGATGTAGAACATCAGGAACCGGTCGATCAGGCGGACCAGTTCGGCGTCCGACAGGTCCTGGGCCAGGAGGTCCGCGTGGCGCGGGGTTGCGCCGCCGTTGCCGCCGACGTAGAGGTTCCAGCCGTTGGCCGTGGCGATCACGCCGAAGTCCTTCGACTGGGCCTCCGCGCACTCGCGCTGGCAGCCGGAGACCGCCGACTTGAGCTTGTGCGGCGACCTGAGTCCCCGGTAGCGCAGCTCCAGGTCGATCGCCATGCGGACGGAGTCCTGGACGCCGTAGCGGCACCAGGTCTGGCCGACGCAGGACTTCACCGTGCGCAGCGACTTGCCGTAGGCGTGGCCTGACTCGAAGCCGGCGTCGACCAGCCGGGCCCAGATCAGCGGGAGCTGCTCGACGCGGGCGCCGAACATGTCGATGCGCTGGCCGCCGGTGATCTTCGTGTAGAGGCCGAAGTCGCGGGCGATCTCGCCGATGACGATCAGCTTCTCCGGGGCGATCTCGCCGCCGGGGATACGCGGGACGACCGAGTAGGAGCCGTTCTTCTGCAGGTTGGCCAGGAAGTGGTCGTTGGTGTCCTGCAACGAGGCCTGCTCGCCGTCCAGGACATAGCCGCTCGCGCCGATCGTCGGGGCGAGGGAGGCGATGATCGAGCCGACGGCGGGCTTGCAGACCTCGCAGCCGTCACCGCCCCGGGCCTCCTCACGGCCGTGCCGGTCCAGCAGGTCCTGGAACGTGGTGACGCGCAGGGCGTGGACGATCTCGTAGAGCTCCTCGCGGGTCTGCCCGAAGCAGCCGCACAGGCCCTTGTCGACCTCGATGCCGCCGGCCTCGAGCTCGGCGTTGACGAGCTGGCCGAGGACCTTGACGCAGGAGCCGCAGCCGGTGCCGGCCTTGGTGCACTTCTTCACCTCGGGCACGGTCACGCACTGGTGGTCGGTGACCGCGCCGCGGATCGTGCCCTTGGAGACGTTGTGGCAGGAGCAGACGATCGCGTCGTCCGGCAGCGCGGACGGGCCGAGCTGGACGGACTCCCCGGCGCCGGCGGGCAGCACCAGCGACTCGGGGGAGACCGGCGGTACCGAGCCCGTGAAGGCCTTCAGCGTGCCGTACGCCTCCGCGTCGCCGACCAGGATGCCGCCGAGCAGCGTGCCGTCGCGGCCGATGACCAGCTTCTTGTACAGGCCGGAGCGGGAGTCGGAGTAGACGACGTCCAGGCAGTCCTCGGCGGTGCCGTGCGCGTCGCCGAAGGACGCCACGTCCACGCCGAGCAGCTTCAGCTTGGTGGACAGGTCGGCGCCCGTGAAGGACGCCTCGTCGGCGGCGATCGTCGCGGCGGCCGTCTCGGCCTGCTCGTAGCCGGGGGCGACCAGGCCGTACACCCGGCCGTCGGAGGCCAGCGCGCACTCGCCGATCGCGAACACATGCGGGTCGTTCACCGTGCGGCACTGCTCGTCGACCGTGATGCCGCCCCGCTCGCCGACCGTCAGACCGCAGTCGCGGGCCAGCTGGTCGCGGGGCCGGACACCGGCGGAGAACACCACCAGGTCGGTGGCGAGTTCGGAACCGTCGGACAGCTTCATGCCGGTCACGGCGCCGTCCTCGCCGACCACGACCTCCTGCGTGCCCACGCCCGTGTGGACGCTCAGGCCCATCTCCTCGATGGTGCGCAGCAGGGCCGCGCCGCCGCCGTCGTCGACCTGCACCGGCATCAGGCGCGGCGCGAACTCCACGATGTGGGAGGTCAGTCCGAGGCCCTTGAGCGCACCGGCCGCCTCCAGCCCGAGCAGACCGCCGCCGACCACGGCACCCACCTGGGCGTTCTTCGCGTACTCCTCGATCGCGAGCAGGTCCTCGATCGTGCGGTAGACGAAACAGCCCTCGGCGTCCTTGCCCGGGACCGGCGGCACGAACGGGTAGGAGCCGGTGGCCAGGACCAGCACGTCGTAGTCGACGACGAGACCGGAGCGGGCGGTGACCCTGCGGGCCTCCCGGTCGACGGTCTCGGCCGGGTCACCGATGTGCAGCTCGATGCCGTGGTCCTTGATGAACTCCATGTCCGTCATGGACAGGTCCTCGGGCGTCCGGCCCGCGAAGTACGACGTGAGCTGGACGCGGTCGTACGCCGGACGCGGCTCCTCGCAGAGCACGACCACGCGGTGCGTGGCGGTCAGGCCGCGCTCGGCGAGCGCTTCGAGGAAGCGCTGGCCGACCATGCCGTGGCCGACGAGCACGATCGTGGGGGTGGCCTCCGGGGTGGCGGTCATCAGGAGCCTCCATCGTTGGTGAGCAGGTGGAGCAGCGGGCCGCCGTCGGAGGGGAGCGGCTCTGCTCCCTCCCAGGCGCGGGCGAGCGCGCCGACGGTGCCGAGTTCGCCGACGAGGACCCCGCCGACCAGGCGGTCGTCGCGGACGACGACCTTGCGGTAGGTGCCGCGGGTGGCGTCGGCGAGCTGGACGACGTCGTCGCCCGGCAGGGCCTCGGTCTCGCCGAACGCGGCGAGGTCGAAGGGGCTGTCGTGCCCGGTCAGCGTGAGCCGGGTCAGGGAACGGGTGCCGGTGTAGCGGGCGCCCGCGTCACCGGCGAGCAACTCGGCGAGCGCGTCGGCCTGTTCGAGCGCCGGGGTGGCGAGGCCGTAGAGCACGCCGTCGTGCTGGGCGCAGTCGCCGATCGCGTGGATGTACGGGTCGGAGGTGCGCAGCTCGTCGTCGACGACGACCCCCTTGCGGACATCGAGCCCGGCGGCCTGCGCGAGACCCACCCGGGGGCGGACACCGCAGGCGACGACCACGAGGTCCGCGTCGAGCGCGTACCCGTCGGCCATCTCCACCGAGCGGACGGCACCGCCGACGCAGCGCACGTCCCGTACGCGGCACTCGGTGTGCACCTCCACGCCCAGCTCGGTCAGATGCCGCTTGACGAGCTTGGACGCGGCCGGGTCGAGCTGGCGCTCCATGAGCCGCTCGGACTGCTGGGCGAGCACGACCTGGGCGCCGCGCAGGGCGAGCGCCCGGGCCGCGGAGACCCCGAGGAGCCCGCCGCCGATGACGACGGCCTTCGCTCCCGGCCGGACCGCCTTGGACAGTCCCAGGCAGTCGTCCATGGTCCGGAAGGCGTGCACGCCCTCGGGCAGCCGGTGGTCCTCGGTGAACAGCCCGCGCAGCGGCGGCAGTACGGGGTTGGAACCGGTGGCCAGCACCAGCCGGTCGTATGCGATCACCGAACCGTCCGCGCACGCGACGGTCCGCCGCTCGCGGTCGATTCCGGTGACCCGGCCGCGGGTCAGCTCCGCGGGCGCGGGCAGGGCGATCACCTCGGGGCTGTACCGTCCGGCCAGCACCTCGGCGAGCAGCACCCGGTTGTAGGGCCGGTGCTCCTCCTCGCCGATCAGCAGCGCGGGCGTGCCGAGCTCACCGAGCCGCCGGGCGAGTCGTACGCCCGCGAGGCCGGTGCCGATCACCACCACACGCTCATTCGAGGTCATGTCCTTGAGCGTGCGGTGCCGGTGTTACCCGGCAGCATCACATCTGTTTCCCACGGGGAACGCTGCCCTCAGCGGGGGCGAGGGGCGGATGTGAGGGTTCCTGACGTGCGGCGGAGGCGGGCTGTGAGGGGCGCGCGGGGCCTCGCATAGGGTCTCGATCATGCCCGACATATCGCTGACCGTGATCGTCCTGCTCTGCCTCGCGGCACTCGCCGCCGGATGGATCGACGCCGTGGTCGGCGGCGGCGGGCTCCTGCTCCTGCCGATGCTCCTGCTCGGGCTGCCGTCGCACACACCCGCCGCGCACGCGCTCGGCACCAACAAGGCGGTCGCCATCGTCGGCACGACGGGAGCGGCGGTGACGTACGTCCGCAAGGCCCCGGTGGATGTGAGGACGGCCGTGCGCATCGGGCTCGCCGCCCTCGCCGGATCCTCCGCGGGGGCCTTCTTCGCGGCCGGGATGAGCACCGAGGTCCTCAAGCCGGTGATCATGGTGGTGCTGCTCGCCGTCGCGGCCTTCGTGATCCTGCGGCCCGCCTTCGGCACGGCCCCCGCGACCGGCCCGGCCACCCCCCGCCAGATCCTCGCGGCGATCGGCCTCGCGGGCCTCGGCATCGGCTTCTACGACGGTCTGATCGGCCCCGGCACCGGCACCTTCCTGGTCCTCGCCCTCACCGCCATTCTCCACCTCGACCTCGTCTCCGCCTCCGCCACGGCCAAGATCGTCAACTGCTGCACCAACGCGGGCGCCCTCGCCACCTTCGCCTGGCAGGGCGCGGTCCTGTGGCAACTGGCCGCCCTGATGGCCGTCTTCAACCTGGCGGGCGGCACCCTGGGCGCCCACACGGCCCTGAAGAAGGGCAGCGGCTTCGTCCGCGTCGTCCTGCTGACGGTGGTGTTCGCCCTGGTGGCGAACCTGGCGTACGAGCAATGGCTGGCGTAAGCGCCCCGCAGGGGCGCGGGGAACTGCGCGCCCGGCCACGACGGCGCCGCGGCCGAACGACGGCTCAGGGGCGCGGGGAACTGCGCGACCGGCCACAACGGCGCCGCGGCCGAACGACGGCCCTCGCGGCACCTCCAGCGGAGCACTACGCCCAGGACACGGCCCCGCGCATCACTCGCGTCCCCCCGCGCGGCCGCCCGCGAGACGAGCCTCGAACCCGTCGAGCAGCGACCTGAGCCCGAACTCGAAGCTGCTGTCTGGCGCCGCGGCGTACTCCACGGCGGCCTTCGTACCGAGGCGTTCACGCAGCCGCGGGAACTCCATGGCGGTCTCGGCGGCACGCGCCACGGCGTCGCCCAACAACTGCTCGGCGTCCGCGCCGTTCCTGCCCAGCCGGCGTTTCAGCGAGACCTCGGCGGCAGGGCCGAGCGTGCTGCCGAGCACGAAGGTGAACACGGCGGCGGCCGCCCGGTCCGCGTCGTCGGCGGCGAAGCCCGCCTTCTCGTAGACGGCCAGGCTGAGGTCGTTGTACCGGGCCTGGGCGGGGCCGTACAGCAGATGGCTGCCGAACGCCTGGACGAGCCAGGGATGCCGGGTGAGCATCGCGTGCATGCTGTCGGCCTGGGCGGTCGCGGCCGTGCGCCAGTCGGTGGCGTCGGGATCGGGCAGCTCGACCTCGTGCCAGACCGTGTCGCCGGCGAGCCGGACCAGGTCGTCCTTGGTCTTGATGTGCCAGTAGACGGCCGTGGCGGCAGAGCCGAGCCGTTTCGCCAGGCTCCGCATGTTGAGGCCGTCCAGCCCCTCTTCGTCGAGCAGCTCGATGGCCGCGTGAACGATCCGGTCCGCGGTGAGTGTGTCTCGCACCATGTCCACCAGCCTACTTGCACTTAGTTCATGAGCCTCTTGAAAGCTCTTGCACTTTGTTCAAGTGTCGCCCTATGCTCCCACTCGTACTTAGTTCAAGTACCCGGAGGGGGAGCCATGTCGCAGGAGAAGCTGTCGGATGTCGTTACCACGCAGGCCATGGAGTTCGGCGTCCCGGGAGTCGCCGTCGGAGTGCTCAAGGACGGCCAGGAGTTCTACGCCTCGCACGGCGTGACCAGCCTGGGCAACCCGGTCCCGGTCGACGAGAGGACGCTGTTCCCGCTGGCGTCGGTGTCCAAGACCTTCACGGCGACCGCCCTGATGCGTCTGGTCGCCGAGGGGAAGGTGGACCTGGACGCCCCGGTCAGGCGCTACGTGCCCGAACTGCAGCTGGCCGACGAGCAGGCCGCTGAGCGGATCACCGTCCTCAACCTGCTCAACCACACCTCGGGCCTCGACTGGAACCTGATCGACGACGGCGAGGGCGACCGCTCACTGGCCGGGCTCGCACGGAAGCTGCCCGCGCTGCCGCTGATCGCACCGCCCGGGGCCCGGGCCTCGTACAGCCAGGCGGGATACAACCTGGCCGGCCGCGTCGTCGAGAAGGTCACGGGCCTGCCCTTCGAACAGGCCATGGCCTCACTGCTGCTGGAGCCGGTCGGCCTGACGGACACCGTGTACGGGCTGTCGGAGGTGATGGTCCGCAAGTACGCCGTGGGCTACAACCGCGGCGACGACGGCGAACTGCGAGCGGCCCGCCCCTGGGGAGCCTTCAGGGAGGGTGCCCGCGCCGACAACCCCGGCGGCGGCCTCGCCTCCTCGGTGAGCGACCTGCTGCGCTGGGCGCGCTTCCAGCTCGGCGACGGTGCGGGTGTGCTGCCCGCCGCGGAACTGCGGCGCATGCGGGAGCAGACGGTCGCGCTGCGCGGCAGCACCCTCGGTGACGGTTTCGGCGTCTGCTGGTTCCTGCACGACTTCGACGGTCTGCACGGCATCGGCCACGGCGGCTCGGGCAACGGCCACTTCGCCGAGCTGCTCATCGTGCCCGAGCGCGACTTCGCGGTGGTCTCCCTGTCCAACGTCGGCCCCGACGGCTACCCCTTCAACCAGTCCATCGTGCGCTGGGCGCTCGAGCACTACCTCGGCGTCGTCGAGAAGCCGGTGGAGCCCCTCCCGTACGACGAGGGACGGTCCCGGCAGGTCGCCGGCCGCTACGAGATCGACGCCATGAACCTCGACCTCGCCATCGACGGCACCCGCCTCACCCTGGCGGTCGGCATCAAGCCGGATATCCGCGAGGCGTCGGACGAGGAGATGCCCCCGGACTACCCGGCCGCGAACATCGGCTTCCTCCCCGGCGACGGCGACGAGTACATCGTCACCGAGGGCGGCCTCAAGGGGCAGCGCGGCTACTTCTCCCGCGACGAGGACGGCGCGATCACGGGCATCGACCTGGCGGGGCGGCTCTTCAAGCGGGTGCCGGGGGCGTCCTGAGCGAGTGACGGCAGGGGCGGACGGGGAGCGCCCGCCCTTGCCCGCCCCTCCGGGGCCCTTCGTGTCTGTGTGTCGGTGGCGGGTTCCTGGGGCGGGGCGTGGGTCGGCCGGGGTGGGCGTCGGGGTGGTGTGAGCGTCGCGCGGCCTCGGTCGGTTCCGTGACGGCGGGGTCCGGCAGGGGCGGATCGGATGGCCGCCCCCCCCCGCGACCGCGAACCCTTCCTGTCCGTGTGCCGGCGACAGGCTCCTGAGGCGTGTGTCGTCGGTCGGCCGACGAGGATGCCCGGGGCGGGTGAGTCGGGCGGCCTCCGTGCCGCTGCCGTGGCCGTACGCCACCGCCTGAAGAAGGACGAGGCATCGTCACCCGCTACGAGGAGGCCGCGCCCCCCTGGGCCAGCAGCTCGACGATCCCCGTGCCGTCCTCGTCGCCGTGTCCCTGGGCGAGGCGTCGCTCCATCAGGGCCATGTACGGGGTCAGCAGCTCGGGGCTGACCCGCTGTTCCTCGGCCGTGTGCAGGAGCGTGGTGTTGCCCGCGACCTGCATCGCGAGGTTGGAGACGACGTTGCTGGTGTAGTCGCCGCTCTCCAGCTGGTCGGCGGTCTGGTGCACGGCCGGTGCCATCGCGGTCAGCCAGTCCGCGAGCAGCGGGGCGAAGTCCTTCGGTGCGATGTCCTCCGGGCGGATCAGCGCGAAGGCGTGGGTGATACCGGCGAACATGCCGCTCATCGCGCTCAGCAGTGCCACGTCGTGCAGCGAGGCGAAGCCCGGGTCGGACCCGACCCAGCGGGTGCCGACCGGGACGGCGAGGGTGTCGCGGTGCTCTTCGAACAGCTCCGGGGAGCCGCTGTAGAAGACATAGCCTCCTGATTCCGGCTGCCCCACCATCGGCGGTACGGCCATGATCCCGCCGTCCAGGAAACGGGCGCCGCGGGCCTCGGCCCAGGCGGCGCGGGTACGGCCCTGGGCCGGGGTGCCCGTGGTGAGGTTCACCAGGTCCCGCCCCGCCAGGTCGGCCCCTTCCAGGGCGTCGCCCACGGACGCGTCGTCGAGCAGGCAGGCGACCACGAGGCGGTTCGCGGCCACCGCCTCGGCGGCACTCGTGGCCACGGTCGCGCCCTCGGCGGCCAGGGCTTCGGCGCGGGCGGGGGTGCGGTTCCAGACGGTCACCGGGTGACCGGCGGCGAGCCAGGCGCGGGCGAGGGCGGTGCCCATGGCGCCGGCGCCGAGGAGGGTGAGGGGCGTACGGGAAACAACGGCGTTGTCAGTCATGGCGTTTAGGCTCGTCTCAAGGGAACGGCCTGCTCAAGTACGCACTTGGAAGTGGGTGGTTACCCCGGGGGAAGCATGCAGGCGGCAGCGGGGGAAGGGACTCGGGCATGGGGACGACGGTGCGGCGGCCGGGTGCGTACATCTGCGGGATCGACGCGGCGATGGACGTGATCGGCGGCAAGTGGAAGGTGCTCATCCTCTGGGCGCTGAACGAGCGGCCCCGCCGCTTCGGCGAACTGCGCCGGGAGCTGCCGGGCGTCACCGAGAAGGTGCTCGCCGCGCAGCTGCGGGAGATGGAGGCCGACGGCCTGGTGCACCGCGAGGCGTACGACGAGGTGCCGCCCCGCGTGGAGTACTCGCTGACGCCGCGGGGCGTGTCACTGAACGAGGCCCTGGAACCTCTGGGTGCCTGGGGGCGAACCAACATCCTGGGCGGCTCACCGGCTCCCGGTCAGGTGCGCGAAGACGACCACGTTGCCCTGATAGCCGGTGGCCCGTGAGTAGCCGCCGCCGCAGGTGATGACCCGCAGCTCGGGGCGGCGGGCGGGGCCGTAGACCTTCCGGTCGGGGAAGTCCTTCGCGGCGTACGCCTCGACGGCGTCCACGGTGAACACGGCGACCCTGCCGTCGCGCCGGTCCACCTCGATCGTGCTGCCCTTGGTCAGGGCGCCCAGGCCGTGGAAGACGGCGGGGCCGTCGGCGTTGTCGACATGGCCGGCGACGATCGCGGTGCCCCGCTCACCGGGGGTGGTGCCGGCCTCGTACCAGCCGGCGAGGTTCGCGCGCGCGGCGGGCGGTGCGTCCAGGCTGCCGGTCCTCGTCAGGCCGAGCCCGGTCAGGGGCGCGTCCACGCGGATCGCCGGGATGCGGATGCGGTCGGGCGGCGAGGGCGGCAGCGCGGGCGCGGCATGCCCCTCACCCGCCCGGCCGTCCTGCCCGGCGCGGCCCTCCTGCCCGTCTCGCCGCTCCTGCCCGTCCTGCTCCTCCTGCCCGTCCTGACCCGCGCGGGCCTGGGCGAGGGACGGCTGGGGCGGGGCGTGCGTCTCGGCTCCGTTGCGCAGCAGCCATGCCCCGGAGCACAGGGCGAACACCGTGACGGCCGCCATGGCGGCGTTGGCCGGGTTGCCGAACGTGCTGCCGTACCTGGGGAATCTGCGCATGGCCCACCCTTTCTCCTGATCACCCCTCTGCGTGGAGCCCTGCGGGCCCCGTACCCCCCTCCGGGCCGCGAGGGGCGTCGGACCCGGAGGGGGAGGGGACATGCGGTACCGGCGACGGACAGCGGAGGGTGTCCGTCAGATCCCGTCGCCTCTCGCCCGGCGATGCAGGAGCCAGGTACCGCCCGCGGCGGCGACGGCGAGAGCCGCCACACCGGCCGCGGTCTGCACGGGATCGGCGCCCAGGGCGCCGCCGACCCCCGTCTTCACACTCCCCCTGGGATGGACCTGCCGGCGCACGGACGTCAGCGTGACCACCAGGTCACCCGTGACCAGCCGGCCGCTCCCGGTGCACGTCGCGGTGATCTCGTACGTCCCCGGCTGCGCGCTCGGCGGCACCCTGAACCGCCCGGTCGCGTCCTGGTCGTCCGCGCCCGGGGCCAGGCTGAGGGAACCGGCCCCGACCGCGCTGGCGTCACCCGTCGCCGTGCCGCCGTCGCCGCAGGCCGCTGTGCGCACGGTGACCTGGCCGCCCGGGACCACCGAGGAGGGGGACACCTCCAGGCCGCCGGCCGCGCCGTACGCGGGGGCCGCGGCGAGGGCCGCGACGGCGACGGCGAGCGCGGTGCCGGTCAGCGGCCGGGCGGTACGTCGCATCGGTGCTCCTTCGAGCGGTTCGTTCGTGCACCTGCCCTTCCGAGGTAACGGGCAGCGCGGCGACCGCGCTTTCTGAGGGAGCGTCAGAATTGGGGTGAATGGGTGTCAGGGGGTGCGTCGCCCGACGGCTCCCCGGGGGCATTTAGGCAGGTCAGGGACGTTCTGCGGGCAGGCCCCGGAAAAGCCCGCCGAGCACGTGTGAACGGGTGACCCGGGCATGGGGGTGCATCCGGACTTGACCTCAACCAAAGTTGAGGTACGACGCTGTGCGGCATGAACGCATCCGCTACCCCCGCACCCACCGCCGCCCGCTCCGCGACCCGGCCCCTCCACGTCACCCTCGTCGTCGGCAGCAACCGCCACGGCCGCTTCGGTCCCGTCGTCGCCGACTGGCTCCTCGACCGGCTCCGAAACCGGGACGACCTGGTCACCGAGGTCGTCGACGTCGCCGAAACCGACCTGCCGATGTCCTTCGAGCGAACCCCCGACGCGACCGCCACCCTCTCCGGCATCACCCCGAAACTGGCCCGCGCGGACGCCTTCGTCGTCCTCACCCCCGAGTACAACCACTCCTACCCGGCGGGCCTCAAGAACCTCGTCGACTGGCACTTCACCGAGTGGCGGGCCAAGCCGGTCGCCCTCGTCTCCTACGGCGGCCTCTCCGGCGGCCTCCGCGCGGTGGAGCACCTCCGCCAGGTCTTCGCCGAACTCCACGCCGTGACGCTCCGCGACACCGTCTCCTTCCACAACGCCGGCACGTCCTTCGACGACACCGGCGCCCTACGAGACCCCACCGGCCCGAACGCCGCGGCGAAGACCATGCTGGACCAACTGGTGTGGTGGGGCGAGGCATTGCGAGACGCGAGGGCGGCCCGACCGTACGCGGACTGACGGGCTGGGCGTCACCGTCCCCGGGCGTCGCGGGCGCGACTCGCCCCGGCGCCCCCACGCATCCGCCGCGCCCGCACGCCCCTCACTCCCGCCCCTGCCAATCCCCACCCAAGATCCGCGTCCCCCCACCCCGAAGCCGCGACGCCACAGCCGGCCCCGCCACATACACCCAAGCCCGCACCGCCGCCCCGTCCGCCACCCTCACCACCTTCCGCTCGACCCGCACATACAGACTGCGCGGATCCCCCGGCACGTAGTCCTCCAGCCGGTCCAGCTCCGCGAGCAGCGCCCCGTACGACTCCGGCAGGGCGGTGATCAACTCCCCGTTCACGGTGTCGCCGCTGCCCGGTTCCTCGACCGCGTAGGGGTAGCCCGGGCCGGCGTACAGCACTGTGTCGTCGAGTCGTGCCGGGGTCTCGGAGCGGACGCGGCCCCGCAGGAAGAGGTCGTGGTTGACCTCGCCCGGACGGAGCGTGCCGTAGACGAAGAAGGGGAGGGTCACAGGAACGATTCTGCACCCTCACACACCTGCACAACGGGCCTATGGACATGCCAGGTCCGGGCCGAATTAACTCGCGGTCAACATCAACGCCGCCCCCGGTCGACCCCACGCGACCGGGTGCGCCCGTATGAGGAGACCGATGAGTCGGATACGTCCCGTCCGAGGTTCCCGTCTCGCCACCGCAGGCGTGGCCGCCACCGGCATCGGCGCCCTGGTGGCCGCCGTGCTTTCCCCCACCGCGCAGGCGGACGAACGGCCGACCCGGTCCGACGCGATCGAGAGTGCGGAGACGGTCCTCGCCGACCGGGCCGCGGAACTGGGCCTGGGAGCGGCCCAGGAGACGAAGGTCCGGGACGTGGTCGTCGACGAGGACGGTACCCAGCACGTCCGCTACGACCGCACGTACCACCGACTCCCGGTCCTCGGCGGCGACTTCGTACTCCACCTGAACCCGGACGGCACGTACCGCAGCGCCAACCGCGCCACGAAGTCCGCGCTGTCCATAGCCGACGTCACCCCGAAGGTGACCGCCCCGAAGGCCGCCGACCTGGCCGCGAGCCTGCTGCGCGCCGCACACCTCGGCGAGACCCTGAAGAAGCTGACCGCCAAGCCGCGCCTGGTCGTCGACGCCCTGCACGGCGCCCCGAAGCTGGCCTGGCAGACCGACGCGGTCGCGCACGACGGACTCGGCAACCCCGTCGGGCAGACCGTGCTGACCGACGCGACCACCGGCGACCGAATAGACGCCTGGGACACCATGGAGACGGTGTCGGGCGACGGCAAGTCCCTCTACGGCGGCACGGTCGCGCTGAACACGACGAAGTCCGGGTCCTCGTACCGGCTCAAGGACGCGACGCGCGGCGGCACGTACACGGGCGACGCGGAGAACAAGACGGACCGGTGCCTGCTGACGGTCTGCGTGTCCCGCGCCCCCGCGACGCTCTTCTCGGACGCGGACAACCACTGGGCCACGGGCAAGACCTCCGACCGCGCCACGGTAGCCGTGGACGCGCAGTACGGCACGGACGTCACCTGGGACTACTACAAGAACGTCCACAACCGGAAGGGCATCGCCGGCGACGGCAAGGGCTCCTTCAACCGCGTCCACTACGGCAAGAACTACAACAACGCCTTCTGGGACGACAACTGCTTCTGCATGACGTACGGCGACGGCGACGGCAAGCAGCTCGGGCCGCTGGTCTCCCTGGACGTCGCCGGGCACGAGATGTCCCACGGCGTCACCTCGAAGACGGCGGCGCTGACGTACTCGGGCGAGTCCGGCGGACTGAACGAGGCCACCTCGGACATCTTCGGCACGCTGGTGGAGTTCCACGCGAACAACGCCAAGGACCGCGGTGACTGGCTCATCGGCGAGAAGGTCGTCCGCTCCGGGCTCGGCCGGGAGTCCCTGCGCCGCATGGACAAGCCGTCGAAGGACGGCAAGTCCGCCGACTGCTGGAGCGACAAGGTCGCCGACCTCGACGTGCACTACTCCTCGGGCGTCGGCAACCACTTCGCGTACCTGCTCGCGGAGGGCAGCGGCGCCAAGACCATCAACGGCGTCAGCCACTCCTCCCCGACCTGCAATGGCTCCACGGTCAAGGGCATCGGCAAGGCCAAGCTGGGCAAGATCTGGTACCGCGCCCTGACGGTCTACATGACCTCCTCGACCGACTACGCGGCCGCCCGTAAGGCGACCCTGAACGCGGCGAAGGACCTCTACGGCAGCGGCAGCACGGAGCAGAAGGCCGTGGCCGCGGCCTGGAGCGCCGTCAAGGTGGGCTGAACCGCCCCCTCACGACACTCGGTGGTGTCCGCAGTTCGGGTGCGGACACCACCGAGGCCTGTGTCAGAGGGCCTTGCCCGTCAGAACTGATGCCTGCCAGTCGCGCCACTGCGAGAGGTTGCCCGCCTCGCGAAGAGCTGGGGCCTCGGGCCGGCAGCGCACACCAGCAGGGGGCATCGAATGAGTCAAGGTGTCTTGGGCAAGTGTCAGTTCGGGCATCGTGCCCGGCTTGTGCTGTCGCCTGCCGAGGTGTCGGCCGTCGATGGACGCCGAGCACGGGGCCACGTCGTACGCGGCGGGTGAGGTCACCCTCGCGCCCGCCCTCGCCGTCGAGGTCGTCGAACCGGTCGGTGCGGGCGACGCCTTCGCCGCCGGGTATCTGTCCGGTGTCCTGGCGGATCTCGACGAGCCGTCCAGACGGCGCCTCGGCCACCTGACGGCGGCGACAGCGCTGCGCAGCCGGGACGACATCCCCGACCTGAGCGAGGCCCTGGCCCCGGCTCCTCGGTAACCCCGGGCACTCAGCCCCGCACCGCCTCCAACCGCACCGCGCACGCCTTGAACTCCGGCATCCGGGAGGTCGGGTCGAGTGCGGGATTGGTGAGGGAGTTGGCGCGGCCCTCGCCCGGCCAGTGGAAGGGCATGAACACGGTGTCGGGGCGGATGGCGTTGGTGATCCTCGCGGGCGCCACGGCCCGGCCCCGCCGCGACACGACGGCGACCGGATCCCCCTCTGCCGCCCCGAGCCGCGCCGCCAGCCGCGGATGCAACTCCACGAACGGGCCGGGCGCGGCAGCGTTCAGCTCCGCCACGCGCCGCGTCTGCGCCCCGGACTGGTACTGCGCCACGACCCGTCCCGTGGTCAGCAGCACGGGGTACTCGTCGTCGGGTTCCTCGGCGATCGCACGGTGGGAGACGGCGACGAACCGGGCCCGTCCGTCGGGGGTGGCGAACCGGTCGAGGAAGAGGCGGGGGGTGCCGGGGTGCGCCATGGCCGTTGTGTCACCCGCGGCGGGCTGCTCCACCGCCTCCCCACCCCTCGGACAAGGCCAGAACACCCCGTCCTCCTCCACCAGCCTGCGGTACGTGATCCCCGAGTAGTCCGCCGGGCCGCCCGCGCTCGCGCGGCGGAGTTCCTCGAAGATCTCCTCGGGGTCGGTCGGGAAGCCCTTCTCCACGCCCAGGCGGGCGGCGAGTTCGTGGAGGACCTCCAGGTCGCTGCGGATGCCCTGGGGCGGGGTGATCGCCCGGCGGCGGAGCAGGACCCGGCCCTCCAGGTTGGTCGTCGTGCCCGTCTCCTCCGCCCACTGCGTGACCGGCAGGACCACGTCCGCGAGCGCCGCCGTCTCCGACAGCACCACGTCGCACACGGCCAGGAAGTCCAGCGACCTGATGCGCTCCTCGATGTGCGCGGCACGCGGCGCCGAGACCACCGGGTTGGAGGCCATCAGCAGCAGGGACCTGATGTCCGTGCCCAGCGCGTCCAGCAGCTCGTACGCACTGCGCCCCGGGCCCGGCAGCGACTCCGGGTCGACACCCCACACCTCGGCGACATGCCGCCGCGCCGCCGGATCGTCGAGCTTGCGATAGCCGGGCAACTGGTCGGCCTTCTGCCCGTGTTCGCGTCCGCCCTGCCCGTTGCCCTGCCCGGTCAGACAGCCGTACCCGGACAGCGGACGGCCCGCCCGGCCGGTCGCCAGGCACAGGTTGATCCACGCGCCCACCGTGTCCGTGCCCTTGGACTGCTGTTCGGGCCCGCGCGCGGTGAGTACCATCGCCGACTCCGGCTCGCAGAACAGCCGTACGGTCTCCCGCAGTTGAGGAACGGACACCCCCGTGATCCGCTCCACGTACTCCGGCCAGTGCGCCATCGCCGCGGCCCGCGCGTCCTCCCAGCCCACCGTGCGCTCCTGGACGTACTCCGCGTCCACCCGCCCCTCGGCGATCACCAGATGCAGCAGGCCCAGGGCGAGGGCCAGGTCCGTGCCCGGCCGGGGCGCCAGGTGCAGGTCCGCCTGCTCGGCGGTCTTCGTGCGGCGCGGGTCGATCACGATCAGCGTGCCGCCGTTCTCCCGCAGCTCGTTGAAGAAGCGCAGCGACGGCGGCATGGTCTCCGCGAGATTCGACCCGACGAGGATCACACAGCCCGTCTTCGGGATGTCCTCCAGCGGGAACGGCAGCCCCCGGTCGAGCCCGAACGCCTTGATGCCGGCGGCAGCCGCCGACGACATGCAGAAACGGCCGTTGTAGTCGATCTGGGACGTGCCGAGCACGACCCGCGCGAACTTGCCGAGCGTGTACGCCTTCTCGTTCGTCAGCCCGCCCCCGCCGAACACCCCGACCGCGTCCGGCCCGTGCTCCGCGCGCGTCCGGCGCAGCCCCGCGGCGATCCGGTCCAGCGCCTCGTCCCAGGAGGCGGGCACCAGCTCACCCCCGGAACGCACCAGTGGCGAGGTCAGACGGACGTTCGAGGCCAGCACCGCGGGTGCCGTACGGCCCTTGCCGCACAGCGCGCCCCGGTTCACCGGGAAGTCCGCGCGCTCGCTCACCTCGACGGTCCCGTCCGGCGTGGGCGTCAGGTTCATCCCGCACTGCAGGGCGCAGTACGGGCAGTGCGTGGGCGTGGCGGTGTTCTGCATACCGTTCAGCGTGCTTCGGCCGTGTTACGCGCGGCACGGCTCCCTGTTACGCGGCCGGGACGGGGACCTCCCCGCCGCCGCCCGGTCCGCGTGAGGCACCCGGGCCCGCCCGTGTGAGGCACAGGCCTGCCCGCCTTCAGGTCGTCGCCGACCGGTACGGACGTTGCCTGTGGGACGAGAAACGCCACATGTGGCTCATTGCGTTCCTTTCTTGTCCGATCCGGCCTCGTTGAGAGTTGAAGCAGCCGCACTACGCTCTCGCTACGCGCAGCGCTCGCACGACTCCGCACGGCGTTCGACACCCGGGCATGCCCGCCATTCACGGCTGCATCCACCTGCGGCTCCGCCGCCGGTGGCAATCCGACACTCGAAACAGCCAGGAGGCCACCCGATCATGCCTCTGCGCCACTTGAACCCCCACGACAAGCGCCTCTTCCACCAGTTCGGCCGGGGCCCGACCGTCCCCGTCCCCGACCCGCTCCTGCACCACGCCGTCGCCCGGCACGCCGCCGCCACCCCGCACGCCGTGGCCGCCGAACACCAGGGCGCACGCCTCACCTACGGCGAGCTCGACCGCTACGCCGATGCCCTCGCCGCCCGCCTGATCCGCGAGGGCGTACGCCCCGGCGACCACGTCGGCCTCTTCGTCCGCCGCTCCCTCCCGATGCTCGTCGGCCTGCTCGGCATCCTGAAGGCCGGCGCCGCCTACGTCCCCCAGGACATCGGCCTCGCGCCCCCGGCCCAGCTCACCCACGTCATCCGCACCGCCCGCACCCGGGTCGTCCTCACCGTCGCCGAACACGCCCACCGCGTGCCGCTGCCGGCCGGCCATCTGCTGCTCCCGCTCGACAAGCCGCTGCCGTACGCGCCACGGCCGGTCACCGCCGTAGGGCCCGACGACGGCTGCTACGTCCTGTTCACCTCCGGCACCACCGGCCGCCCCAACGGCGTGAAGGTCACCCACCGCAACGTGGCCAACCTCCTGCTCACCGAACCGGGCGGCCTCGGCATCCGCCCAGGCGACCGGGTCGCCCAGCTCCTCAGCATCGCCTTCGACATGGCCGCCTGGGAGATCCTCGGCTGCCTCACCCACGGCGGCACCCTCGTCATCCGCGGCAAGGACATCGCCGCGGCGGCCCGCACGGCGGACGTGCTCATCGCGACGCCGACCGTGCTGTCCGGCCTCGACCCCGCCGCCTGCCCCCGCGTGCGCACGGTCGCCGTGGCGGGGGAGCCCTGCCCGCGCACGCTGGCCGACCGGTGGGCCCGGCAGGCCGCCTTCCACAACTGCTGCGGCCCGACCGAGACCACGATCGTCAACACGATGAGCCGCCACGACCCGCACGCCCCGCTGCTCACCATCGGCCGCCCCACCCCCAACAACACGGTCTACGTCCTCGACGCCGACCGCCGCCCCCTGCCCGTGGGCGAGACCGGCGAGATGTGGGCGGGCGGCGACTGCGTCTCCGCGGGCTACCTCGGCAACGACGCGCTCAACGCCGAGCGCTACGCCCCCGACCCGTTCCTCGGCGGCGGCCGCCGTATGTTCCGCACCCGCGACCTCGGTCGCTGGACCCTCGACGGCCGGCTCGAACACCTCGGCCGTACCGACGACCAGGTCAAGGTGCGCGGCTTCCGCGTCGAGCTGGACTCCGTCTCCTCCGTGCTGGAGGCCGCCGGCTGCACCCGCGCCGTCACCCTGAGACGCGACGCCCGCACCCTGGTGTCCTTCGTCTGCCCGGCGGACGTCGACCCGGACGCGGCCCGCCGCGCGGTCGCGGACGCCCTGCCCTACTACTGCGTCCCCGAGCAGGTCCTGCCGCTCGCCCACCTCCCCGGGACCGACCGCGGCAAGGTCGACAAACAGGCGCTGCTGCGCATGATCGAGGAGCGCCTGGCGGTGGCCCGATGACCACGTCCCCGCCCCGCGCACACCGGGACTCGGGCGAGCTCCCGCCGCTCCTCCCCGCACCCCGCCGTCTGCTCAAGCACCCCCGCCTGACGCACTACAACCGCCTGGCGGCCCTGGTGCTGCTGGCCAACGCGGCGTTCCTGTGGGTCGCCTGGCCCCTGGCCACCCCCACCCTCGGGCACGCCGCCCTCGCCAACCTCGCCCTGGCCGTCGTCGTACGCCAGCAGTACGTCGTCAACCTCTTCTTCAGGCTGGCGACTTCGGCCCCGACGCACTGGCCGCTGAAGGTCCGCTGGACGCTCGGCAAGGTGTACCACTTCGGCGGACTGCACGTGGGCGGGGCGCTGGCGGGCACGGCCTGGTTCCTGGCGCTGACGGTCACGACACCGAACGGCCCTCTCATGGCCGTCGGCTGGGCCCTCCTGGCGCTCCTCGCGTTCATCATCGCCACCGCCCTGCCGCCCTTCCGCTCCCGCCACCACGACCACTTCGAGAAGATCCACCGCTTCGGCGGCTGGGGCGCCCTCGCGCTCTTCTGGACCCACACCCTGCTCTCCGGCCAGGGCCCGTTACCGCTCGCGGTCCTCGCCGTCGTCACGTTCAGCGTGGCCCTGCCCTGGCTGCGGCTGCGCAAGGTGGACGTCCGCACCGAACGCCCCTCGCCGCATGTGGCACTGGCCCGCTTCGACTACGGCGAGACGCCCTTCGCCGGCTCCTCGACGGCGATCAGCCGCAGCCCGCTCAGGGAGTGGCACTCCTTCGCCAACGTCCCCGCCCCCGGCCGCTCCGGCTTCCGGCTGACCATCTCCCGCGCCGGTGACTGGACCGGCTCGTTCATCGACGACCTGCCCGAGCGGGTGTGGGTCAAGGGCATCACCACGGCCGGAGTCGCCAACATCGAGGTCCTGTTCAAGAAGGTGGTGTACGTGGCGACCGGCAGCGGCATCGGCCCCTGCCTGCCCCATCTGCTCGCCGCCGAGGTGCCCTCCCGCCTCGTCTGGGCGACCCGCGATCCCCGGGCCACCTACGGCGACGCCCTCGTCGACGAGATCCTCGCCGTCCAGCCGCACGCCCTGGTCTGGGACACCTCCCGGCACGGCAAGCCGGACATGGTGCACCTCGCCCACGCCGCGTACCGCGACTTCGGGGCGGAGGCCGTCATCTGCATCTCCAACAAGCGGCTGACCTGGCAGGTGGTGCACGGCCTGGAGCGGCGCGGCATTCCGGCGTACGGCGCGATCTGGGACTCGTGACCCCGCCTCGTAACCCTGCTGAAGGAGACGGAAGATGAACAACCTGAAGGTCGAGCGAGACGGCCGTGTGGTGACCGTCCGCCTGCACCGGCCGCACGCCCTCAACGCGCTCAGCTCGGAACTGCTGGCCGAACTCCTGGGCGTCCTCGGGCCGTTGGATCACGACCCGGACGTGGGCTGCGTCGTCGTCAGCGGCTCGGAGAAGGTCTTCGCGGCCGGCGCGGACATCAAGGAGATGGCGGCGAAGTCTGCCGTCGACATGCTGTCCGAGGACTACTTCGCGGCCTGGGAGGACTTCGCGGACCTGCGCACCCCGAAGATCGCCGCCGTCAACGGCTACGCGCTCGGCGGCGGTTGTGAGCTGGCCATGATGTGCGATCTCGTCGTCGCGGGGGAGTCGGCCCTCTTCGGCCAGCCGGAGATCAAGCTGGGCGTGATCCCCGGCATCGGCGGCACCCAGCGGCTGACCCGCCTGGCAGGCCGGGCCAAGGCCATGGACCTGGTGCTCACCGGCCGCACGATGGACGCCCGGGAGGCCGAGCGCTGCGGCTTGGTCTCCCGCGTGGTCCCCGACGACCGGGTCCTCGACGAGGCTCTGGGAGCGGCCGCGGCGGTCGCCTCTTACGGCCGTACGGCGGTCAGGGCGGCCCGCGAGTGTGTCGACCGGGCCCTGGAGACGGGCCTCAGGGACGGCATCCGCTTCGAACGGCGGGTGTTCCACGCCCTGTTCGCGACCGACGACCAGAAGGAGGGGATGGCGGCGTTCCTGGAGAAGCGCACACCGCGCTTCCACGGAAGCTGACCGCTGCGGAAAAGGCCGGGGACGGGACACGCGGAGCGCGCCGGCCGTCCCCGGCCACGTTCAAGGGCTGTGCCTGGTCAGGGCACGGCCCCGGTCAGCACTCGTACGCGTAGTACGGCTCGTCGCCCACGTCCAGACCGATCCTCCCGACCCCGCCGGGGCCGATCTGGATACACGAGGGGTCGAAGCCGTCGACTTCCACGCTGGCGGAGATGGTGTGCCCGCACACGTTGTGGATGTCGGCCCACCACTGGCCGGAGGCGCCGAGCTTCGCGCAGCCCGGCTCCGGGGCCTTGACCGCCGGGACGGCCACGGGTGCCGCCGAGGCGGTCCCCATGGCGGCCGGAGCGGCCAGCAGCGCGCCCGCGGCGGCCATTACCAGCGCGGAGCGAAGTCGAGTCATCAGATGTCCTTTCCCCCAGTTCGCGGCGGCGGCCCGATCCGCCGCCGCACGGCGAAGACACTAAGCGTGAGCACGTGAACACGGAGAGCATCCAAGCCGTATTTCATACCCTGGGGTGAAATGTGCGCATCAAACCCACTCCGGCAGAACGTCCTGATTCATCCGACAAGCTATTCGGCCTTGGCCAACGCCCGCTCCACGCCCGGCTCTTGAGGCCCGAGGAACCGGGGATCCGGCCGGAACACCGCGTCCAGCGCCGCCTTCCCGGCGGCGAAGATCTCCCGGGCACCGCCGTAGTACCAGGTCGCGTCGTGCACCGCGTCCACCCCGACCCCGTACGACTCGACCCCCGCCGCCCGGCACAGCGCCACCGCCCGCCGGATGTGGAAGCCCTGGCTGATCAGCACGGCCTCGTCCACACCGAAGATCTTCTTCGCGCGCACGCAGGAGTCCCACGTGTCGAATCCGGCGTAGTCGCTGACGATCCGCCCGTCGGGCACCCCGTGCCGCGTCAGATACACGCGCATCGCGTCCGGCTCGTCGTAGTCCTCGCGGCTGTTGTCCCCGGTGACGAGCACCACCTCGACCCGCCCCTTCCGGTACAGCTCCGCCGCCGCGTCCAGCCGGTGCGCGAGGTACGGCGAGGGCTCCCCCTCCCACAGCCCCGCCCCGAACACCACCGCCACATCGGTACGCGGCACGTCCGCCGCCGTCCGCAGCCGGTCGCCCGCCACCGCGTACATCCAGGTCGCCGGAAGCAGCCCGAGCACGCACCCGGCCATCACGGCCTGCACCAGCCGCCGCTGCCCCCGGCGGGTACGCGGCAGTCTCGGTCTGCGGAACTTCGGATCACGCATCGGACAGGTCCCTCCCCAGGTCGGTCTGACCTTCGAGGACGTCCGATCGGCCCGTCCGGTTCACTGCCCGGTGCCGCCGATGGTGAACCGCCGGAAAACACCTGTGACCCCCACGCAACGGGGAGGCAACGTGGCGCCGCGACCATCGGTACATGCCCAGCCAGCTCAGCCTCGTCCCGCCGACCGCGGCCCGCCGCCCGGTCCCGCCCGCCCTCGTCGTCGTGGCGCACGGCAGCCGCGACCCGCGCGCGCTGAGCACGGTCCGCGCCCTCCTCGACCGGGTTCGCGCGCTGCGCCCCGGCCTGCCGGTGCACCTCGGGCACATCGAACTGAACGCCCCTCTGCTCCCCGACACGCTCGCCGCCCTCGGGGACACGGAAGCGGTCCTCGTCCCGCTCCTCCTCAGCCGCGGCTACCACGTCAAGCGGGACATCCCCGAGATGGCCGCGGCGGCCCGGGCCCGCACCCGCGTGGCGGCCCCCCTGGGCCCGCACCCCCTCCTGGTGGACGCCCTCCAGTCCCGCCTCACGGAAGCCGGCTGGGGCCGCACCCCCCGCAGCTCCAGCGCGGTCGTCCTCGCCGCGGCGGGCTCCCGCGACCCGGACGCGAAGCGGGACACCGCCCGCACGGCCCACCTCCTGGCCTCCCGCCTGGGCGTCCCCGTCCTCCCCGCCTACGCCTCGGCCTCGACCCCCACGGTCCCCTCGGCCGTCCGCACCCTCGCCGCCCGTGGCCGCCCCCACATCGCCCTCGCCTCCTACTTCACCGCCCCCGGCCGCTTCGCCACGGAGTGCACCCGATCGGCCCCCTGGATCGCGGCGTCCCCCCTCGGCACCCACCCCGCGATGGCCCAGCTCCTCCTCCACCGCTACGACGAGGCCCTGGCGACGTCGCCCGCCGTCCCGCACCTGGCCTCGGCCTGAGACGTCGCCTCGCCCGGCACGGACGGCGTAACCGGCGCGAGTGGACGCATCGCCAAGTAAATGTGAACTGAGTGCTGATGAAACCCATGCTGCCGCCGCATAGCGTGCATCGCATACGCCAGTGAGCGATGCATCGCGAAAGGAAATCGGATTCAGCATGGTAAGTCGCAATCGAACGGTCATGGGCGTCCTCGCATCGAGCGCCCTGCTGATTCTGACGTTCGCCACTCCGGCACAGGCGGACGGCGCGGTAAGGACCCTTGCGTGGGGTGATCTGAAAGCGGGTGCCGGGCGAGCGCTCTTCAAGAGCAAGGGTGACCGTCTCACCGTCATCGACTATGCCGACGACGGCCGCAGTGTCTCGGTGTCCATCGGTGGCAAGGATTTCGCGTACTACGATCCGGATGGGCTCTCGGGTCGAGAATTCAACCTCGACTTTCCCGAAGGGAAAAAGCTGGTGCTCGGTATCTGCCTGAAACACGGCGACCATTACGAGGACGGCACCTGCACCCGCACCACGGTCAGGGCGTAGGCCCGACGGCGGAACCCGGTGTCGCACGGGCGCATACTGTCGACACATGGACGGCACCGCACAACACCCCCCGGCCTACGACCCGACGTCAGTCGACCGCTGGGCCCAAGAGCCAGACAAACGCCCCGGCCGCACCGCCTTCCAGCGCGACCGCGCCCGAGTCCTCCACTCCGCCGCCCTGCGACGCCTCGCCGGCAAAACCCAAGTGGTGACGCCCGGCACCATGGGCCCGGCCTGGGACGCCAGCCCTCGCACGCGTCTCACCCACTCCCTGGAATGCGCCCAGGTCGGCCGGGAACTCGGCGCGGCCCTCGGCTGTGACCCGGACCTCGTGGAAGCCGCCTGCCTCTCCCACGACCTGGGCCACCCGCCCTTCGGGCACAACGGCGAACAGGCCCTCAACGAGTTCGCGGCGGACTGCGGCGGCTTCGAGGGCAACGCCCAGTCCCTCAGGCTCCTCACCCGCATCGAGCCCAAGCGGTTCACCCCCGAGGGCTCCGTCGGCCTCAACCTCACCCGTGCGGCCCTCGACGCCGCCACCAAGTACCCCTGGCCCCGAGGCGCCCACCCCACCGACCCGGCCTCACCCAAATTCGGCGTCTACGAGGACGACCGCCCCGTCTTCGACTGGCTCCGCAAGGACGCCCCCGGCACCCGCACCTGCTTCGAGGCGCAGGTCATGGACTGGGCCGACGACGTGGCCTACTCGGTGCACGACGTGGAGGACGGCCTGCACGCCGGCCACATCGACCCGAACTGCCTGCACGCCGACCCCGAACGCCAGGACGTCTTCGAGGTCGCCCGCGGCCGCTACGTACCCTCCGACACCGACCCCGCGGAACTCGCCGAGGCCCTGGACGGGCTCCTCGCCCAGGAGTGGTGGCCGCACGGCTACGACGGCACCGCCGTGGCCCAGGCCCGGCTGAAGGACGCCACCAGTCAGCTCATCGGCCGTTTCTGCCTGGCCGCCGAGTCCGCGACCCGCGCCGGGTACGGCACCGGACGGCTCACCCGGTACGCCGCCGAACTGGTCGTGCCCCGGCGGGCCCGGATGGAGTGCGCCGTCCTCAAGGCCGTCGCCGACCTCTACGTCATGCAGCGCGCCGAGCAGGAACGCCTGCGCGCCGACCAGCGCGTCGTCGTGGCCGAACTGGCCGAGGCGCTCACCGCCCGCGCCCCCGACGGCCTGGACCCGCAGTTCCGCGCCCTGTTCGACCAGGCGCCGGACGACCGTGCGCGCAAGCGGGTGATCGTCGACCACATCGCCTCCCTCACCGACACGTCGGCCCGTTCGCTTCACGCCCGTCTGACGGGGCAGGCATGAGACTGACGCGACGCTCGGGACGTGAGCACCCCCGAATGTGACCCTCCGTGGCCTGATCGGGTCACTCCCTCTTCCCGCATCACGCTCCGTGCGGGACGCTCGCAAGTGGCGACACCGTTACGAGGAGGCATCAAGTGGTCGACGCGGATCAGACATTCGTCATCGTCGGAGGCGGACTGGCAGGCGCCAAGGCAGCCGAGACGCTCCGCACGGAGGGCTTCACCGGCCGCGTGATACTGATCTGCGACGAACGTGACCACCCCTACGAGCGCCCGCCCCTGTCCAAGGGCTACCTCCTCGGCAAGGAGGAACGCGACAGCGTCTTCGTGCACGAGCCCGCCTGGTACGCGGCCAACGACATCGAGCTGCACCTGGGCCAGACCGTCGACGCGATCGACCGCACCGCCAAGACGGTCCGCTTCGGCGAGGACGGCACCGTCGTCCGCTACGACAAGCTGCTCCTGGCGACCGGCGCCGAGCCCCGCCGCCTCGACATCCCGGGCACGGACCTGGCGGGCGTGCACCACCTGCGCCGCCTCGCCCACGCCGAACGGCTCAAACACGTCCTGACCAACCTCGGCCGCGACAACGGCCACCTCGTGATCGCGGGCGCCGGCTGGATCGGCCTGGAGGTCGCGGCGGCGGCCCGCGAGTACGGCGCGGAGGTCACGGTCATCGAGCCCGAGCCGACCCCGCTGCACGGCGTTCTCGGCCCGGAGCTCGGCGGGCTCTTCGCCGAGCTGCACCGCGAGCGCGGCGTCCGCTTCCACTTCGGCGGCCGGCTCACCGAGATCGTCGGCCAGGACGGCATGGTCCTCGCCGCCCGCACCGACGACGGCGAGGAGCACCCGGCGCACGACGTCCTGGCCGCGATCGGCGCGGCCCCCCGCACCCACCTCGCGGAGGCGGCCGGCCTGGAGATCGCCGACCGCGCCCACGGCGGCGGCGTCAAAGTCGACGAGCGGCTGCGCACCTCCGACCCGGACATCTACGCGGCCGGCGACGTGGCCTCCTTCCACCACGCCCTCTTCGAGACCAGCCTGCGGGTGGAGCACTGGGCCAACGCGCTGCACGGCGGACCGGCGGCCGCCCGCTGCATGCTCGACCGCGCGGTGACGTACGACCGCGTGCCCTACTTCTTCTCCGACCAGTACGACCTGGGCATGGAGTACTCCGGCTGGGCGCCCCCGGGCACCTACGACCAGGTGGTGATCCGCGGGGACGCGGGCAAGCGCGAGTTCATCGCCTTCTGGGTGAAGGAGGGCCGCGTCCTGGCCGGGATGAACGTCAACGTGTGGGACGTCACAGACAAGATCCAGCACTTGATCCGCACCAAGGCCCAGGTGAACACCGAGTCTCTGGCGGACCCGCACGTTCCGCTGGAAAACCTGGCGCCTTAGGCCCCCTCCGGCCCCCGTAGAATTCACGCGTGGCTGGACGGATCAACGACGAGGACGTGAAGGCGGTACGGGACGCGGTCCCGATCGACGCCGTGGTGTCCGAGTACCTCCAGCTGCGCAACGCGGGCGGCGGGAACCTGAAGGGTCTCTGCCCGTTCCACGACGAGAAGTCACCGTCCTTCCAGGTCAGCCCCAGTAAGGGGCTGTTCCACTGCTTCGGCTGCCAGGAGGGCGGCGACACCATCACATTCGTGATGAAGATCGACCACCTCTCCTTCTCGGAGGCGGTCGAGCGCCTGGCCGGCCAGGCGGGCATCACCCTGCGCTACGAGGAGGGCGGGTACAACCCCTCCCACCAGCGCGGCGAACGGATCCGCCTGGTCGAGGCCCACAAGATCGCCGCGGAGTGGTACGCGGAACAGCTCGCGACGTCCCCCGAGGCCGACACCGGCCGGGTCTTCCTCGCCGAGCGCGGCTTCGACCAGGCCGCCGCCGTCCACTTCGGCGTCGGCTACAGCCCCCAGGGCTGGGACCACCTCACGCGCTTCCTGCGCGGCAAGGGCTTCACCGACAAGGAGCTCCTCCTCTCCGGGCTCTCCCAGGAGGGCCGCCGCGGCCCCATCGACCGCTTCCGCGGCCGTCTGATGTGGCCCATCCGCGATATCGGCGGCGAGGTCGTCGGCTTCGGCGCCCGCAAGCTCTACGAGGCGGACAACGGCCCCAAGTACCTCAACACGCCCGACACGGCGATCTACAAGAAGTCCCAGGTCCTCTACGGCATCGACCTGGCGAAGAAGGACATCGCGAAGTCCAGCCGCGCGGTCGTGGTCGAGGGCTACACGGACGTCATGGCCTGCCACCTCGCCGGCGTCACCACGGCCATCGCCACCTGCGGCACGGCCTTCGGCGGCGACCACATCAAGATCCTCCGCCGGCTCCTCATGGACAACGGCTCGGCCCGTGTCATCTTCACCTTCGACGGCGACGCCGCCGGCCAGAAGGCGGCCCTGCGCGCCTTCGAGGACGACCAGAAGTTCGCCGCCGAGACGTACATCGCCATCGCCCCCGACGGCATGGACCCCTGCGACCTGCGCCTCGCCAAGGGCGACGAGGCCGTGGCCGACCTGGTCGAACCCCGCACCCCGCTCTTCGAGTTCGCGCTGCGCCAGATCGTCGCCCGCTACGACCTCGACACCCCGGCGGGCCGCGCCGCCGCCCTGGACGAGGCGGCCCCCGTCGTCGCCCGCATCAAGAACAGCGGCGCCCAGCACGAGGTCGCCGTCCAGCTCGCCGGCATGCTCGGCATCCTCGACACCCAGTTCGTGGTCAAGCGCGTGGCCCAACTGGCCCGCTGGGCCCGCGACCGCGGCGGCAAGGGCCCGGCCCCCGACCGGCACCAGCAGGCGTCACGGCAGTACGCCTCCACCCAGCCGTCCGCCGCCCCCCGCGGCCCGGCCCTCAACCTCCGCAACCCCGTCTTCGCCACCGAACGCGAACTCCTCAAACTGGCCCTCCAGCGCCCGGAACTGGTCTCCCCGGCCTTCGACGCCTACGGAGCCGACGAGTTCACCGCCCCGCCCTACGCCGCCGTACGCATGGCCATCCTGGACGCGGGCGGCGCCGAACTGGGCGTCGCGGACCCCCAGGACTACCTGGTCAAGGTCCGCGAGGCCGCCCCCGACGACGCGGTCCGCGCGATGGTCACCGAACTGGCCGTCGAGGCGATCATGCTCCACAAGGGCGTGAAGGGCGTCGACGAGCCCTACGCCGGCGCCCAACTGGTCACCGTCCGCCGCCGCGCCGTGGAGCGCCGCATCCGCGACATCACCGGCCAGCTCACCCGCGTCGCCACCCAGGGCGACCCGGCCCAGCTGGCCGCCGTCCAGAACGAACTCTGGGTCCTCCAGCAGTACGACCAGACCCTGCGCGAACACGGCGCCGCCGCGCTGTAGACCGGGTCAGGCCCCGGTCCCCTCGAACGTCGGGGTCACGGCCCGCACCAACCGTTCGGCGAACGCCCTCTCGTCGTTCCTGAACCGCGGATACTCCTTGACGAAGTGGTTCCACTCCACGTACCCGACCGCCTCCACCACGTCCTCCAGAAGGATCTCCTCGCGGTACGGGTACGGCCACTCGCCCGACAGCCGGAACACCTCGTGCAGCAGCTCGCGGCGCAGCGGATGCCGCTCGGCCAGGAGCACGGCGTCGTACAGGTCCTTGCCCTGCGCGTACATGTCGTTGATCACCCACATCAGCTTCCACGCCAGCGACAGCTCGGGCGTCGCCGCCTGCACGATCGCGCCGCCCGGCAGCTCGACCGGCTCGGGCTCCGCGGGCAGCCGCTCGTTGAAGACGAAGTCGAGCTGGACGTGCCCGCCGGGCAGCCCGGGCGCACTCCACGGCAGCAGCACCCGACGGCCCGGCACCCGCTCGTAGGTCCAGATGTCCTCGACCACCGCGCCCCGGGCCGAGATGCCGACCTCGCGCCCGCGGGCGTCGGCCAGTGCCTGCGCGGCCTCGGCGATCCCGCTCAGCATCCGGTCCGTACGCCCGTCGTCGATCCGCCAGGTGTGCGGTACGACGACGAAGTCCAGGTCCCCGGGCTCGCGGGCGGCGTCCCCGAACCACACCGACATCAGCACGCTGCCCCGCAGCACCAGCGAGTCCACCCACTCCGAGTCGGCGATCGCGGCCGGCACCAGGTGCAGGGCCCGGCGGCGGGCCGCCCGCCATGCCTCGCCCCGGGCCGGGTCGGCGAAGCGCGGGTCGGTGGCGCGGTAGGCGTTCTGGTAGTGCTTCAGGGCCGGGTCGAAGACCGGGAGCTGCACGACGTCGTCCCCCGGCACCGGCCGGAGCGACTTCGGCAGCTGCTCGGCCCTGCGGGTGGCGTCGTCCAGGGGCTCACGGGGAATCTCCGTGTTCGTCCAGCCGAAGTCCTGCCACGTCTGTTTCATTCCGACACCCCCACCGGCTCCCCGAGCCATCCGTCGTCCACCGACACATCACTGTCGTGCAGCACGAACTCACGCTCCACCCGCAGCACTTCGAGGCCGGCGAGCGCCGACAGCAGCCCCTCCAACGCCAGCCCGGCGCCCTCCGCGTCCACCCCGTGGCACCGCTGGGTCACGAACCGCTCGTGCCGGGCCGCGTCCCGCACCCGCCGGGCGTTCCACGACAGATGGGCGCCGTGCGGCAGCACCCGGGCGGCGAGATCCGCGAGGTCCGTGTCCGGGGCGAGCAGCAGCTTCACATGGTGTTCGAAGTACCGTCCGTCCGCGCACGGCCCAAGCGGCACCTCCGGCGCCCACGGCGACGACTCGATCTTCACGCGCACGGGCTCGAAGCCGTCCGCCCGCAGGCGCGCCGTCACCTCCCGCGCCCGCCGGGACTCCTCGGCGTACGACGCGGAACCGGCCAGGGTGAGCATCGGCTGGTCGCGCATCCGGCCCCGGGCCAGCACGATGTGCGTCAGCTTGAGACCGGCCTCGGCCGCCCACCGGCCCAGCCGTTCCGCCGCGCCGGTACCGGAGCAGCGCACCGTCACATGTGTTTCGTACAGGGAAGCGGACACCCGCGGATCGTGCCAGATCAGTGGTGGCAGAGGCACCCGGGTTTCCGGGGAGGGTCACCGCGCGGTCACGTCCCGGACGCAAAAAGTCATCGCACGCCCCTCGTGGCGACGATGTGTCTTCCCCCACACTGGGTTGCGGTGCCTGAGTCCTCGGAGCGCGGCCGATCCGTCACCCACGGGTCCCAGACCCCCGCGGTTCCGCTCATCGCGTACGGGACGGAAAGCGGCGAGGCCGTCGACTCCGCCCCCGAAGTACCGCTGCCGCCCACCTTGGCAGCGATCATCCTGGAGGTCGCCCCCGTGCAGACCCAGACCCTCACCCAGACCGACGCCGGTGCCGCGCCGGACGCGGAGGCCGACACCCTCCCAGCGGTGCCGGCGCAGAGCCTCGTCGTGCACCACCCCGAGGCGGAACCGGAGCCGGAGGAGCCGCCCGCCGAGGCCATCGAGACGGCCGAGGCTCCCGAGGCCGTCGTGAGGCCGCCTGCCCGCACCGAGAGCGGCAGTCCCTCCTCGGACCTGTTCCGCCAGTACCTGCGGGAGATCGGCCGCATCCCCCTGCTGACCGCGGCCGAGGAGGTCGAACTCGCCCGCCGTGTCGAGGCCGGTCTGTTCGCCGAGGAGAAGCTGAGCAACACCCCTGATCTGGACAGCCAGTTGGCGCTGGATCTCGACCGGATCGTCGTCATGGGCAGGATGGCCAAGCGCCGGCTCATCGAGGCGAACCTGCGGCTCGTCGTGTCCGTGGCGAAGCGGTACGTCGGGCGCGGGCTGACCATGCTCGACCTCGTCCAGGAGGGCAACCTCGGCCTCATCCGGGCCGTCGAGAAGTTCGACTACGCCCGCGGCTACAAGTTCTCCACCTACGCCACCTGGTGGATCCGCCAGGCCATGTCCCGCGCCCTGGCCGACCAGGCCCGCACCATCCGGGTCCCCGTCCACGTCGTGGAACTCATCAACCGGGTCGTACGGGTGCAGCGCCGGATGCTCCAGGAACGCGGGTACGAGCCCACGCCCGAGGAGGTCGCCGCGCACCTGGACCTGGCGCCGGAGCGGGTCAGCGAGGTCCTGCGGCTCGCCCAGGAGCCGGTGTCGTTGCACGCGCCGGTGGGCGAGGAGGACGACGTCGCCCTCGGCGATCTCATAGAGGACGGCGACGCGACCAGCCCCGTGGAGTCGGCCGCGTTCCTGCTCCTCAGGGAGCACCTGGAAGCGGTCCTGTCGACCCTGGGGGAGCGGGAACGCAAAGTCGTCCAGCTCCGTTACGGGCTGGCGGACGGCCGCCCCCGCACGTTGGAGGAGATCGGCCGCATCTTCGGCGTGACGCGGGAGCGGATACGGCAGATCGAGTCCAAGACCCTCAACAAGCTGAGGGACCACGCCTTCGCGGACCAGCTGAGGGGTTATCTGGACTGATGCCGTCCGCGGGCCCGGTGGGGGCCGATCGCGCAGTTCCCCGCGCCCCTGGAGGGGCGCGAGCCGCACGTCCTCAAGG